>CAZHNW010000197.1:0-2215 GCA_964534225.1 uncultured Leptospirales bacterium | reverse complement strand
TACACCGCCATGATGGGCGAAGAGAGCATGGGCATCAATGTCATGGGCGTGGTAAAATCCGCCTGGGTCTTTTCTTCCTATGCAAAGGCCCTGGCGGTTTCGATTCTCGCCAGTGTTATTTCGAGTTACTACCCGGCGAAAAAGGTGATGCGCATGAGCCCCGCTGAATGCCTGAGAAAGGTCCAGTAAAGGAAGAGAAAGGAGAAAACAATGATACTGAAATTCGCCCTCCGCAACGTCCTTCGTAACCGGAAGCGTTCCTTCCTGACGGCGCTGACCATATTCTTCGGCGCCCTCCTGGTGGGTCTGACCCAGGGATGGGTCAACGGCATTGTCAATGACTACATCGAAAATTTTACCCGGTACCAGACCGGGCACATCCGCGTCACCACGGAGGATTTTCTCGAGCGCGAAAAGTTCATGCCCGTCGACGAGGTGATAACTTCCGCCCCTGCCCTGAAGAAAAAGCTGGCAGCCATCGACGGGGTCAGCCACGTGGAGGAGCGTGTCCAGTTCGGCATCCTCCTGGGGCACAACGAGAGAACCGTCCAGGCTGTTGGTATGGGCATCGATGCTGCTTCAACTTCCCTCAACCTTAAAAAAAAGATTATAAGGGGGAAGTTTACCGGCAAAGGAATCTATATCGGCCACAGGCTGGCTGAAAAAATGAACGTCTCCGTGGGGGACCGCCTCCTGGTGGCGACGAAAACATCCATGGGGGGCCTCAACGGTATCAGTGTCACCGTTGAGGGGATCTTCAGGTTCGGCATGGCCTATGATAAAAAATATTTTTTTCTCAACATGGAAGACACACGCCGCCTCCTGAAACTTGGTAAAACCACCACCGCCCTTTTTATCTACGGCGCCTCCCACGAACATGTTGATGAACTGAAAAAGAAAGTTGCAGAGTACCTTCCCCCGGGGATTACGGCGCAGACCTATAAAGAACAGATGGGCGAATTCTACGCCACCCTTGAACTGATGGGCTCGGTCTATGCCTTTTTTGAAATCATTGTACTCTTTCTCGCGTCCTTTGTCATCATCAACACCATGATGATGGCCATCTTTGAACGCATGAGAGAAATCGGCACCATGAAGGCACTGGGCATGACGGACAGGGAAATATTTTTGAACTTTACCTGCGAAGGGGCCATCCTGGGTGCCGCCGGGGGAATCCTCGGCGCCATTGCGGGGTTTATTATTATCAGCTACTTCGGGGCGCGTGGCATCGATTTTTCAACCCAGCTGAAATCACTGGAGATGCCCATCGAGTATGTCATTCACCCGGTAACACAGATCAAAGACCTGGTCATAGCCGTAACCATTGCCATCGTGGTGCCCGCCTGTGCCGCCATGATCCCGGCACGGCACGCACAGCGTCTCATGCCCGCGGAGGCACTGAGGGAATAGGTAAATTACCTGTTTCTATTCATCGTCGGCAGAGATGCCGTCACCGAACCATGATGCCTCGAGAGCGGCGCGGAGTTCGTCCTTTGACATAACGGGATCGATAAAGTGGGTATGTTCATGCAGGCCCGTTGGGTTCTGTTTGCCTTTGGTGCGCACATGGATCGTATCGGTCTCACTGCCAGTCACAACTACGGCCTGATAACCCGTTCCCATATAGTCTGTATCCAGGGTAAAGGTATACGTTGCTTCTGTTGCATCTTTCAACTCATTAAGGGCGGTCTCGAGCCATTTACCAGAGCCTTCGATTTCGGCAGTGGTGGCATAGACGGGAGCGTTCTTCTCAAGGGTAAAGTCTTCTCCCTCGCTGTTTGTCGCCCTGAAACTGACAGTAACAAGACCGATTTTATTGTCATACCCCGCGGCGTTAATGACACAGTTAAAATTATCCCCATCAGGGACCGCATCGGCCCAGTCGGCCATGTATTCGGTTTTATACTCCATGGCGGTAATGGTGCCTGCATCCTGCGTTGACATGACCATGGTGACATCGTCTCCCAGGTAGGCAACGGAACTTTCCGGTGAGCCATAGGCGCCATTGTCAATAAGCATGATACCGGAGTAACTCCCCGTTGAAGAATCACCATCACAGGCGGTGAAGATAAAAAGGGCCATGGCGAAAATGGCCATCATCATGATTCTGAAAGGTATTCTGTAGATATTCATTCTCTTTCCTTTAAATAAGATTTCAAATGTGGAGATGATGGGAGTCGAACCCACGGCCTCCAGAGTGCGATTCTGGCGCTCT
>CAZHNW010000196.1:0-2261 GCA_964534225.1 uncultured Leptospirales bacterium | reverse complement strand
TGTTGGTCTTACATCCGCATCCTGCGGGAGGCTGAACGATCTCCTGGTTTACGATCCTTTTTGTTGTGATATCTGCTGCATGGTTTTAAGGGCATTAACCGCGCGGGCCTTTCTCACTAATTTTACCGTATCTTCAAGGTTTGAATCAGAAAGGGGGGTCAGCAGGGCAATGGGGGATCCATTGCTGGTAATGACGATTTCCTGCTCGATTTTTAATTCTTTCCATATTTGACCGGGGCGGGTCCTGAAATCTCTGACGGTAACAAACTTCATGACAACCTCACTTTTATTGTAAATAAGATACCATTTTGTCACTCAATTGTCAACAAATAATATGTTGTATTTTGGGAAGGTATACGTGGTGAAGAGGCTGCTTCTACATCTCGTCTGTTGCCTTTAATGCCATGGCGGCAATGGTAAGGCTCGGGTTGACCGATCCCCCTGCGGGCATGGATCCGCCATCGATGACATAGAGGTTTTTCATGCCGTGGACGCGGCACTGAGGATCGACAACTGAATTTTCAGGGTCGCTGCCCATGCGGCAGGTGCCCAGGGCGTGAGAAAAGGTCTCGATGGGCATGGTGTAGAAGAAAAGGGCCCCCGCCTTTCGCAGTATTTTTTTCGCCTTCCGGTAGAGAATATCGCGCACCTGGATATCACGTTTTGTGTAGCGGTGATGGATTTTCATCAGCGGCATGCCGTAAATGTCTTTTTCATCGTTATCAATATAGACACGGTTTTCGAAACGGGGCATGTCCTCGGCGATGACCAGCAGGTTGATGAGAAAGTCAGAGACAAAGGCGGCGATGTTTTTCAGCCCAAAGGGTGAGTTGTCCTTGATGACACCCTTGCCGATACTGGAAACGTCCTGGATCATCCCCCAGGGACCTTCGGGGCCTTCTCTGCCTTCAGGATCTCCGTGGTAGTAATCTGCAATGCCCACCTGTTTCTGCAGGGTCTTTTCCGGGTTCGACCGTGTGGGAAATATTCCCGCCACAACACCGTTGCTGTGGCGCATGAGATGACGGCCGATATTTTTATTGCCGGTCAACTCGTCGATCCCTGAAGCGAGAAGAAGATGGGGGGAAGAAAGGGCACCCCCGGCGAGAATAACATTCTCCGCGGTAAAGTGGCTCTTTTCTCCCGTTGACTGGTGTACCGTCAGTACCCCTGTGGCTTTTTTGCCCTCGGTGGTAATTTCTGTCACCCGCGTATCATCCAGGACCACGGCACCCGCTTCAATAGCCCGGGGAAGTACCATTACCGCCAGGTCATTTTTGGCCTCGATTTTACAGAGGTAATGGTCGCAGGTGGAACAGGAGATGCATTTTTCTTTTCCGTATTTGCCGCTGAAGTTAATGGCCATGGGGAGAAAGAAGGGGTGAAGCCCCGATTTTTCCGCGGCGTCCCATATTTTTTTTGACGGCCGTGACAGGACCGTGCCCGGTTCGTGGAGGTAATCATCTTTTTTCGGCGGTTCTGTTATGTCTTTGCCGCGGATGCCCGCGATACCGAGGATTTCTTCGGCGCGGTCATAGAAGGGTTCGAGTTCACGGTAACCATAGGGCCAGGCGCAGGAAGTATCGCGCATGGAGGTATCTTCCTGCGGAGCGCCGAGGAAGTCTTCTTCGCGCATGCGAAAAGATACAGCCCCGTAGAGGGTTGACATTCCCCCCACGGTGTCGTCTGCCCATTCTTTGTCAAAGTCTCCCTGTTTCTGGTCAACATAGAAGGGTACCCTGCTGCGGTAGAGATGGTCTTTCAGGTGCAGGGCTTCTTCGTCCCAGCAGGTGTCGTCACGTTTCGGCCAGACACCCCGTTCGATGACGAGTACACTGCGGCCCTTCTGTGCCAGGTTCAGCGCGGAGAGTGCCCCGCCGAAACCACTTCCTGCAATAATAAAATCATAATGAGTATGAGATGGCATATCTGTTACCCCGGTAGAGAATCTGAGTTCAGGTGGGAACAAACAGGGACATGCTGAGGTGCATGGCCCTGCGCGGTTATTTTGTTAGACAAAGGGCCAGACCGCTTCCTGGTAGGCGCGGATGAGAAGAATGAGGTACGACCCCCCTTCGAGAACCCATGTCCATGCCTGCTCGTAGGTGCCCTTGAAACTGGCCCAGCCATAGGCCCCTGTATCGGCCCAGAGATTAAAACTGTACCGTTTCTGTGTAAAGGGTAGAAAGAGGGGAAGGCCCACGCTGCTGGGCAGGTCTGACAGGTAGTGTACGTAGATACTCACCACCGTGAGACTTGCC
>CAZHNW010000195.1:0-2836 GCA_964534225.1 uncultured Leptospirales bacterium | reverse complement strand
GCTGTAAACGAAAAGAAAAAGATTAAACTTCCCCACCCCAAAAAACTCTTAAATCAGTTTAATAATAATAGAAAAAACCGGTAAACCGGGATATATTTATCACACCTGTTCAATTTTTTCATACAAAAACCTTGACAAAAATGAATATTATATTACTATATCAAGATATATTGATATAGTTTCAGGAGCAACCATGAACTTTAAAGAACGACTTAAAAAACCTGAACCCATCGTCGTTGACGGCGCCATGGGGACACTTCTCTTTCAAAAAATCCCGGGATACGCCGGCTCCTTTGAACTTCTCAACGTTGAGCAACCGGCACTTCTCGAAGAGATACACGGCCTCTTCTTTGATGCCGGCGCTGACCTTGTTGAAACCAACACCTTCGGCGGAAGCCGCATCAAGCTGGCAGAATTCAACCTTGCAGACCGCTGCGAGGAGATAAACGAGGCAGGGGCAGCCCTTGCCCGTCGCGTCGCCCACCGGTACGGGAAATACGTGGGCGCATCTGTAGGCCCCACGGGCAGGCTCATCGAGCCCATGGGAGAGACCCCTGCCGAAGAGATATACGAATCATACGCGGCACAGATGCGGGGACTTGCCCGTGGCGGCGCAGATCTCATCGTTATCGAAACAATGAACGACATACAGGAGGCGAAACTCGCCCTCCTGGCGGCAAAGGACCATACTGACCTGCCTGTTCTCTGCAGCATGACCTTTGAGGACAACGGCAAAACCATGACAGGAACTGACATGCTCACCGGCTTTGCCACCCTTTCCGCCTGCGGTGCTGACATCGTGGGGGCCAACTGCAGCATGGGCCCCGACGGCATGCTGAAAATATGGCAGGAGAATATCGACGACCTGAAAAAGCTGAACATCGATTTCTCTGTCTGGTCCAACGCGGGGCTTCCCGAAATGGAAGAGGGCCGCGCCGTCTACCGCCTCACCCCTGAAAAATTCGCGAATATTTCTGTTGAGTTCGCAAAGATGGGTGTGCGCCTTGTGGGGGGCTGCTGCGGTACAAACCCGGATCATATCGGGGCCCTGGCGGGGAAGTTAAAGGGCCTTTCACTTCCCCCCACCCCTGCTGAAAAATCGTACCGTTTCTGTACCAGCCGCAGTCGCTGCCATGACATGGAGGCCCACGAGGGACTCCTGGTGCTGGGTGAACGGCTCAATCCCTCGGCACGCAAAAAATTCGCCGCAGAACTCAAGGAAGACAAACGGGACTTTCTACGCGAAGAATCCCGCAAACAGGTAAAGGAAGGGGCACATCTCCTTGACATCAACGTAGGGCTCCCTGGCATCGACGAGATCGAGGCAATGCACCGCTCTGTCTCCATACTCTCCAACACCGTTGACGTGCCCCTCATGATCGACTCAGACAACCCCCAGGTGCTCGAGAAGGCCCTTATGACCTACCCGGGGGTGCCCATCATCAACTCCATCAACGGCAGGCAGACGAGTATCGACACGGTACTTCCCCTGCTTAAAAGATTCGGCTGCTACGTGGTGGCCCTCTGCCTCGATGATAACGGCATTCACCAGGACGCGAAAAAACGTATTGCCGCAGGGGACCGCCTCGTCGAGATTCTCGCGAAAGAAGGCATCGCCCCTGAACGTATCCTGGTAGACCCCCTGATGCTCGCGGAAAGCGCCGAGCCGGGTGCCGCCATGGAAACCCTCAAGGTGGTTGAACACTTTACCGCGAAGGGGATCAAGACATCCCTGGGCATCTCTAACATCTCCTTTGGCCTGCCACAGCGAAAGCATGTCAATAACATGTTTCTCTCCATGGCGCGTGAAAAGGGCCTTACCGCGGCCATAGTCAACCCCGGCACCCTGAAACTTATCGAGTCTCCTTCGGAGGAAGAGGTCCTGGCACGGGACTTTCTCACGGGCAATGACCCGGATGCGGCCCGCTACATCGCACACTTCAAAGACCAGCAGGGAACAACACCGGCACCTGCCCGTGAAGATACCGGCCCTGTTGACATTATTGAGAAAATTTACACACTCGTTGTAGAAGGCAACGTGGATGTAATAGAAGATACGGTCAACGAGGCACTCAAAGAAAAATCTCCCCAGGATATCATGGACCAGGGACTCCTCAAGGCACTTGAAAAGGTGGGAGACCTCTACAGTACCGGTGAATACTTTCTTCCCCAGATGATTGCCTCGGCCAACACCATGAAAAAGGGTTTTGCCATCCTCAAGCCCATTCTCAGCGAGGCATCCACGGAAAAAAAGGGGACCGTTGTTATCTGTACGGTAAAAGGAGATATTCACGATATCGGTAAGAATATTGTTGCCATGATGATGGAAAATCATGGTTTCGAGGTACATGACCTGGGCAAGGATATTGCTGCCGAAGATGTCATTAAAAAGGCTGTTGAAGTCAAAAGCAACATCATCTGCCTCAGTTCACTTCTCACCACCACCATGGGTGAAATGAAAACCGTGCGTGAAAACCTCGACCGTGACGGCATTGCCATTCCTGTCATGGTCGGCGGCGCCGTTGTCAACGAGGAATATGCCGAAAGCATCGGCGCTCACTATTCTAAAGATGCCGTTTCAGCAGTGAACCTGGCAAAGAGACTGGTTTCGGCATAATAATCAAAACTGCAGGGGGATGAGACATCACCCCCCCGACTCTCTCAGCTCACGCCCAGACATCCTCGTTTCTTTTGCGGCGAATGAGCCTGTCCCTTTCCGTGGGGTCAGCTTCATGCAGCTCTTTTTCACGAATCAGATGGTCACGGTCTGTGGGGTCATCTTCGTGAAGCTGCTCCTGGCGGATCAGGTGATCACGGTCCGTGGGTTCATCCTCGT
>CAZHNW010000194.1:0-3108 GCA_964534225.1 uncultured Leptospirales bacterium | reverse complement strand
GGGGGGGAAGTATACGTATCCCCGCCGGGTACTGCGGCCTCTTCGGCCTGAAACCGACACGGGGGAGAAACCCTGTAGGCCCCGCAGCAGGGGAATTGTGGCAGGGTGCGGTGGTTGAACATGTACTGACACGTTCAGTCCGTGACTCCGCCGCTGTTCTTGATGCCACCTGCGGCATGGACAGGGGCGCTCGAACCCTTCTGCCTCAGCCGGAAAAGCCCTACCTGAAAGAAATAAAGGCAAAAACAGGTCAGCTCAAGGTGGCTTTTTCCACTGAATCACCCGTTGGCATGCAGGTACATCCTGATTGTATCGCCGCGGTGGAAGACGCGGCACGTCTTCTCGAAGACCTGGGACATATCGTTGAGGAAAAAACGCCTCCCCTCGATGGAAAGGCCCTGGCCATGTCTTATATCACCATGTACTATGGAGAAGTGGCGGCGGACATCGACGCGGCAGAAGAAGTGCTGGGGCGAAAGCCGTCAAAAAAAGATTTTGAACTTAGTACCTGGACCCTGGGCCTGCTGGGTAAGGTTTTCAGTGCCCGTGACTTTGTTTCTGCCATCAGGCTCTGGGACCAGGCGGCACGTGTCATGGGTGAGTTTCATGAAGAATACGATCTCTACCTGACCCCTGCAGCGGCAATGCCCCCGGCACGTATCGGTGAGCTTCTTCCCACTGGAACAGAAAAATTTTTTATGAATCTTATCGACACCCTGAAAATGGGAAAACTGCTGAAGGCAACGGGAATGACAGAACAGATCGCCCTTGAAAGCCTGGAGAGGACACCCTTTACCCAGCTTGCAAACTTTACCGGTCAGCCCGCCATGTCGGTGCCCCTCTACTGGACTGATGAAGGTCTTCCCCTGGGAGTACAGTTCATTGCCCCCTTTGGGGATGAGGCCCTTCTGTTCAGGCTCGCCGGGCAGCTTGAAAAGGCACGCCCCTGGTTTGGCCGAAGACCGGAGCTGTAATTAAAACAGAAGAGGGAGCGCTTTCGGCGCTCCCTCTTCTGTTTTAAATGAACTATTTTTTTCCCGCCCTTTTGCGGTCGATCTTATCGAGGATCTTTTTTCGCATCCTGATGGACTTTGGCGTGATCTCCAGGAGTTCATCGTCATCGATGAATTCAAGCGCCTGTTCAAGGGAGAACTGACGCGGGGGAATGAGCTTGACTGCTTCATCTGAACCAGAGGCGCGGACATTGGAAAGTTTCTTGGTGCGGCAGACATTGACCTCCAGGTCGTTTTCCCTGCTGTGAGCGCCCACGATCATGCCGCCGTAGACCTGAACCGCGGGCCCGATAAAAAGTTCTCCCCGGTCCTGCAGTGTATCAAGGGCATAGGCAACAGATGAACCCTCTTCGAGTTGAACCAGTACGCCGCATGTGCGCCGGGGAATGTCCCCCCTGTACTCTTCGTAGTCAAAAAAGCTGTGGTTGAGAATACCGGTACCCCGTGTCTCCGTGAGAAATTCGTTGCGAAAGCCGATGAGGCCGCGGGCGGGGACCTTGAACTCGAGGCGGGTGTAGCCATCGGTTCCCTGGACCATGTTTATCATTTCACCCTTTCTTTTCCCGAGGCGCTCGATAACGGCACCGGTAAATTCATCAGCCACGTCTATCATGGCAAGCTCTATCGGTTCATGTTTTTTGCCATTGACATCTTTAAAGATGACCTCCGGTTTCGAGACCTGGAATTCATATCCTTCGCGGCGCATGTTTTCTATGAGAATGGATATCTGAAGTTCTCCACGGCCCTTGACAGTAAAGGTATCACTGTTTTCATCTCTTTCGATAACCATGCTGACATTGTTCTGCTTTTCCTTCATCAGGCGGTCCCAGACAGTGGTTGAAGTCACAAAGGTTCCTTCCTTACCGAGAAAGGGTGAAGTGTTCGCCATAAATGATACTGAGAGGGTGGGTTCATCAATAGAGATCGAAGGGAGGGCTGTGGGGTTTTCCCTGTCCGCTATTGTTTCTCCGATATCGATACTGTCGATTCCAGCAAGTGAGACAATGTCGCCGGCAGCAGCGGTTTCGACTTCCACCCTTTTTAACCCCTGGTAGTTGAAAATTTTAGTTATGCGATGGGGCGTCATGGTGCCGTCATTTTTCATGAGAAGAACATCTTCTCCCCGTGACATTCTGCCGTTATGCATACGCCCCGTTGCGATGCGGCCAAGATAGGTGTCGTACTCGATTGCCGAGGCAAGAAACTGAAGGGGCTCATCAATATCACCTGCGGGGTCAGAGACATTGTTGACGATTGTCTCGAGAAGGGGAGTAACATCTTCGTTGGTGTCATCCGTTTCGTAGCGGGCATACCCGTTCTTTGCCGAGGCATAGACCACGGGGAAATCGAGCTGTTCATCAGAGGCGCCCAGCTGCACAAAAAGATCGAAAACCATATCAAGAACATCATGGGGCCGACTGTTGGGGCGGTCGACTTTGTTGATGACCACGATGGGTTTGAGCCCCAGCTCCAGGGATTTTTTAAGAACATACTTTGTCTGCGGCATGGGGCCTTCAAAGGCGTCAACGAGGAGGAGAACTGAGTCTACCATTTTCATGATACGCTGTACCTCGCCGCCGAAGTCGGCGTGTCCCGGAGTATCTACAATATTGATCTTGTGCCCCCGAAACGAGAGGGAGGCGTTTTTGGAAAAGATGGTGATGCCCCGTTCTTTTTCAAGGTCATTGGAGTCCATGACGCGTTCTTCAACGTGCTGGTTTTCCCTGAAAACCCCTGTCTGGCGCAGCATGGCGTCTACAAGGGTGGTTTTCCCATGGTCGACATGGGCGATGATGGCGATATTTTTTATTTTTTGCATGGTTGCCACATTCATGGTGTTTTCCTGTCAGGTACCTTTTTATCCAAAATTTGCGCTTCCGGAGGGGAGGGGGAATATTTCCTTCGTGCGGGGACAAAATGATGCAGGGGGGCGATTCTGGAAAGCATTTTATTATTTTCTATAAGAAATATTTACATGCCTCTAACCGGTTCATAAATGGCCGGGACTGCGGAAAATTTTATTTCCAGGCAACCTCTATTAATTATGTTATCCGCCCGCCAGCGGCGGGCGGAAAACATGACTGCTGAGTTTGCC
>CAZHNW010000193.1:0-3236 GCA_964534225.1 uncultured Leptospirales bacterium | reverse complement strand
AGGGTGAGGGGGCCTGCGGTGATAAGGCAGCTTTCTTTTTTGACATCCTTTGCCTGTCGGAAGTAGAGGGAACCCCTTTCGAGTTTAAAGGTGCAGGAAGTGCTGCCGTCATTTTTTAAAAGGGTAAGGGCACCGGCCCTGTCAAGTGTTACCATGATATCTTCGCGCACCTGGACTGCACAAAAAGAATCACCTCCCGTTGAGATTTCATCATTGCACGAAAGGGCCTCTCCCGCGTTCAGGGTACTGATGGAGCCGATAGACTTCTGGAGGGTCACTTCCCCCCATACTAAAACAGCCGTGGGGCGCGGTGGCATTTTGCCGCAGGAAAGAGAAAACATTATTCCGGGAAGAACAGCGGCAAAAATTATAAAAAATCGTGTCATGTCATCTTCTCTCTTTTGAATCAGAACCTGATCATTGTTTCCCGTGATGAAACAGTTTCCTGGGCCAGGTGATTTTCGATGCGCCTCATGTAAAAGTGCGCGGCCATGTCATCGGGGTTGACTTCGAGTACTTTCTCAAAGAGGCGTACCGCCTCATCGAAATTTTTTTCATAGTAGTAATCGAGGGCACTTGTGTAGTTTTCCAGTGAGTCTTTTTTTTGCTGCCGCATCTCATCGCTGTCTCCTTCAAAGATTTCATAGATGCGCACCGGTTTGTCTTTTCCCTTGACGTGAACATTTCCCAGGTAGCGGCAGCTGTATTTGTCAGGATTTTTAAGTTTGTTAAGGGTCTCGCCGCTTATAATAATGCCTGACCCAAAGACCTTGGTGAGCCCCTCGAGACGTGAGGCAAGGTTGACCGCGTCAGCGATAACAGTACCGTCCATCCTGTTTTCTTCGCCGATGGTCCCCAGCATGAGTATACCCGTATGAAGGGCGATACCAATGCGTACCGGTTCGTACCCGCTGTTCTCACGCTGTTCGTTGTAGACTGACAGTTCATGAAGAATTGCAATGGAGGCATCAAGGGCGCTGTCCACAGTTTCGGGAAAGAGGGCCATGATAGCATCGCCGATGAACTTGTCGATGAACCCGTTGGCATTGCTGATGAGGGGGCTCACCCTGCCGAGGTATGAGTTGAGGAAGTTGAAGTTTTCCTGGGGAGTCATCTTTTCAGACATTGACGTAAAAGACCTGATGTCAGAGAAAAAGACAGTCATTTCTTTCTGAACATGGTCTCCCTTTTTAACTTCCATAATGGATTTATGGCCGAGAAAACTGAGAAACTGGTGAGGCACAAAGCGTGAATAGGAGACATTGAGTTTCTGCAGCTCTTCTGACAGGTTCTCGATGATGATAAAGGCATTGGTGAAAAGTTTTGCCAGGAGGTATGACTGTGAAATTATATAGAAGAAAAGACCAAAGGGTACCATGTTGAAGGTATTGATGGCCCCCGCGTTATAGAGAACATCATTGATGCCGGTTCCGTACATGATAAGAAAACCGAGAAAGGCGATAAAGGCACCATTTGTTTTTTTGATGCTGAGAACAGCCAAAATAACAAGAATGGTCATGCCCCCGAGAACCACGTAGAGGTCATAGACACTTTTCAGCAGGGAATAGACATCAAGCGGGGTTACCAGTATGAAAAGGGCAAAGAGAAGTCCAGGCAGGGTGATGGCCTGCATGAGCCTCTTGGGAAATTTATCCCTGAAGAGAACATAGACAAAAAGGCCAATGAGGGCAATGTTGCAGTAGGCGGTAATATAATCAATCTTGTTAAGGAGCTGAAAGTTAATGTCAGGCAGCCAGTGAACGAGTATCCTTTCACCGGTAACGAAAACCCGTGAGCCGATCATTATGGCAAGAAGACCAAAAAAGAGGGGCGAGGTGTCACGTCTCCTGAGAAAGTAGAGGCCCAGGTGGTAGAGACCCATGATAAAGATAATGCCGATGATAAAAAAATCAACGATCATTGATTTTTCACGCATGTCCCTTACCTGGGTCAGGTGCCCCATCTGGATGCTTTCCCACAGGCCTCCTTTTTTATGATGATAGTTGCTGACCTGGCAGAGGATGTCCAGGGTGGTGGTGCCTTCATTATTTATACTGCAGAGGTTTCCCAGGTTCACGGGTGCAACTAAAGGATGAAATTGAGGTTCAACTTTACCAGGAGAGGCACTGACAGTACCGTTGGCGGCAATGAAGGTGCCGTTGATGGTGAGCCGGTATGCAGTGGCGGCATCGAGAATCTTAAGGCCCATGAGGGTGTCCTGTTTTTTCATCTTTACCCTGAGGCGGTAGGTGCCGTACCCCTTGCCGGGGAGTTTTCCCTCTTTTGTTTCAAGGCCGTTCCAGAGGCCGCGTACCGGGACCATGGCCGTGGGGGCCGGGGCAGTTTTATCGCCTGAAAAGTCTTTATGAGTAAGGAGTTTTTTCCAGTAGAACTGCCAGGTGCCATCGAGACGCACAGGGCCCTGTGTATTGAAATCCCAGCCCGTAAGGTCCATGAATCCCTTCTCGGCCCTGGGTGCAGGGGAGGCGGTATTGTCTGAACGGCATGAAAAGAAAAGGATCATGGAACAGAAAAGCAGTACAGAAAAAAATCTCAGGGAAAGCCTTTTCATAGTCTCACTCCGGGAATAATGGGTTCGCCATTGAAAAAATTAAGGGAATTTAACAAATGATTACACAAACGCTCTGAGTTGTCAATTAATATTGGAATAATTACTTACTCGACTTAGGCGATTTTTAGAATCTGATGTCGCTTGCTTATGTAATACACTGTTCTATTCAGCAATATTGTCACCCTGAGCGGAGTCGAAGGGTGAATAAAATTGAAATAAGTTGATTTATTACTATTATCATGCTTCGACTCCGCTCAGCATGACTTGTTTTATAAATTTTAATAATTTTCGCCTAAGTAGAGTTACTTAGATACTCAGCGAAATGAGTGCCCGGAAGTATTACGGAAAATGACCGGAAAAAATGATGACAGGTTGTTCTGTTTGTCGTAGTATTAAAACATTCAGGCTGCCTTTCTACATAATAAAAAAAGGGGGGGGGAAGTAATGGCACACTTTAAAGAATACGAAAACTATGACGGTCTCGGCCTGGCGGAACTGGTAAAAAAGAAAAAAGTCACGCCACAGGAACTCATGGCTGAGGCCATGAAACGCATTGAGGAGAGAAATCCGAAACTCAATGCCGTTATCTGCACCGCCCCTGAAAAGGCGTATCGCTGTACGGAGCTAAAATCGGCCTCTATGACGTCAGGGGAAATAATCAGCC
>CAZHNW010000192.1:0-3285 GCA_964534225.1 uncultured Leptospirales bacterium | reverse complement strand
TGACTGAATTCTGCGGAAGAGGGCATGATGACATTGCACACCTTTTGATTGAGGACCCCTCGAGGAAATGATGGAACGTGCCCTTGTCATGGCGGATGTGCTGGCTGAAAAGGCGCCGGTGAGTATGCGCTTCGCAAAGGAATATCTTCAGGAGAGCAGTGGACTCGATCTCAATACAGCACTGCATCATGAAACTGATGCCATTCTCTCCTGCATGGAAACAGAAGACTGGAAGGAAGGCATCGACGCCTTCATGGAAAAGAGACAACCTGACTATAAAGGAAAATAACATGGATCTATCACGGGTATTTCACGCGCGCTCTGTTGCCGTCATCGGTGCATCCCTGGATGAGACCAAGAGGGGATACCAGGCAATCAAGACACTTCAACAGGAGGGGTTCGAAGGTGACATCTTCCCTGTTAACCCGAGACTCGAAGCGGTGCGGGGGCTTCGCTGTTTTGCCTCAGTAACGGAAATATTCGATCCAGTTGATGTTGCCCTTATTACTACCCCCCCCGCAACGATACCCGCGGTCATGGAAGAGTGCGGGCGCAAGGGTGTTGCCGGTGCCGTCATCATCGCCGGGGGGTTTGGCGAACAGGGGGGCGAGGGCCGCAAAAAAGAAGAGGAAATTGTCGAGGCGGCACGCCGTTACGGCATTCGAATAATCGGCCCCAACACGTCGGGCATGATAAGTCTTAAAAACCGCCTCAACCTGGTGGGACTCGATAATGTGCCGAGGGGTGACATTGCCCTTCTTTCGCAGAGTGGCAACATCGCCCTGCACCTGATTACCGAGGCCAGGCTGCGAAGCCAGAAGGGGTTCAGCTTCTACGTGGGCGTGGGTAACGAGGCTGATTTAAAATTTCATGAATACCTTGAATTTTTCGGTGAGGATCCTGAAACCCGTGCCATCCTGATGTATGTCGAGGGTTTGAGGGAAGGAAGGAAGTTCCTTCAGCAGGCCTACAAAACGACCCTGAAAAAGCCGGTGATCCTTTTAAAGAGCGGACGTTCCTCCACGGGGCGACGTTCCGCCGGGTCCCATACCGGGGCGCTGGCGGGCATTTCGGAAGTTGCCCGCACCGCCTTTCAGCGCGCCGGCATCATCACCATTGAAAACAGCGATGAACTCTTTCCCGTTGCGGAGAGCCTTTCGAATCTTCCTCCTATTCAACAGAACCGTATCGCCATTCTTGCTGACGGGGGAGGGCATGCCACCATCGCCGCGGATTTATTGACTGACTATGATGTTGAACTTCCTGCATTGACCGAAAAGACAAAAAAGAAACTGGGGGAACTTCTCCCCGCCAATGCTTCACTGGCCAATCCCATCGACGTGGCGGGAGGGACCGATGCAAACCCTGCGGTCTTTGCCGACTGCGCACGGGCTCTTCTCGAGGATAAAAATATCAACGGGCTTCTTATCGTGGGACTTTTCGGGGGCTATGGTATACGTTTTGCAGATAAGCTCAGTTTTATGGAAGAGGACGCGGCGCACCGCATGGGTAAGATGGTAAAGGAATTCAACAAGCCTATAATACTTCAGTCTCTCTATAACGCGGTCAACAGTCACAGCCTGGAACTTCTCCGGTATTACGGAATCCCCTGTTACGAGTCACTGGAGATCGCCTGCCGCTGTATGGCATCTCTCTGCCGCTACGGTGATTACCTTCAGCAGTCACACAAGATCCCTGCAAAATTCGTTTTTAACTGGCGGGTAAAGGCAAAGGCTGAAGGTAAGGAGATAATCGACCTGGCAAGAAAGGAAAACCGCCGGGCACTTCTCGAACCGGAGGCGAAGAGAATTCTCTCACTGCACAATGCCCCCGTTTCTGTTGACCGCGTGGCGCGGACCGCAGAAGAGGCTGTCAAGATCGCCGCCGATCTCAAGGGGGAAGTTGTTCTGAAGATTGTTTCCCCGGACATTCTCCATAAGACCGATGCGGGGGGAGTACGCCTGGGGCTGAGTGATCCTGAAGAGATACAGGTTGCCTTTGATGAAATTATGAACAACGCCCGCAAGTACAAGAAGGACGCAGAACTTTCCGGGTGCATGGTCTCGCGCATGGAAGAGGACGGTGTTGAGATTATTATCGGTACAAAAATCGATGACCAGTTTGGTCCCGTCATCATGTTCGGCCTGGGGGGGATACTGGTTGAGGTCGTCAAGGATGTCTCATTCAGGGTGCTGCCCCTTTCACGCAACAGTGCTAAAAAGATGATCGGTGAGATAAAGTCTGCCCCCATACTGAACGGTATCCGGGGGAAACCCCCTGTAGACCGCAAGGCCCTGGTGGACATGCTGATTACCGTCTCGGATATTATCGAATCATACCCGGAGATAGAGGAGATGGACCTTAATCCCGTTATCGCCCATGAAAACGGTATCAGCCTGGTGGATGCCCGTATTATTCTGAAAGACCTGGAGGATGCTGTATGGGACGAACATTGAATTATACCATCAAAGAGTCAATCGGCCTTGTGGAATTTATCCGTCCACAAAAACTCAATCCCCTTGACCTCGAGGCGGGAGAAGAACTGAACGCTCTTCTCGATGAACTGAAAAATGATGAGAGCCTGCGCTGCCTCATTATTACCGGAAGTGACCGCGCCTTTAGCGCCGGGGGTGACGTAAAGGGAATGAAAAAATCAATCGAGGAGGGGGCACCCGGTGAATTCATGGATCGTCTCACCCGTTCTCTCTATGACATTGCCCTGAAACTCCGTTCATTTCATGCCCCGGTCATTGCTGCGGTAAATGGCCATGCCGTGGGGGCGGGCATGAACCTTGCCCTCTGCTGTGATTTCATTATTGCCTCGGAGGATGCCCGCTTTTCACAGGGGTTTGCCCGCCTCGGTCTTATTCCCGGCTTTGGGGGAAGTCATCTTCTCATCAGCCAGCTTTCATGGCAGAAGGCCGCGGAGATTGCCATGCTTGCCGATACCATGTCTGCCCATGAACTCCAGCGCCTCGGTCTGGTAAACCGTGTTACTGATACGGCGAACCTCGAAGAAGAAACAATGGCCCTGGCCCGCAAGCTCGCTGCGGGTCCCGCTCTCTGTTTTCGTCGTACAAAGGAACTTTTTTTGAAAGCCCAGGGGCGCAGCCTGGAAGAACATATCGAAGAGGAGCGGGACATGCAGGTGGCCAGCGCTGAAACGTCGGAGTATGCCGAGGGTGTCAGGGCGCTGATTGCAGGGGAGAAGGCGGATTTTACGTAGTATCAGGCTCAGAGCCAGTTCAGGTTTCCAGGGTGAATTTCGGATCGGGAGGGCACCTG
>CAZHNW010000191.1:0-3357 GCA_964534225.1 uncultured Leptospirales bacterium | reverse complement strand
ACTGTAACTGGTTTGATCGTAGCTGTAATTTTACAGTTCTTCTACAATTACCTATTATCAAAAATGGATGGCATTGTTAACAAGATGGAAGATGCTTCAATTTCATTAATTGATATCCTGGTAAAGCACAATCTTAAAAAATAAAACAACAGACGAGGGCTTATTCTAAAATATCAGCAATTATATTATGGGTGGTTGCTGCCTCCGCGGCAATATTTCGCAGCCGCGATGAGACCACCATGGCCTTCTGTACAAGGCTGGTGGAGACCTGCGCCACGGTCAGGGCATCCACAAGGGTCCGATCCATGGAAAGACGGTTTCCCAGGGACTGTTGCAAATCCTGGCTAACAGCGCGGTTTGACGGTGAATTAATTGAATTTTTTCTCGATTCAATGCGGCCCGCGTCCTTTTGAAGCGGACGCAGGTTTGTACTGGTAACATCCGGTGTAACCTTCATAACTTCCCTCCCTGGTTGTGCCCGCATAAATAATAGGAAAGTCCGAAGTTTTTGTCAAATAATTTGTGGAATAAAATACCCTGGCTGCGGCAGAATATCCGTCACAGTCAGGGTATGAACTTCCTACTCGTAAACCTTCTCTTCGTCTTCTCCCGCGTTCAGGGCGTCTCCCTCGACATCACGGACATTTTCTCCAGCAAGTACCTTATGGTATTCCTTGTACCATTCGTTCTGGACAATGAGTTGCATGATCTCATTGCTGCCCACCCAGATCATGGCAAGGCGTATGTCCCGCACAATACGTTCAAGGGGATAGACATTGGTATAACCGATACCCCCCATGACCTGCATGCATTCATTGGCAATGTCCCATGACGCCTCGGTGATAAACTTCTTGCTCTCCGAAACCATTCGGCGAAGACGCCCGGGATGAACATTCGCATCATCAGCGGCACGCGCCGTGGTATAGGCAAGGCTGCGGCAGGCATCGAGTTTCATTACCGCGTCAGCCACCTTGAAACCCACAGCCTGAAAATTCATAATGGGCATACCAAAGGCCTTACGGTGGGTGGTGTAACGCGTGGCAATCTCCACGGCGGGCCTGACAGAACCGATGGTCATCGCCGCGGTCCCCAGGCGTTCAGGGATCATCATACGTTTAAAGACCTCGAAACCGCCATTGATCCCGTTGAGGGCATAGCGCCCGGGGACACGGGCCTCTTCAAAAATGACACGCCCGGCACCGCCGCCGCGAACCCCCATGAGGCCGTAGATATATTTACTTTCAACCCCTTCGCTGCGGGGCACCATGAATGCGGACATCCTCTGGTGCGGCGGCGCGTCAGGATTGGTCACGGCATAGACAAGAAACCAGTCGGCGCCCTCGGCTCCAACGATAAAACGCTTCTGCCCGGTAATAAGCCAGTCGTCGCCGTCCTTTCGGGCCACCGTTGCGGCACCGAAAAAATCCGATCCACCCCGTGGTTCAGTAAGACACTCAGCAGCATAGACATCACCCTTGAGAAGGGGCACCACCACTTCCTGTTTCAGCTCTTCGCTGCCGAACTCGATTATGGCTTCGCAGACAATATCCGCCCCGACTCCCCAGAGACAGGCAAGGCTGTAGCTGGCAACACCGATCTCTTCGGCCACAAGGACATCATCAACCCAGTTCAGGCCCCTGCCGCCGTATTTCTTCGGCAGCCGTATTCCCAGCAGATTGCGGCGGCCGCATTCCTTCAGATACTCCTGGGGAAACTGAATCTTCTCCGCATCCATGTCGAGTATCATTTCACGGGGGACCCACCGGGTAAATTCCCGTGCCTCATCACGCAGTTTCTTCTGTTCTTCTGTCATTAAAAAATCAAACATGGCTCTCCTCCTTAGACTTTAGACTTTTTCTTCATTGTTATCTTTTTTCATACCGCCAGTCTTCAGCTCATCGAGACGCCGCGACAGGTTGTCCTTTAGATTCTGCAGGTCAGACTCAAAGAGGTCAAGCTCCTCCCTCCTGCGCTTCAGGTCCCTGAAGCGTAAATCGATATACTCGAGGCTCTTTTCGATCTGGCTGACCTCGTTGAGATCCCCGTCGGCATGACCGATCATCTCGGCAATTTCCTCCAGGGTGGCGCCGAAATACTTTCCCCGCAGGATCAGGCGCAGGCGTGCCCTCTCCTTCCTGGTGTAGATTCGCTGGTTCCCCGGGGTGCGTGCCGGAGAAATCAGGCCTTTTTCTTCATAAAAACGGATCGTGGAGGGACTCAGGTCGAGTTGTGCCGCCAGTTCAGATATGGTGAAGGTCTCCTTCCGGCCACTGCTGTCTTTTTTTCCTGTCATTTCCATGCCCTCTAAACTTAAAGTTAAATATAACTTTAAGTTTTATCAGGGTAAAGAAAATGTCAAGTTTTTATCGTATTTTTTTAATTATGGGGGAAGTTTAAAAAGCAGCGAAAGTCAGACTTCTCCGCCCTCGCGGGGATGACTGTGAAAAGGGAAGATATCCTCAGCCTTTTTCAGGGCATATTTCTCCACCATGCGGTGCCACTTCTCATAGAGGTTGAGAAGTTCCTTTCCCAGCTCGGTAAGGCGGTACCCTTCCCTGTTACTCACCTTTTCTATAAGGGACTTACCGATGATCTCTTCTGTTGCCTTGATCTTGCCCCAGGCGCCGCGGTATGACATGCCCAGATCTTCGGCAGCCTTTCGAAGGGAACCGAGCTCATCGATCTTCTCCAGGAGCTGCACCCTTCCGTGGCCAAAAACAACAATGCCCTCTTTTTCAAGCCAGAGATTCATACGCACTGTGGGATTTTGATTCTTCATACATAATTATTGCACTCCCTTCTGCCTGATGTCAATAGAAAATTCAAAACTTCCCTCCGCAGGAAAAATCAGCATGCTGTGACGCCACCCCCCTCCCCTTTAAAGATATCTCGTAGCGGCCGCGAAAAAAAATCTTCCCCATATCAATACCGATAGCCCCGGCGCACACATGCCCCCTTCCGTCCAAAGATGTAGCCATTGCAACGCCCCCCGGCACGCATCCCGTAGAGATATAGAGGCTATTGCCTGCGGCGGCATCACAGTAAAACCAGGCCAGTGATAAAGAAAGAAACATGGAAAATGTCCCCTTCATGTCAACACCCATCCCCCATGAAAGGGGGGCATCTGTTTTTCCCCTGGCCACGCCGCGTACCCGGCACTGAAAAATATCCTTACGCTGCCATCCCGCGGAAAGGCGGTACTGGCGCCGCCATTCTGTCTCCTCATCTTCAGTGCGGGCATGTTTCACCTCTCCTTCTAAATGCCATGAACCAGGGCGCCAGGCAAACCCCAGGACCTCCCGCACCATCAGGGGAAGGGACCGATGCCACCCGCCGGGGACGCGCCTGATCTCGCTG
>CAZHNW010000190.1:0-3924 GCA_964534225.1 uncultured Leptospirales bacterium | reverse complement strand
GAGCGTGTTTCCCTTACCCGTGAAAACCTGCGCAGGGCGGTCCTCGCTTCGGGATCTATCCCCCTTGTCATGGAAGGAATCAAAGGTATACCCGGCACCCGCGGCGGCACCTACCGTGACGGGGGCATGATCGATTACCATCTTGATATCCCTTTTAATGCCGCCCCTAACGAGATAGTACTCTTTCCTCATTTTATAGACAGAATCGTTCCCGGCTGGTTTGACAAGAACCTTTCCTGGCGCGGGCCTCAGAGAGAGCATACCGCGAACCTTCTGCTTGTCTCCCCCTCGCAGCAGTTCATTGAAGCGCTTCCGCGGGAGCGTATTCCTGACCGTCATGATTTCAGGTATTATGCAGGGCATGACGCTGACAGGATATCAGCCTGGGACCATGCCTTTTCACTGGGGTTGCGCCTTGCCGATGAATTTGCCGAGGCAGTGGAATCTGGGAAAATCCGTACCATGGTAGAACCATTGTGAAATCATGATATTTTCTTGACATATACGATGAAACATCGTATATTAATAGCATGAAAGTAACAGCACTTATCCCGGATGAACTTGTTGAAAATGTGAAAGAATACGCAGGTGGGAAAAATTTGACAGAAAGCCTGATTACAGCATTAGAAGAATGGCTTTCTTTGAAAAAGATTCAGGTATTGAATGATACCATTTCAAAGAAACCTCTTGAATTCGTTAAAGACTATTCCGCTGCCGGGATCAGAGAATCGAACCGTAAAAGATGATTATACTTGATACCTCTGTCTGGATAGAATTTTTGAAAAACAATCCTGATTATTTCTCTGATGTAAAATCTTTGCTGGAAAATCAGCAGGTTTTGGCTGTTGAATGTATTTTCGGAGAATTGCTCCAGGGTGCTAAAAGCAAACGGGAAATTGAAATACTCTCCCTTTACTGGGAGAACCTCCCCAAAGCAGTAGTTGAAAATGGATGGATTGAAGCGGGTATTTTTTCCTCTAAAAATAAATTGCCATCTAAGGGTATAGGAATAATTGACAGTTTTATAATCATTTCAGCCAGAAAGTATGAAGCCCGTATATGGTCACTTGATAAAAAATTGAATTCAATTTTAACCAAAGCAGAAAGATTTGATAAACTCTGAAGTAGGTCATACTTTTATTGCGGGAAACATGCAGGGAATACCTCCGAAAAATGAAATTTTATTTATTTAACAGATTACCGGCGTATCCCCTGTTGAAGAGAGGACACGCCGGCGGATTTATGTTAACCGAATAACTTTCTCAGCCATTTCATGTTGAGCCTGTAGGGTGGATAGCGCAGGAGCCAGTCACGGGAAAAGGTCCGCCGGTAAATGCTTCTCATGTGAGAAAAGGCGGTAAAACCGTGGATGCCGTGGTAACTTCCCATGCCGCTTTCACCGACACCGCCAAAGGGGAGGTGAGGGTTGCTGATGTGAAGAATGGTCTCGTTGATGCTGACACCACCGGATTCTATCCTGTCGAGAAACCATTTCTGTGCCCATTTTTTGCTGCTGAAGATATAAAGGGCCAGCGGTTTTGGAAGCCTTTTAACCTTTTGTACCGCCTCTTCCCTGTCGCTGTAAGTGAGAACAGGCAGAATGGGGCCGAAGATTTCTTCCTTCATGACGGGATCTTCAAAGGTGACACCGTCGAGAATGGTGGGAGCAATGTAGAGTTTATCCTGGTTGTAACTTCCCCCTGTCATTGTTGTGCCGGATGAAAGGAGATTTTTCAGGCGGATGAAATGGTCCTGGTTGATGATGCGCGCGAAGTCAGGACTCTCTTCGGGACGGTCGCCATAGAATTCCTGTACCGTTTTTTTTATCTCATCAAGAAAGGGTTCCCTCATCTGTTCTGGAAGGAGAACGTAATCAGGTGCCAGGCATGTCTGTCCGGCATTGAAAAACTTCCCCCATGCAATCTTGCGTACCGCTGTTTTCAGGTCTGCTGTTTCATCGATGATAACAGGAGACTTTCCCCCCAGCTCAAGGGTTACCGGGGTGAGATGATGTGCCGCCGCTTCCATAACGATACGTCCCACCCGGGGCCCGCCGGTGAAGAAGATGTGGTCGAATTTCTGTTCCAGCAGAAATGTGCTGAGATCCACGCCCCCTTCGAAAACCGCGACATAGTTCCGGTCAAAGGTCTCAGAAATAATTTTTCTGATGACCGCAGATGTGGCCGGGGCAAGAGAAGCCGGTTTCATGACGGCAGTATTGCCCGCCGCGATGGCAGGCACCAGGGGTGCCATTGTCAGCATAAAGGGGTAATTCCAGGGGCCGATAATAAGAGTCACGCCCCTCGGTTCGGGCCTGACATAACTTTTCGCGGGCCTGAAAAGAAGGGGGGTTGAGGGCTTCCTGGTTTTTGACCACTTCGCCGTATTTTTAATGGCATCATCGATTTCCCTGTAGAGAAAGGCAATCTCAGAGGTGTAGGCCTCAAAGGGCGGTTTGCCCATGTCACTCTGGAGGGCCGCGATGATATCATCATGATGTGCCTGTATTGCTTTTTTCAGCTTTTTCAGCCGGGATATGCGGAAGTTGATCTCCCGTGTTTTTCCTGTTTCAAAAAAATCACGCTGGTCCTGGAGTGTTTTTTTGATGATGAAGATGTCCACGTCTCTGAATTTTTTTGGTTTTCGCCTGGTGTTCATGGTTCACCTCCCGTGGGTCTTTTATATGCGTAGTGAATTCGTTTCAATTTTAAATCTAATACATATTCTGATTTACTAAAAATCAAAAGGTTACGGGAATGTCATGGAGCGTCATAATGGGGGGAAGTTGTTTCAGCAGTTGACCTTTCCCTGGAATGAGAAAACGCTTTTCAGCCTGCTACCGGAAAATATCCGGCAGTGTACAGGCAGGATGAGCGCTTTTATGTTTCCAGCAGGCCTGCCAGGTCAAGGAGTCCGCGGGAAAGGGGACGCTGGCGTGAAATGACTTCGGAAATGGGCACTGTGGAGTACTGGCCCCGGCTGAAGGCCATCATGATACCGCTTTCTCCCTCTTCGAGTGTAGTGACGGCATTGCGTCCCAGCTTGCTTGCCAGGATACGGTCGAATACTGTGGCATTGCCTCCCCGCTGTATATGACCGAGTACTGATACCCGCATGTCATAGCCGACTTTCCCCTTGAGGTTTTCTGCTATACCCGATGCTGTGGAGGCCCCTTCCGCCACGATAATGATTGAGTTGGTCTTTTTTTCTTTGAAGCGGCGTTTGAGCCTTTTCGCGATGGCCTCCAGGTCATAGGGCCTTTCGGGTATGATGGCAGCTTCGGCGCCGCAGGCAACAGCGGAGGCAAGGGCAAGGTAGCCGCAGTTTCTTCCCATTACCTCGATGATGAACATGCGGTCATGGCTCGAGGCGGTATCCCTGATCATGTCGATGGCGTTTACGATGGCGTTGAGGGCCGTGTCGGTGCCTATGGACATGTCTGTCCCGTAGAGGTCGTTGTCGATGGATGCGGGGATTCCCACAACGGGAAATCCCTTTTCATGTAGTTTCTGTGCCCCGGTGAGAGAACCGTCTCCGCCGATGACCACGAGGCCATCGATGCCGAGATCGATGAGATTATCATATCCCTTCTGGAGTCCTTCAGGTGTCTTGAATTCAAGGCAGCGCGCTGACTGAAGAAAGGTGCCGCCCCGACCGATTTTGCTCGATACAGAACGGTTGTCCAGGTTAATGAAATCGTTGTTTAAGACACCCTGGTAACCTTTCCGGAAACCGTAGACCTCGATGCCGCGGCAGAGGGCGGTACGGGCTATAGAACGGATACATGCATTCATGCCGCTGCAGTCTCCCCCGGATGTCAGCACGGCGATTCTTTTAACGGGGGCTGTCTGTTTTTCTGTTTTCGTGGAATTCTCTTCTTCAATCCTTTCTTTCTTCTCCATTACGTGTTCCTCTGTCATTATC
>CAZHNW010000189.1:0-4150 GCA_964534225.1 uncultured Leptospirales bacterium | reverse complement strand
GTTCGCAAACCTCGCCTTCACGTGTTGTCAACCTCACCTTGAATTACCGCTAAGGATAAAATGAGATATCCATTTGATCAGCAATCAACCTGAGTTTTTTATCATTTGTCCACAAAGGATATCCTGAAAGAACCGATGAAGCGAGTAAATGTATATCAACGAAACCAATGCCTTTTCCTGAAAGGTCTTTTAACTCAATAAACTCAAGGTATTCTTCAGTACTGATGACCGGTGACATCGACAGAGTATGAAGCAATTCAAGTATTTCTTTTCGATTTTTCAAGCTGCCGCAGGCAAGTTCACCAATGATGAAGGGATGTGTTGCAACGGATGTAGTATTCAGCAATTCTGATAATGAAGGAACACCTTTTCGAAAATGGTCTATCCATATTGATGTATCAACAAGAACCATAAATTTCAGCTGTTGTTTCTTCTTCGGGGAACAGGCTTTAAGGATTTTTCAGTACCGGCGAGTTTTGCCAGGCGTCTGCTGTTCTCCTGGGCAATAAGCGCCTCAAGGCCTTTCTGGACAAGAGCAGTTTTCTCTTTTATGCCTGTCAATTGCGAGGCCTTTTCAAGTATTTCATCATTAATATTTATTGTTGTTCTCATGCATATAAATATGCATGATCTGAGCATACATGTCAAGTGCATTACAGAAAGGTTTTCATTTTTGCTCTTGACTCGCAACAATGAGGGCATGAGATATTGTACAGGCTCTGAGCCCTTTTATCAGAAAAAAGATAACGCCCCCGGAGGGACTACGCTTTAATACATCGAACGAAATGATCGGGAGCCTTTTCTTCTAAAACCACCGGTGAAGCGGAGCATTCCGCGGAGGCACGGGGACAACGCGGGGCAAAAACACAGCCACGGGGCGCTTCGAGGATCATCGGCACCGTACCGGGGATTGTCTTCAGCCTTTCGTCTTTCCTGTCAAGGCGCGGAATCGAATCAAAGAGCCCCCGGGTATAGGGATGCAGGGGAGTCTCAAAGATCGAAGCAGTAGGCCCGGACTCAACGATCTCCCCCGCGTACATAATGGCAATAGAATCGGCAATGTTGGCTACTATGCCCAGGTCATGGGAGATGAGTATCATTGCCATGTCGCGCTTTTTTTGAAGCTCAACCAGGAGATCAAGAATCTGTGCCTGGATGGTCACATCAAGGGCGGTCGTGGGTTCGTCGGCAATCAGGATTGATGGGTCTGCCCCCAGGGCCATGGCAATCATCGCCCGTTGTCTCATTCCCCCGGAAAATTCATGAGGATAGGAATCAAAGCGTGACGCGGCACCGGGGATACCCACGAGCGAGAGAAGTTCAACGGCCTTTTCCCGGGCATCCTCCTTCTTCAGGTTGCGGTGAAGCATGATACCCTCAGCCACCTGACGACCAATGGTAAAAACAGGGTTCAGGGAAGTCATGGGCTCCTGGAAAATCATTGAGATTTCACCGCCCCGCACTGAACGCATTTCATCCTCGCTGACCTGCATCAGGTCTTTACCCTGGTAGATGACAGATCCCGAATCGATTTTACCGGGAGTATTGACCAGGCGCAGAAGAGAAAAGGCTGAAACAGACTTCCCGCAGCCTGATTCTCCCACGATACCCAGGCTCTCACCCCCTGCAAGGGAAAAGGAAAGATCACGCACGGCACGCAGACGGCCTTCAGGCAGCATAAAGGAAACATTGAGATTGTCCACGTCAAGGATGGTTTTCATAGAGGCTTGCCTCAGGTAATATTCCTGTCGACCTTTTCAACCTCGAAGCCCTTCTCCTTCAGAAGGTTATAGGTCTGGTCAAGATCAATATCACGAAGAATGCATTTATAGATGGTCCCCTCACGGTAAGCGAGAAGATCACATTTTTTCACATGCACCACCTCGAGAACTGAATCTTCAACCTGCTCGGCGCGTTTTTCATTGGTTTCAGCAAAGGCAATCTTTTTAATCCCACGGGAGGTGCACTCCTCGATAAAGAGATGAAGATCGTCGAATATTTTTTCACTCATTGTTTATTCACCTGCAAACGCTCAATCAACCTGCCGCAGAGACAGCCCGCAAATAACATGCCCCTTACCGGTAATCGAGCTTGACCTGTTTCTCCGCAATGCTGCACAGCCTGCCGTCAAAGTCAACAATATAAAACTGGTTATACTTTTTGTAGCGTTCATCTTTTCGATACCCCCCACAGCCGGCCACAACATAGAGAATACCGTCCTTTTGATACTGGAAAAACTGCTGCGGGGTTCCGGCAAAACAGGCCCTGACCGGGTATTTTTTCAAAAGGCCATGCAGGCGGGGGGGAAGTTTAACTTCCTTTTTCCGTGACCATCGCGATGGGGGAGAGAACCAGGGGGCATGTGTAATCACAAAGATAGCAGAAGAGGACCTGCACTTCTCCAGCTGTTTCTTCAGTTCACCGATATTGCGGGCCGTCTCCTTCGGGGAAGCAGCCCGCCGGTCAACAACGATGAAGGAAACATTGCCGTAATGCACCGCGTAGTTAAGGGGTTTCCCGCTGAATTCACGAAAGGCATCACTGTTACCGTTATAGAGATCCTTCTCACCGGGGAGGGGATAAAAAATCAGATGCAGGGAAGAAAGACTCCTGCGGAGGGCACGATACTGCCGTTCAAGATCGCCTTTCTTTATACCCATCCAGTCTTTACCGCCATGGACCATGTTGCCGGTATGAAAAAGGATAAGGGGATTTTCCCTGTTCAGGGGCTCCATGACCTGTTCAAAAAGAGAAAAGGAGTAAGAAAAGGGAGATTCAGGCCATGTGTTTCCCACGAGGGCAAAGGTCAGGGATGACGCTGTCGGTTTCTTCCCCGCACCGGTGGTACAGGCAGAGAAGAAAAGCAGCGTTAAGATTATATATACAGCGGTTTTTCTCATCATCAGCAATAAAAAGGGCGCATCCCCGCGGGGATGCGCCCTGAAAATTTTTTTGCTTATATAAGGCGTAAAAAATCAGTGGGATATTTCTGACAGAGTTCAGATACTTCCCCCTTTACTTTCTTAAGAGCATTATCATCATTCATGTTATCAACGATATCGGCAATGAGATTACCTGTTTTCTTGAATTCGTCTTCACCGAATCCACGGGTGGTAAGGGCGGGGCTGCCGAGACGAATACCGCTGGTAACAAAGGGTGACTTGTCATCAAAGGGGACACCGTTCTTGTTACAGGTGATTCCAGCTTCATCAAGGCGTGCCGCTACTTCCTTGCCGGTAAGGTCTTTATTGCGCAGGTCTACAAGCATCAGGTGATTGTCTGTACCGCCTGAAGTAATATTCAGGCCGCGGCTCATAAGGGTCTCAGCCAGTGTCTGTGCATTCTTGATGACCTTCTTCTGGTATTCTTTGAATTCAGGCTTCAGGGCCTCACCAAAGGCGACAGCCTTGGCGGCAATAGAATGCATCTGCGGTCCTCCCTGTACACCGGGGAACATGCCGCGGTTCAGGTCTTTTTCATATCCTTCTTTTGCAAGAATAACACCGCCCCTTGGCCCCCGCAGGGTTTTATGGGTGGTCATGGTTACATAATCTGATACTTCAACAGGTGAAGGGTGCTCATCCGCGGCAATGAGACCGGCGATATGAGCGATATCCACCATCAGCTTTGCCCCTACTGCATCGGCAATCTCCTTGAAACGGTCAAAATCGATAATACGAGGATATGCTGACGCCCCGGCGATAATCAGTTTCGGCTTATGTTCCTTCGCCAGTTTCATTACCTCGTCATAATCGATGACATTGGTATCCTCGGTAACACCATAACTGACAACATTGTGAAAAAGGCCTGAATAGTTAACGGGAGATCCATGGGAGAGATGTCCCCCGTGAGCCAGGTTCATACCCATGAAGGTATCACCGGGCTTGATGATTGACATCATCACTGCCATGTTTGCCTGGGCACCGCTGTGGGGCTGTACGTTGGCATACTCGGCGCCAAAGAGTTTCTTTATCCTGTCGATGGCAACACTTTCCACGGCATCAACGTGTTCGCATCCCTGGTAATAGCGCTTACCGGGATAGCCTTCCGCGTACTTGTTGGTCATGGTACAGGATGATGCCTCGAGTACCGCTCGCGAGGTATAGTTCTCAGAGGCAATCAGTATCAGGTTTTCCTCCTGGCGGCGGTT
>CAZHNW010000188.1:0-4196 GCA_964534225.1 uncultured Leptospirales bacterium | reverse complement strand
GAAGGATGCCGCTGGCGACCTGGTTTGCCTCTTCTTCCCTGCACCACTCATCGATATCCATGATGACCTGCCGCTGATTGCGGAGGTCACTTTCGCTGAATTGAGTGATGTCAATTCTCCCATCGGGTAGCCTTCTCAGTTCTTCCTGCTTTGGGTAACTCATGATGCCGCCTTTTCCTGTGAGGAATCCTGGTTCACGAATTGCTCAATGAGCCGCGTCACAACATCCTGATATTTTTCTCCCCTGGAGGCGCATTTGCCTCTAAAGGCATTTGCTAAATCAATATCAATGTTGAAGCCGATAACTTTAGTAGTAGAAGTATCTGACATAAAAACCTCACAAAAAATTATAATATGTCGATGCTTAATATTTGATATCAAGAATATGTAATATTATAATATTGTCAATTGATTTTTATTAAATTATTAAATATAATCATTTACATGAGTCAAAATATTACATATAAGCGTAATTCAACGAGGAATTACTATGAATTATGGTGAAATGCTCAAGAATGCCCGCAAGAAAGCGAACCTCAGCCAGAAGGATCTTGCAGAGAAATTAGATGTTCACCAGGCAACTATCTCTGTCTGGGAGAAATCACATTACCCTCCCCTTGAAGCGATAGAAAAAGTCTGTAAATTCCTGGACGTTGAAATGTGGGAATTTTTTGTACCTGCGGACGCAGATCAAAATGACAGGCTGCCCTCATATATTAAGCCGGAACAGGCAGAGCTCATGCGGTTGATAAATACGAATTTTGATGCGGAAACACGGATTGAGATTTGGGATCTATTTCACAAGGCCCTGGAGGCCTTTGCGGTTGCGGCAGGGGTTAAGGTTGGGAAGTAGAAAATGAAATGTGAATCAACAAACAACAACACTAAACATTCTATAACACATGAAAATGCGACAAAAACGAACAGAAGCTCATTAGAAAAAGCACTTGAATTAGAATGGAAAGACCACCATCATACTCGAGACCAAACCTGGAAGGCTTTACAATTTGTTTTTATTACTACTGTAGGTCTATTGACTCTTGCAGCAAAAAATGACAATTCACTTGCTATTCTCTCCCTTTCATTCCTGTTTATTTTTTTTGTGACCTCATTCGGTATATTAATAACATGGCGTCATCGTAACAAAGTTGAAATTACCAAATTCGAAAACATTATAAGCATCCAAAAAAATTTAGGGGTTATTCAAGAAGATTCGAAAAATGGCTACCTGCAAGTTCCCGAAAAAATAAACATTACTCAGATTTTTAATCCCTGCGCCAATAATACATCTCTCTTTATAGTTAGAATGCATATTTTGATATTTTTGACCTCAGCAGTTTTTATAGTTTATAACATTATTAACATTTTTAAGAAACCGTAATAATTCCTGTACAACAAAATTAATACCGCAATATTCCCTCAAAACCTTCAGCAAATTTGTTTTTATCAGTTGCTGTTGGCAGATAAGCATCGACTGCATATTCTCGCATTGTACTAAGAAATGAAAGTTCATCATACCAATGTTTTTCCGTCTCAGAAGAGAACAACTTTAACAAATGAAGCTTAACATCTGCATAAGTAGGCCTTGCTGCTTTGGTAGCAATTTGATCACATGTTTCATATATACTGTCACTACGAATGGATTCACTAACGTCTAAATATAAGTTAGGATTAAATCTATCTGCTGGATGCTTGCCACTGTCAGGTGTTCGATAAAACAGTACAGTCTCATGCTTTCTAAAAATTTGTATTGATATAGTGGCCAAAACTTTGTGATCCTGATGTACATCTTTTAAAGATGGCATAAAAATTAGATCTACATCATTCAACTCCTTTGTCTGAAGTTTTCGAATTTCCTGTCTGATGACATTAATGTCTTCATCTAATTTTGCGTCATGAAATTTTGTGAATGCTTTAAATTTTCCAATTATTTTATCTGAATTTTCATCATCATACAGTTTAAATTCGATATTATCTATATCCTTTTCACTAGAATTCAACTCCTCCGAACCAGTTAATAAATATTTAAAAGACTTTTTGGCATCAGTTAGCCGAGAAATTCCTGATTTATTATTTTCTCCATCCCACTCAAGTCTGCCAAAAGAAAGGATATAATAGTATAACTCAACATCAAAATTATCGATCAATTTTGCGAGTGTTGCGCCACAACCAAGCTCGATATCATCAACATGAGGGCCAAAAGCTGCGATTTTTAGAGGTTTATGTTTATATTCATATTCATTTTGATATTCTAATGAATATTTATTTTCCCCTGGAACATTATTGTCATTTCGATGAATTTCGGTTTTTCTTTTAAAAACTCCTGGAACCTCTTTATGAATTTTCAATTTTCGTTTTTTGCCATCATATTTATATTCAAAAAGATTAATCGCATTCTTTATTCCTTTGAGTAAAATATTATCTAATCTCCGGCACTCGAAATTTGCACAATCTTTTGATAGTCTTATAAAGGCATCTTCAGAAATAAGAACATGTTCATCATTTGTTATCGACAATATTCTGCTACATCTATCTACGCACTGTCCGATAGGGTCATCAATTAATAATTTAACAAATCCAAAATCTATTGCCATATGAAACCTAAAAGGTTCATAGAGATTTTGATCATTGTGTTTTTTTATTTCTTTAATGCACTCATCTATTGCCGGAATAACATTTTCAAAACCTCCCTGTATAGAAATAAAAACAGCATCACCAAGATGCTTATAAAACATTTTATCTTCGTTAAATTTTTCTAAAAACACCTTTGATACAAGAGAAAGAAAATCGACCTGTCGCTTAACCCAGTAACTTTCTTCATATTCATATTTGAAAGAAGTTGAACTTGCAAGATCCACAAATATAATCATCCGTTCTACAAATGCTTCTTTTGCATAATTATCTTTAATTTCATTCAAATTTTTTTGGTATTCTTCAATTTCTTTTTCTCGTGAAAGATCAACTCCCTTCATTTTTACCTCATTACTTGTTATAATATTATAGCATTAAAGAATAATAACATCAATTCTCCCTCGTCAATTCATCAGCAATGGCCGCTGCCTGTTTCAGCACAGTTTCCGTCGCCAGCTTCTGCATATCAGGGGGATACCCGAACTGCCGCAGGGTTCTTTTCACTATGACCTTCAGCTTTGCCTTTACACTTTCTTTTATTGTCCAGTCGATGGAGGCATTCTCCTTTACCTTCTGGTAGAGAACCACTGCCAGCTCACGGAGTTTCTCCTGCTGCATCAATTCGCGGGCGCTTTCATTATTTGCCACTGCGGTATAAAAGGCATACTCAAAATGTGAAAGGCCCATCTCTTCGGGTTCCTTGTCCTGGCGTTTTATCTCTTTACTCAGTTCTATGATTTCCTCGATGACCTCTGCTGCGGTGATAACCTTGTTGTGATACCGTTTAATTGAATTTTCCAGCATCTCCATGAGGGTTTTGCCCTGTACCAGGTTCGTTTTCATTCTTGCCCTGATCTCATCATTGAGAAGTTTTTTCAGGACCTCGAGGGCAATATTTTTATGCTCCATGTTTTTGACTTCAAGGAGAAAGTCTTCTGAAAGGATGGAGATATCAGGTTTTTTGATACCAGCGGCATCAAAAACATCGATGACCTGGTCAGTCACCAGTGCCTGGTCAATAACCTGCCGGATTGCCGTTTCGATTTCTTCATCGGTGCGGCCTGAATCGGTGCCGTCGAATTTTGCCAGGCGCGCCTTTACCGCCTGAAAGAATGAAATTTCATCTTTTACGTCCATTGCCTGTTCATGGGGCACGGCAATGGCAAAGGCCTTTGACAGGGCGGAGACCTCGTTGAGGTATCGTTTCTTGCCGTCATCGAGGCTGAGTATATGCTCTTCTGCTTTGAGGATAAGGGAAAGCTTGCGGGACGTGTCGGCATCGAAATATTCTTCGTAGGGAAAGCCGTGAAACATCTGTGAGACGACTTCGAGTTTTTCGAGCATAAGGCGCACCGCCTCTTCCTGGGCTTCGGCGGGGTCTCCCTTTCCGCCGCTTTCAGAGTAGAAAGAAAGGGCTTCTTTCAGGTCAGAGGCAATACCCAGGTAATCGACGATAAGGCCCGCCTCGACATCTCCGTAGACGCGGTTTACCCTGGCAATAGCCTGCATCAGGTTATGGCCCTTCATGGGCTTATCGATATAAAGGGTCTTGAGACAGGGAGCGT
>CAZHNW010000187.1:0-4346 GCA_964534225.1 uncultured Leptospirales bacterium | reverse complement strand
TTCGACTTGAATTCGGGATGAAACTGCGTGGCAATGAACCAGGGATGGTCCGGGAGTTCAATGGTCTCCACCAGGCTGTTCTGGGGATAGATTCCCCCGAAGACCATTCCCTTTTCACGGTAGGTGTCTTTATACTTGAGGGTAAACTCGAAACGGTGTCGGTGGCGTTCCTGTATTGTTTCTTTGCCATAGATCTTTCGTATCTTTGTTCCCTCCTGGAGCCTGCACGGGTAGGCGCCGAGTCTCATGGTGCCCCCCTTGTCGACGACCTCTTCCTGCTCATCGAGAAGGGAGATGACAGGATGGTCTGCCTCGGGATTTATTTCCGTGGTGTGGGCGTTCTCGAGGCCGCAGATATTTCTTCCGTATTCGATGACGGCACAGTGCAGTCCCAGGCAGATGCCAAAGAAAGGAACCTGCCGTGTCCGGGCATAGTTAATGGCCATGATCTTCCCCTCGATACCACGGTTCCCGAAACCTCCCGGCACCAGGATTCCATCAGCCTCGGCAAGCTGCGCCTCGAGCTGCTGTTTTTTCAGGCCCTCAAGGTCTTCTGAATCGATGCGTTTAATGGTCAGTTCAGCTTCATTGGCCACGGCTCCGTGGAGAAGCGCCTCGTAGATAGACCGGTAGGCGTCCTGCAGGGCGATATACTTCCCCACAACCGCGATGGTGACTTTTTTCCTGGGATTGCGTAACTGCCTGGTGAACTTTTCCCATTTGGCAATCTTCAGGGGAGGCGCATCGAGGTTGAAATGCTCCAGCACGATGAGGTCGTACCCCTGCTCCTTGAACATGTAGGGTATCTCGTAGATGGAGCCCTGGATATCCACGGCAGAAATGACATTGCGTTCGGTAACGTTACAAAAAAGAGCGATCTTGCTTTTCATCTCCTCGGAAAGTGCCGTGGATGTGCGGGTGAGAAGTATGTCAGGAAGTATCCCCAGCTGCATCAGCTCCTTGACAGAATGCTGTGTCGGCTTGGTTTTATGCTCACCCGCCACGGATATAACAGGCACCAGGGTTAGATGAACATTAAGAACACGGCGGCTTCCCAGTTCATGGCGCACCTGGCGTATCGCCTCGAGAAAGGGAATCGACTCGATATCGCCCACGGTACCGCCGATCTCTACGAGAACGAAATCGAGTTCATCCTCGTTGGCAACATCATAAATGCGTTTCTTGATCTCGTTAGTGATATGAGGTATGACCTGCACAGTGCGGCCAAGGTAATCACCGCGCCGCTCACGCTGGATCACGGCATTATATATCTGCCCCGTGGAGACTGAATTCTTGCGTGTCAGTTTCGAGTTGGTAAAACGCTCATAATAGCCCAGGTCAAGATCGGTTTCGGCCCCGTCTTCGGTAACATAGACTTCTCCATGCTGGTAGGGGCTCATGGTACCGGGATCGATGTTAATATAGGGATCCATCTTGATGACGCTGATCCTGTAACCATGCCCCTCAAGGAGCAGGCCCAGGGACGCGATTGAGACCCCTTTGCCGAGAGACGAACAGACTCCGCCGGTAACGAATATGAACCTGGTTTTATGGTTTTCCATGGGTTACTTCCTTATTGATGCGGCAGGCACGGGCACTGCCGTAATACAGCTTTTGGATTATGTCACACTACTACGGGAAAATATTCCTGTAAAATGAAAAACAGCAAAAAAGATTGTTTAACACTAAATGTTACATATATGTAATGAAGAACCATATTTCTTCCCCCCTGCATATTTTCAATCGTTTTTGCAGATGATTGAAGAATAAGGTGTTGAAATAAAAAAGATTGACGACTCTCCCCTCCTCCCCTATCCTAAGAAAAAAAATACAGGCTGAGGAAACTATGAGTGAAAAAAGAAAATATCCACGGTATGCATGTAAAATAAAGACCACCTTTGATTACTACGAAGGCAATCCCGATGACATGGACCTGACCGTTACGGTCCCTTCAAAGGGGGAAGGTCTCATCCTCGACCTGAGCCGCGGCGGGGTCTTTATCGTTTCAGATGACCGTGTACCGGTGCATGCTCCCATTATGGTACGCTTTTCCACGAAAAAGCTTGATTTCGAAATAATGGGAAAAATTATCCGCACAGGTCTTCTCGAGTCCAACCCTTCGGAGATTGCCATGAAATTTTCCCGTTTTGCTTCAAAGGGGGAAGTCTACATTGCCGTCGAATTCGACGAGGAAATTCCCGATATTTCTGAAAAGGACATATGAAAACCAGAATAATTCGCATCAATGACATTTCTGACATTGACACCTCCCGCGCATCTGTCTACGACCTGAATAACCGCTACGTTGACCCGCGGGGTAACATGTACGGACTCCGCTACAACCGCCTGGAACGCAAAGTTGAAATCGTAAAACTGATGCGTTCCACCCCCGTTGATGCGCACCTCTATGAACAAAAAGTGGCCAAAACCCGTATCGAGAAATCACGCGAAACAGAAGAAGAACCTCTGCCCGAAGAAGAACAGAAAGAAGAATACGAAGAAGTTGAAGAATTCTTTGACCCCGCGGGGCTGATCCGTAATACCCTGCACCTCATGGACGCCCACCAGAGCCGTCTCCAGGGCATCATCATGAACATCAAGAACTCCAACGTTTTTCCCAAGGAAAACAAAACAGATTCTATTGAGCTGGAGAATATTTTCAGAAACCTTGAAATCGACGGTATCCAGCAGTTCGAAAAGGTCGACAACTACGAAAAGGAGCTGACGAACTATCCCCGGTCCCTCACCTATTACCAGGCAAAGATAGACAACGAAGGAAGAAAAATCATCGATTTTCTTTCCGGTGACGATGAACGTATCATGCAGTTCGTTCACTACTACGAAATGCACCAGTCCATTGTCGCCCTCTATCGTAATCTCCGTGTTATACTGACTCAGCTCATTGAATTTCTTGACACAAAAGACGTGGAAAGCATGAAATCCCTCTCAAACTTTGAAAAGCAGGCCTTTCATGACGCCAATGTCTCCCTTGACAACACCATGATTGAAATCGAAGAAGTTCTCAACAGCATGGAACCTCTGAGGGAATTCCTCCAGGAACCCTCAAATATATAAAAAATTCCCCTCAGCAGAGAGGGCATTTTATTACAGTGGCGTACCTGCTTTTGCGGTAATCCATTGCCGCCTCTGGCGGCATGGCTTATGCTGAATCTTTCCATATTTTATAAAGAATCGGCACAGGCCCCGTGGCATGGCGCGCCCTGTAATAAATATTATATTCACAGGAGATGCACAATGGTAATACTCTACGTACTGGCAGGTCTGGCAGGGCTGATTGCTCTTTTTCTGCTGCTGAAGGTTATCCAGCTGAAAAAAGGTAACCGGCAGGCAGAAGAAATGAGACAGTCCCTTCCTGAGATCAAAATTAATGACTTTGGTGAGGTTTCACACCTCTCCCTTCTACCCCTCGTTGATTTTCAAAGTGACCGCGACGACCTGAAGACCGAGGCTGGGGTCTCGTACCTGGTCAGGGCTGATGACACGACTCTTCTTCTTGATGTTGGTTTCAATGCTAAAAAAGAACATCCTTCTCCCCTTATGGGTAATATGGAAAAACTCGGCGTCACGACAGATTCCCTTGACATGATATTCATAAGTCACCTTCATCTTGACCATCTTGGCGGGATGGAAGACCAGCGTGCCGCAACCTTCAGTCTTTCAAAGGGCCCTGTGCCCCTGAAAAATATTCCCGTTTACGCCCCGGCTGAAGTTACCCCTTCAGAACACAATCCTGAACCAACGGTAACCGTGACAAAAGATCCACAGGTCCTGGCGCCGGGAATTGCCACCCTGGGTATTATTCCCCGGAACCTCTTTCTCATGGGACTCACCGCTGAACAGAGCCTGGTGGTAAACCTGAAAGGGAAAGGTCTGGTCATTATCATCGGCTGCGGCCACCAGACAATCGAACGAATCATCGAAAGAACAAAACAGATCTTCGATATTCCCATTTACGCCGTCATTGGCGGCCTCCATTTTCCCGTAAAGGGAGGGCGCGTAAAAATAGGCCCCCTGAACCTGCAGAATATTGTCGGTTCTGACCGCGTTCCCTGGAACGGTATCAATGAAAAGGACATTGCCTCCGCCATTGATGCCATCAAGCAGGAAAAGCCCGCCCTTGTGTCCCTTTCGCCTCACGACAGTTCTGATTTTGCCCTTGACCGGTTTCGTGCCGCCTTTGGCGACCGCTACCGTGACCTGAAAGTGGGAGATGAAATCGTAATGTGATACATTTGCGTATGAAGGCGCGAAAGCGTTTTCGCGCCTTCATACGCAAAACACTTTCAATGGCATGCATTATTTTATTGATTTCTCGCACGCTATAC
>CAZHNW010000186.1:0-4525 GCA_964534225.1 uncultured Leptospirales bacterium | reverse complement strand
CATTTGCATGGTAAGCAAAAGGTCACCAGTTCGATTCTGGTCGTGGGCTCATCTGTATTTATGGTCAGAAAGCGGACAGGGTGAGCCGTTTTCTGGTACAGGTATGTGTGGATATTGTAAATTTATCTGTAAAAACAGGCAGGGATTGATATGCGAGATGTGATTCTCCTGGCTTGCCAGGACTGCAAGCGTAAGAATTATTCAGTTACAAAGAATAAAAAGAATCAGGCTGGTAAGCTTGAGGTGAAAAAGTATTGCAGATTCTGTAATAAGCATACTTCGCACAAGGAAACCAAGGCGTAAGGGTGTTCACGTGAAAAAAGCTCTTCAGTTTGTTCGTGAAGCGAAAGAAGAATTGCGCAAGGTAACCTGGCCTGACAGGGATGAGGTGACCAGTTTTACCGGGGTTGTTGTGGTGACTGTGTTTATAATTTCAATGTTTCTCTGGCTGATAGATTCGGCGTTGATGACATTAATAAGAACGGTGATGAATTAATATGGCGAAGGAATGGTATGTCATCCATACTTTTTCCGGGCATGAGAACAAGGTGAAACTTGCCCTGGAAAAAAAGATTGAAAATGAACCTGAACCGGACAGGAAGAGAGAACTGCAGGAAAAGGTCGGACAGATCAAGATACCAACCATTGATGTTCCCGAAGTAAAGGACGGCAAGAGGAAGGTTAAGTCCAAAAAGTATTTTCCCGGCTATGTTCTTATTGAAATGGATATGGATGATGATTCCTGGGGCTTTGTCAAAAATACCCAGGGAGTTACCAATTTTGTCGGTTCTTTTGGTGATACTTATAAAAGTTCCAAACCAAAGCCTCTTTCCCGTCACGAAGTTGATGCACTTTTTTCACAGATGGGTGAACAGACAACAAAGGAAAAGGCTTCTTTTGTTGTGGATTTCAGTGTTGGAGAGCATGTCAAGGTTGTTGATGGCCCTTTCAACAATTTCAGCGGTGTAGTTGAAGAAGTTTATCCAGATAAGGGGAGGCTTCGTGTTAAGGTTGAAATATTTGGCCGCGGTACACCGGTAGAGCTTGATTTTTCACAGGTTGGAAAAATATAATAATCTTATCCGTGTATAAGACGGATTTTTTGATTAAGTGATATAGTTGTAAGCAACGAGTTGATAAAAACTATTAAGGATATTGAGGACCACCATGGCGGATAAAAAGATTTTAACTGAAATTAAATTACAGATTGCCGGCGGACAGGCAAATCCCGCTCCCCCGGTTGGCCCTGCTCTTGGTCAGCATGGCCTGAATATTATGGATTTCTGCAAGGCTTTTAATGATAAAACAAAGGAGCAGCAGGGGACGATTGTGCCTGTTGTCATTACAGTCTATGAAGACAGGACTTACAGTTTTATTCTTAAGACTCCTCCTGCAGCGGTTTTGATTAAGAAAGCTTTGAACTTGAGTAGTGGGTCAGGTGAACCGCAGAAAGACAAGGTAGGGAAAATTACGCGGGCTCAGCTCGAAGAAATTGCCAATATAAAGATGCCTGACCTGAATGCAAATGATATAGATGCAGCTGTCAATATTATCGGCGGAACTGCTCATTCTATGGGCGTCGATGTGGTTGATTGACCCTGCGGACTTGAAGAATTTTATTCGGAAAGGTTTTAAGAGGTATTAGAAATGAAGCGTGGAAAGAAAATTACAGAAAGGCGAGCAAAGGTCGATAAAACTCAGCTCTATCCGATTGACGAAGCGGTGGAAATGATGCAGGAAATGAAGTTTGCCGGGTTTGACGAATCTGTCGACCTTGCAATTAAGCTTCAGCATAAAAGTTATCAGAATATACGAGGCTCTGCAGTTTTACCGAGCGGTACAGGTAAAGAGAAAAAAGTTCTCGTTATTTGTAAGGGTGACAAGCAGAAGGAAGCCCAGGAAGCCGGGGCAGATTATGTTGGCGCCGAAGAGATTATTGAAAAGATTCAGGGCGGTTGGATCGACTATCAGGCGGTAGTGGCTACCCCTGATATGATGAAGCTTGTTGGTAAACTGGGGCCGGTTCTCGGAAGAAAGGGACTGATGCCAAAACCGAAGGCGGGTACAGTCACCGAGGATATTAAAGGAATTGTTAAAGAACTCAAGGGTGGACGCGTTGAGTACCGCGCTGACAAAAGCGGTGTTGTTCATATGAATGTTGGAAAAGTTTCCTTTGAGAAAAATGATATCGTAACAAATGTCAGTACCTTTTATAATCAGATATTGAAGGATAAACCCTCTGATGCGAAGGGTAATTATATAAAATCTGTTCACATCAGTTCAACAATGGGTCCTGGAATAAAAATTAATTATAAGGGGATCGAAAAATAATGGTAAAACAATATAAAATTGATGAAGTCAATAATCTGGTCTCCAGGCTGAAGGATAAAGGGAATATTATTCTCACGAATTACTCAGGAACCAAAGTGAAAGATCTTGGGATGTTGAGAAGACAGCTTAGAGAAAAGAATGCTGAATATAAAGTCGTAAAGAATAATCTTTTCAAGAGAGCTCTTGCTGATGCAGGATACGAGGGGCTTGATGAGCATCTTAGAGGTCCTATTGGTGTTGCTTTTATCGGTGAAGAAGTGGGCGAAGTTGCAAAGATATTGAAGGAGTTTGGTGAAGAGCAGGAGTCCTTCAGCTATTCAGCGGCTGTATTTGAAAATGTTGTTTACGGGGCAGAGCAGGTAAAAACTATTGCTGATCTGCCTTCAAAGGATGTACTTATTGCACAAACAATGTCACTGGTTAATGGACCGGCAACCGGAATTGCAATGGGTATGAATCAGGTTATGGCATCTCTGGCCCGTGCGATAAATGCTGTAGCAGAACAAAATAAGAATAACTAATTGAATTTGAAATAAGGGTACGTAAAGGTTACTGAATCTGAATAGTATATACTTCATGATGAGGTGCTTTTCACCTTTATAGGTTTTTACAGCATGACTGTATTAACTTGAAGGAATTCACTAAGTATAAAGGAGTTAAGAAAATGGCAAAACTTTCTGTAGAAGAACTGCTTGATGCTATCAGCGAACTTACTCTCGTTGAAGCTGCAGAGCTTGTAAAAGCAATGGAAGACAAATTTGGTATCTCCGCAGCAGCTCCCGTGGCTGTAGCAGCCGCAGGTGCTCCCGCAGGTGGAGACGCAGGTGCAGCAGAAGAACAAACTTCTTTTGATGTTGTTCTTAACGGATTTGGTGATTCAAAGGTTGCGGTCATTAAAGAAGTCCGCGCAATTACCGGTCTTGGTCTTAAAGAAGCAAAAGAACTCGTCGAGGCTGGCGGAAAACCGGTCAAAGAAGGTGCTTCTAAAGAGGAAGCGAACGAAATCAAGGAAAAACTGGAAGCAGCCGGCGCTACCATTGAACTCAAGTAGCCAGGTACACCAGGAATTGTTTTTTATTGGGATAAAATCAATAGTTTTGACCTTTTTTTGTCAAAACTATTGATTTTTCTATTTTGATGTGTAAATATTTAATTATTGTATTACCTGTTGTAACATGTTCCTGACCGAATTTGGTTGGGATATCCAGTAAACTGGTTCCAGCTGTTTTACTATTCAATGTTTCAGAGTAGAATGCCGGATCAAACCCCAAAATATCTTGTAAATAAGGTTGAATAATCCATGCAAGAAGGAAGAAAAGTCGTAAACTTTGGTAAAATCGACTCAAAAATCGGCCTGCCCAATCTTATTGAAATCCAGTTGAAGTCATACGAATGGTTTTTACAAGCCGAAACAGGGCGACGAAAAAATCAGGGGCTTCAGGCTGTCTTTGATGAAATTTTCCCTATTGAGAGTCCACACGAAGATGTCGTTCTTGAATTTATTAACTATGAAATTGGAACTCCCAAGTATTCGGAGAATGAATGCAAAGAACGTGATGTTACCTATGCTGCTCCTTTGAAGTCTACCATTAGACTGATTCGAAAGGATACAATGGAGGTGAGGGAGCAGACAGTCTATATGGGGGACATTCCCCTGATGACAAGACGCGGTACTTTCATTATCAATGGGGCTGAAAGGGTAGTTGTAAATCAGCTTCATCGTTCTCCCGGCATTTTCTTCTTTTTTGAAGAAGCCGATCGTGTCTATAATTCCAGGGTCATCCCCGATCGTGGTTCATGGCTCGAGTTTGAAATGGACAGCAAGGGGCATATCATAGCCCGGATCGACCGGAAGAAAAAATTTCCGGCAACGCTTCTCATTAAGGCTCTGGGATATGAGACAAATGAAGAAGTGGTAAAGCTTTTTTATAAAACCAGGCGTGTGCGTATGAAGAGCGAAGAGGAGTATGACGCTCTCAATGGCCGGCGAGTTGCCAGGGATATTGTATCAAAGAGTACCGGTGAGATAATAATTGAAGTCGGTGAGAGGATCAATATCGACATCATAGACAGGATCAGGGAAGATGATATAAAGGAAGTCGAGGTTATTGATTTCCCAAATAACAAAGAGGACAGTTTTCTCAGTGATACTTTTGATTTTGAGAATGATTTTATAAAGAAAAACCTCAAGGTT
>CAZHNW010000185.1:0-4803 GCA_964534225.1 uncultured Leptospirales bacterium | reverse complement strand
GTGCGCAGGACCCGGTAGAGGTCCTTTGCACCCTTGATCTTTTCAAGGTCATCTGCCCGGTCCCGGTACTGCGCCTGTGAAAGGGCCAGTACCGTATCCGGGGCAAAGCGGGCAGCTGTACCGGTGACTGTATACCGTTTCATCGCCACCCCCTATTCCATGGTGACCTGGCAGGCATGCTGCCAGTAGCCGAAACCGACGTTGCGGCTGGCATCCACGCCGTACTGGTGCTTGTTCTCGTTAAACTCGAGCTCAGAGCCCTCGGCAATGGCCTTGAGTTTAACCGGTTCCTCTTCCTGGCGAATCAGGGGCTTGACGTTACCATCTGCGCGAAAGACCGCGAAGGAATCAGTCCAGGTAAGACGGGGATTGATCACCGGCTTTATGGAAAAGTCTGACGTGATAATCGTATTGGTCTTACCTGATGTCAGAATGGGATTAGTAATGGCGGCATTACCGGCAGTCATGAGCGTGGTGGGAAGCATCACGATAAACTCACCTGCTCCCTCGTTCAAGGGCTGGCCCTGGTCATCCTTGAATGAAAGGATGCGGGTCACTGCCTCGAGAATACACTGCTCCATCTCTTCCGGTGAAGGCTTTATCACAGAACCATGTTTTTCAACAGGGAGCTCTGAGAGGGTAACGGAAACCCGGTTACTCTGGACACCGCTTTTACCTTCCTTGTGGTCAGTGTCAAAGAAGTACTGGCCGTCATAGCAGGTCTTTGAGGCCCCGCCCAGGATAAGCTCAGAAAGGAGCATGGCCCAATGGGCATTTGTCCTGTCTGCCAGTTCATTGATTCGCACAAGAACCTGCCCGGTCTTGTCGCGTCTCAGTTCCTTAACCAGGACCTCGATGGTGGCCTCAAAGTCCAGGTTCTCGATGGTCAGGCCGTTTTCACGGAAGCCCTTTGCCTGGCGGCCGCCGATCCACTGGCGCATCACCGGTGCCATGCCAAGCCATTTGTATGTCTCAGAGCCCTGGTCTGATTGAAAGAGCATGGAAAGCTTGTTGATCCACCAGGCTCCGGGGTTCTGTTCAAGGCGCTTGTAGAATGTGCCTATTATCGCACGGGATGATAGTTGAAATGCACCCATGTTTTCCTCCTATTGTCCAAGTCTGCGCAGCAGGTAGTTGACCTTCCCTGCCAGCGTTGCAAAGTTGTCATTGAGCGTTGCCTGGCTGAATGACTCTCCCACATCAGAGACCGTATCACCGGCGGTTCCGGATGCGGCTGTAACTTCCGCCTCAATACCCTCATTTGCACTGAAGGCAACGATCCCCACACCGGGAGAAACGTACCGGCATACATACCCGATGCGGGTATTGCTGCCGCGCGTGAGAGTAAAGGTGTCATCATCCGAGGCATAGACATCCTTGCCCACGTCTGTTAAGGCAAGACTGTCGATAGAAAGAACCACCTTGCCTGCTTCTCTTACACGCACCCGGGCATCCCCGGCCACGCCATCCTTATTATCCGCGCACCTTTCTGCAAACCCGCGAAAAGGGTCACCCCCTTCAAGAGGCCGTGCATACCCGCTGCCATTGTCTCCCACGGCAGCGCCCTCGTAGATCACATCACCGGCGATCACGGGGTATTCATTGATGGTGCCCAGCTCATAGTCGCGTATTCTGTCAACTGTCAAAGTACTCATGGGCTACCCCCTTTTTATCCTGACATTCTCTTCGTTCTTGAGATAGGCAAGGTAGACATCGAAGTCATTGCCGAATTCCGCGCGCACCGTCGCGGATTTCTCCCACTCCGCCTTTGCCTTCTCCTCTACAGGTCTCTGGTCGGCAGCAGATGATGAGCCATCACCGGGCTCAGGGGTGGTCACCCTCACATCTTTGCCGTCCTCTTCAAGGTCATGGAGCTTTTCCTCGCGCTTTGACTTTTCCGCCTGCACGATAAGAAGGGCCGCCTTCTCGCCTGTGGTCTCTCCGTCAAACATGGCCTTTTCAATCAGGGCCTCATGGCCGGGGATCAGCTGGGCTTTAACCGCCTGGATCCGCGCCCTTTCTGTTTCAGCACCCTTCTTCTCCGCTTCTGCCTGCTGCTCTTCCGTGAGCCCGGTAGAGGCTTCTGCTTTTCCCAGGTCAAAAACTGCCCTGTAGAGATCAGGGTTCTGCTCTTTCAATTCTTCTGCGGTGAGTTTCATAGACTCAGCCTCCTTTGCGTCTGTTCTGACTGTCTCCTTCACTGCGGCGGCACCGCGCCCTTCGGAAGAAGCAGTAATGCGTGAATCCTTTCCGGAAATATTTATGAGCTCGTCAAAGGTTGAAACACCGTCAACCAGACCAGCTTCAATTGCCTGTGTGCCGATAAATATTTTGCCATCCGCCATCTCTGAGAGTACTGTCTCCGGGGTCTCTCCCCTGAAGGCGGCCACATCATTGACAAATATGGTGTAGAGGTAATTGACCTGACCCTGCAGGTATTCCTTTTCCATATCCTCCATGGGTTTGTTGGGTGAGCCCGCTGCCTTGTACTTTCCCGCGGTGATCTCTGTCACGGCCACGCCCATTCTTTTGTCCATTTCGCTGTATTCCACATGTGTTGAGATAACCCCGATGGATCCCACCTCTACGGTCTCGCCGGATATAATCACCTTATCTGCAGCAGAGCCCATCCAGTAGGCGGCGCTTGCCATGAGTCCGTCAGAGAAGGCAATGATTTCCTTGCTGCCGCGGCAGGCAAAGATTGCCCTGGCTGCCTCACGGGTGCCGTCAACGGTTCCCCCGGGGGAATCTATATGCAGAATTATTTTTGAAACGTCACTGTCACCTGCAGCTTCTTCAAGGGAACGGGTGATATCCCTGGTAGAGGCGCCGCCATAGAAGATACGTGAAAAGGCACTGGAGTCCTTGGAGATCACTCCCTGTATGGGAATGATTGCCGCGCCATTGATTACCTCATAGCTTTTCTTCCCCGCGCGGTCCGGCTGGAAAGAGAGGATCTTCTTTTCCATCTCTTTTAAGTCCAGCTTGCCCCCCTGGTGATGGGCATCCAGGATAAAAGAAAGGCCCATGAGCCTGCGGGGATGAATGGCAAGAGGACTGCTTAGAATATCCATCAGTTTCATTTCTCTTCTGCTCCTATCTGTTCGAGTTCCCTTTCGAATTCTTCTTCCTTGCGGATCTGTGTCTTCAGGTCGTTATAATCATCACCGGAATATTCCAGTGCTTCGCGCCGGCGGGTTGAAATGCGCAGGGCCTTAACGCGCTTCTCTGCTGCAGCCATTTCTTTAAGGGGATCAAGGTGCCCGGGAGCAGGCCCGATCCACTGGCTGCCCAGGTATGCCCTGCGGATAAGGTGGTCATCAAAGAATCCCGGGGCATAGAGCCTGCCGGATGCCACTGCCTCATACATCCAGATCTCATAAATGGGCCTGCAGAGATTGGTAGCAAGCCAGGTGCGGCGGGAGCGAAAGAACCGCCAGGCATCCAGAAAGGCCGCCTTTGATGCGGAATAGGATGACTGGTAGCATTTCATGAGAATCTCATAGGGAAGTTCAAGACCGATGGCTACCTGCTTTAAGATGCTTGCCACAAAGGGATCAAAGGCAGTGTTTGGGCGTCCCGGGTTGGCAGACTCGATCCTTTCATTCTCGGCCAGGTCAATAATGGCCCCGTATCCCAGCTTTGTGTCTGATTCTTTATCCTGTGACTTCCCCCCCGGGGACATGTCAGGCTCAGAGCCCATGCCGGAATCCCCGTCTTCTGTGGTGATAAAGACCGTGTACATCCCGGCAACAACAGCAGCCATAAGCTCTGCCTCGGTATATTCTCCCAGGACCCGCAGGGGCTCAATAACAGGGGCAAGATAGGGTACACCCCGGCTCTGGCCCGGGCGCAGCTGCCTGAAAAGGTGCAGCACATTGGGCAGGCCCGTATTGTCGCCAAAGGCCTTAACCGTGTCCCACTCCATGCTCTTATTAAAATCATGGAGACTGCCGGGATGGCCACGGGAAATATGATATTCAACAGGCGCGCCATATTGATCTTTGACCACACCGTCAAAAATGCGCCTGCCTGCCCTACCATGGGGGCCATTGGGTGTATTGTTTTTATTACAGAGACGGTCTGCCTCCACCATCTGGAGTTTCAGCTGGTAGGGAGAGCCCTTGCGTTTCATGCGGGGGGTAAGAATAATGGAATCACCGTTGACAAGGACCTGGCGGAATGCCAGTTCCTGCTTTTCATAGAAGTTGCCGATGCGTTCAAGGTCACATTCCCTGGTTCCGGCAAAGAGATCAAATTCACGTTCCGCCTGCTCTTCCCACCGGTCTGCCTCGGTCTCTGTCATACCCATGCGTTTTTTGAGATAGGCCCGGTCAATGCGGGAATCAAGGCGAAGGCCTCCGCCCACCACGTTCAGGCAGACATTGTTGATGGCCCCGCCGGCAATAGGATTATTGCGCTCAAGATCGCGGCTGCGTTCGATCAGGGTATCGCGGTCAAATTCAAGATCGGTATCGGCATCACCGGTGGTGCCCCGCCATTTACGCAGGCTCCGCTTTTTCTTTGATGCCCCCACGTAGCTGTTGACAATGGCAAGATGGGCCCGCGCCTGGCGGCGCTTCAGGCCCGCCCGGGGATCCACTGCTTCTACGACCCGGTCAATAATGTTTGGTTTTATATCAATTTTCTGATTCATTGTCTCTGTTACCGGTAGGCAATCCGCATTCCCTTTCGTGTTGTCCGGTTTAATCTTTTACTCCAGAGCTTGATACCTTCCTGTACCGCCTCGAGGTCTGCCCTGGTAAATGTCCGGCCCTTGATGGCATAAGACTGGCCTGCGAG
>CAZHNW010000184.1:0-4900 GCA_964534225.1 uncultured Leptospirales bacterium | reverse complement strand
CCGACAGACTGCTAGCATTATATAAAATGTATCTTCAAAGATTTTATATGATCTCATTTTTAAAGAATGAGAAAGATTATTTCTAGAAATTGATCTTATTCCTAGATGATACCATAATTTCTTTTTACTCACCAGAGAGTCAACTGTATCTCTTAGACTTTGTTTTGCTGACATATGAACATAAAGCATGACACTTAAAAGATTTTTTGTTTTAAATGTCTTGCTGCCCTTATCCCCTGAATGCTTAAAAACTGTTTTTTCAAAATCATATCTAGAAATTATTTCTTGCATTTGAACTAATACTGTTTTACCTTTGAACATGCTGTTAATCTCCTTAAATGCTGTATTTTATTGGTTTTTAGCGATTTCAATATAAATAAGCACCTTTGAGATTAATAGCATTTTTTTATTTTTACCCATTTCTATGGGACAGCAGTGGTAATTTTATTAAAGTTATTGACGGGTCTTGTATTCATTATAATACTATCATGCAAATATTGTTATATTATTTTAATGCAATGTTATAGATAAACAATGTTAAGCAGGTATAAATGAAAAATATATGGAGCTTTCCTCTTCATTTTTTTCTTTTTATTTTTTTATCGCTTTTTTCTCTCTCATGTTTCGATGTAAAGGTAAATGATTCAACTTTCAGTGGTGACCCTGTTTTTGTCAGCGGCCCCGAAGGGAGTACCGGCCACAGTTTTGCGCGGGGAATAATCGAAGCTTCAGGTGAATCCCTGGGGGTGATCATGAAAAACACTGTAACCACCGGTACAGTAAGTAATGCAGAAGCCCTGGTCAACGGAGAAGCCTATATGGGACTGGTGCAGGAGGACATTTTCAGGTATGCCGGAAGTAAATACCTTGCACAGTATGAGAATAACCCTGATACTGCTGAGAAAAAATATCTTAAAATTCCAGCAAAGTTGAAAATTATATCCGCCGTTTACAGGAAACACCTTTATCTCCTGGTAAAGGGTAGTATTACCTGTCTTAATGATATCGTGAATGCCGGCAGCAGTATGACAATTAATGTCGGAGCAGAACATTCTGATACATATATGACCGCACAATCAATTATAGAGGCGTGGTCTTTTGATGATAATGCAAATTTGACTTTCAGTACTAATGATGCCGTTGAGGGAATCCAAAATGTTGTCGATGGTACCTGTGACGCGGCTTTCCTTGTTGCAGAAAGCCCGTCATCTCTGCTGCAGAGTATACCGAAAACCGCCGCGGTAGAGCTCATTAAAGTTACCATGCCTGAGGGGAAAAAATATTACCGTGAAGACGGGCAGGTTTTTAAAGATGACTATGCATTTCAGAATACTGAGTTCGATGATACAGTTACGGTAAAAACCCTTGTTGCCTCGGGGCCCATGTTTTCTGACAGGGTCGTGGATGTTTTTATCAACCACCTGCTTGCCAATTCAGATGAATATACATCGTTTAATGCCCTCTGGGGTGATTATGATAATATTATCACACGGGAATATATGATGGATCATCCTACGGTGTGTAATTATAAGTCTCTTTGCCATTTTATGGGGGTTGAGCCTCTTGATACTTTTTACCTGGAACCCTATCTTGCCAGCGGTACTACCGAAAGTGTTTACCATGATATGGCCACTGAATTGATATGGCTCCTTTCTCATAATATGGATGTTGACCTGAGAGAAAAAAATACCACCGGATCATGGGAGAACTCCTACTGGATGCTTTACGGGAAGGCCGCCATGGCTCTGGTGCAGGATGATCTCTACAGCTACCTTACGGGTGAAAACTGTGACGATGAGGGCAATACCGAGGCCAGCGTAATGCAGGCCGCCTCGATGAAAAAGATCGCTCCCTTGAACTATGATTATGTACACCTTGTGGTGAGCACCGATGGCAATAAATTTAGCAGTATACCCACTAATATAGAGAAATTATTTACTTTGGGTAATTTGAACGGAAATGAGCTCCACATTAATCTTGGGCCTAAAACATCGGGAACCTTTATCACCGCTATGGAGATTATTAATTCATACAAGGCCTTTGACAGTGACGGTGACGGCATACCAGACATGGAAGAGGAGGGTGCCGAAGAGATAGAGATCCACTATTATTTTGATTCCCCTGCAGACGCAGTGGCAAAAGTGGCCTCGGCGACAGCGGGTGGTAGTGATTCCTACCATGCATCTTTTGTTGTATCAGGCCTTCCGTATCATCGTTTTTATTCACATGATACCTATTCACTTCCCTCAAATATTCGGTTGATTCCCGCGCGGTTTTTTGATACTGACAGTGACGGCGAACATCTCGATGACACACCATGGCCATACCGTGAGGGAATTATAAAGGGAACTGGTACCGCCATTTATGAGAACTATCCTTATCCTGTTGAAATACTTCCCGCTGATATAACAACAGTGCGGGTCCGCTCCCTCCTGGTGAGTTCACCGGCCTTTGATGAGAGCGATATCAACTGGTTCATGCGGTCCATATTCCGTAAGGCCTATTACAAGGTGCATCCACTTGATCCGGATGATCCAGACTACATGGCTGATCCCATGTGGCTGCCGGTGATCATGGAGAGCTACAGCGCGGATAATGATTATTTTTTTAACAGCAATACATATGGAGAGACAATAATCGGGGCAAAGGAATATTTTGTGAAAAACCCCACGGGCTGGAGTGATGCGGCATCTGATTATTACCTCTCCTTTTTCCCGGACAATTGAGAGGAGCAAAACAATGAAGATAAACAGAATAACATTCCCCCGCAGTTTTCTGTTTTCCATTATAGCAGCATTAGTGATCATTCTTATGGTTTCCATGACGGGATGTATTGATGACAGCGCTGTGGTATATAATGAATACAGAATAAAGTCAATTACACCCCCTGTTGACCGTGTCGGCACCACCAGCGAAAAGAAGGTCTATATCGGCCACAGTCTCCCTGTCAATGTTCAGTTAACCGCACAGTACGATGAGTCTAACATTCCCCTGCAGTTTTATCTTTTGAACGTTGATGATGTGCGTGATGTCAACAACGGGGCCCTTTTCCCCGAAGATATCCGGGTCTACTACTGCTACCAGGAGCAGAACACCACCCTGCGCCAGATACGGGCGGGTACAAATACCTACGGGGTTGTAATCAATGTCCCTGCGGACCAGTCAAAAGATAAACTTACCGGGGATTTTAAAATCGGACCCTATTACGTAGTTGCCGAGGTGGACAAATTCGAGAGGGGCGAGATAAATCCCTATAACGTCTATGAAAATTTCAAAGACTCTCTCAATGATGACAACATTATTACTGTGGCATCGGACTACACGAAAAAGCCCGATCTTTCTGTTGAGTCCCTTAATTATATTGAGAGCGAAGAGTCCCCCCCAAATCCCGTGACTTTTTACAATCTTGACCTTTCAAAGCTTCCCGGCGCCGAGAGCCTTGGCCTGGGTCTCATCTGCCTGCAGCCGGGAGAGACTGACCGTAAATTTACCCGTACCGTCAGTGTGAAATCATCATCCAGTGACGCCCTCAATGTCCCCGTGGAGTTCTACCTGGAGCCGAATGACGAGAGTTTCAGTATTCCCCTGGAGATATTTGATTTTGAAATGAATGCCTTTGTCGATAAGTATTATATCCCCATTCTCAGAAAAAACGTGACAGAGAATTTTACCGTCCAGCTTCGCATCCCTGATGATTTGGGTGCCGATTTTTTCACAAAGTTTCAAACAGACGACTGGGTTCAGAGTGACTGGGACAATGCCACGCAGGAGGACTATCCTCTTTTTCAGCTGCGTTACATGATGGGTTCCATGGATCCCGTCTCAACCGAGGGGGACATTTCGTATTATTCATTCAAGGTGAAGGCGGTAATAAACTCAGATGGGAGCGTACAAGAGACACGTTTTGTGAAAACCATCACAGATAACTCTGTTCTAACTGAAGATGATTTTTTAGAAGGTGGCGGAACTCTTGCAGATACAGAAGAGAACAACACAAAGACCGATACCATAATGCTGGCAATGCGTAACATGGAAGTAGAGCCCAACAAGGGTACCATGTTCTATCCCTATGACGCCCTTGATGCAGGCGACCGCACCGAGGAGGACAAGCAGCTGGTGATTAACTGGCTTGGTGTAGGTGTAACCGGGGGCGTTGATATTGCCGGAGGTGCCGCAGAGATTCATGCAGGCTTGCTGTTTAATAACTACAGCCTCTTCAGCATGGGATTCGAACTGGCGGCCCGTCTCGGATCGGTAAAGTTTGGCGCCATCAGTTACCTCAATCTTGAATCACACCCCTTTGACGCGGAAAGTTCCTATTTTGATTATGCCATTGTGGTTGGTCCCAACCTGTTGCAACTGGCGGAGGAAGCGGGTGATTCATGGATCGAAGATTTCAGTTTAGGTTTCCAGTTTTATTCTTTTACTGATACACAAACTGGATTCGGCGAATATGATATCATCAGCAAAGAGACCATTGAGATGCCCGAGTTGACCGTACCCATCGAGGCACTGGGTACCGGGATATCTCTAAAAGCCATGTACGGATTTCTCCCATGGCCGCGCATAGTTGTTTTTGTTAATAAAGACGGCAGTGTTCGCATCAATGGCGGTATAAGCGTTTTTGATCATAACACAATAGGGATTGAAGCTTCCGCACTTGAAAATATCAGCGCTTCTGTCAGCGGCGAGATATCCTTCATCCAGGCAGACTTTGATCTTGGATTTTACACAAAGACCTATTTCAGTGAATCCCGTCCCGGCATGGTACGGGGAGTTCTTGGCTTTGGCCCCGAGATATGGGTGAGGCCCCCCAGTGGTGAAATTACGGGAAAAATCGAGGCCTTTGGCGTTACACTTATTGAAAAGACCTTTTTAAGCTTTAAAACAAAACGATTGA
>CAZHNW010000183.1:0-5093 GCA_964534225.1 uncultured Leptospirales bacterium | reverse complement strand
GCATTCTGTTGAATTACAGACGGGGGCATAACGATCGTTTCCCTCATTTCCACAGAGAGTCGTTCCTTCGGGTTGCCCTGCATCAGGTGCTCCTCACCTGAGACTTCGAGAAGGGCATCAATGGTACGGTCGAATTCATCACGGAGCATCTTCCAGAGAGAACCATAATCACCATCATTTTCAATATGCCGGGTAAAATCAAAGTTGGTCTTTTTCAAAACCATCATGCTGTTTTCCACCAGTGTCCTGAAAAAGAGTGACCGCCGGTAGAGGCCCTGAATCTCATCCCTGCTCCCTTCTTTCAGAGTGCGTGACAGGGCATAGCCGAAACCGTAGAATCCGGGAATATTCTGCTTGTTCAGTGTCCAGCTCGCCACAAAGGGAATGGCCCGCAGGTCTTTGAGTTGAAACTTTTCCGGTGCACGCCTTCGGTCAGGGCGGCTCCCGATATTGGCCTTCCCGTAATAGGGCATGGCGGTACGTTCGAGCATGTACCCGGTAAAGCTTTTATTGTCCCGCAGACGGGTATAGGCATCATGGCTGCGCCGTGAAAGCTTCTCCATGAGGACCCTGTCCTCGGGAATAAAATCCCTGCTGTATTCCTCGTAGAGGCTGTTCTTGATACCGGCGCTTATCAGCTGCTCCATGTTATACTGCGCCGACATGACGGTGCCGAAATTCGAGCTGATGGTCTGTCCCTGTACTGTCAGGTGTACCTTTCGGTTCTCGATACTGCGCCCGTGGCTTGCGTAAAAATTATGAGTCTTCCCGCCCCCCCGTGCCGCGGGGCCGCCGCGCCCGTCAAAAAAAATTACATCCATGTCATACTCACGTGAGACCGCGGTAAGTGACTCCTTGGCACGGTAGATCGACCAGTTGGCGGTAAAGTATCCCCCGTCTTTTGTGCCGTCAGAAAAGCCCAGCATGATGGTCTGGCGCTTACCCCGGTTTTTCAGGTGATTAAAATAATAACGGTTGCGGTAAAGACTGGTCATCACCAGGGAGGCATTCTCCAGGTCCGCAACGGTTTCGAAAAGGGGTACAATATCCACGGTTAAATTATCAATGTCCCAACCCGCAAAAGAAAAAAGTGCAAGAAGTTCAATAATATCAAGAGCCCCTGAACAGTTGCTGATGATATAACGATTGCATCCCTCTTCGCCATTAAATTCCTGTATGGTCATGATGGCCTGCAGGCTTTCCAGGGTCTCACGGGCAATGTCGGAAGTGACCTCAAAGGGAACCTCCTCCCCTCCGCCAAGAAGAAAGTCAGCCTTTTCTTCTTCTCCCAGTGAAGAATAGGCTTCATAGCGCCCCTGGCTTTCAAGGATTTCCTTCAGTACCCGGTGGTGGGTACCGTTGTCCTGACGAACATCAATTGAGGCAAAGTGGTAGCCGAAGATACCGATGGTATCTAAGAGCTTTTCGACCTCCCCCAGGTAAATACCATTATACTGACGGGTGAGAATATCTCCAATCTCTAACAGCTTTGCCTTTGCATCCTCCACGGAGAGAGACGGCTTATCCTGTGTCTGCACCGCCCTGAGAAAGACCGTCTCCATTTCCCTGAGTGTTTCAAAAAGGGGCCTGAAGGTAAGCTTTCTCTTCAGGTGGCGCACCTCTTCGTGGTATTTCTGCAGTATCGATGACCTGAGGCGGTGGGCCACCTTCAATGTCACATCAGCAGTAACATAGGGGTTACCGTCACGGTCGCCTCCGGGCCAGAAACCGAGTTCAACAAGTTTCGGGTTGACCAGCACGCCCCGATGGCCGGGAAGTTCATTGCGTACCGTCTCCTGGATATTGAGAATTGCATCATAGAAGACATTTTCCAGGTACCAGACAAGGCTCAGGGCCTCATCGTAGGGAGTCGGCTTTTCCCGGCTGAAAAAGGGAGTATAAGAAAGCTGCTGCAAAAGGGTACTCATACAGGTCAGGTCATTGGCGCGTATCGCCTCCTGGAGGTCATTGATAATACCGAGAATGGTGCCGGGATAAAACTGTGTCGGATGGGCTGTAAGTACCAGGCGCACCCTGTTTTCTTTTATAGCACTGACGATCTCTTCTGACTTCCCCCCTGCCACGGCATTACTGATGACAAAGGCGAGGGAATTAGGGCCGTTGAGATTATTAATTTTTTCAAATACGGCATCTTCTATGGCGTCAAAAAGTACCACTTCTCTCTCAACGTACCGTATAATCTGAAAGAGATTATCGAGAAGGACCTCCTCCTGCGTCTCCGCTGGAAAAAAGGACCGGATAATATCTCCCGGTTTTTCCGCGGTGCCAATCCTGTCAGCCACATAATCGTGAAACTCGGAAAGAATTTTCCCCGGAGGCATCCCCTCCAGGGGCAGACCGAGAAAAACAGAATCAAGAAACTGAAATTTCTTTTCCACTGATTCGATAAAGTGCCGGGTTACCACGTACTTGTTCATAACTTTTTCATTTCCGCCTTTCCTGTATTTTCAACATCTCTTTTTCCTGTTCTTATTGTTAATACTATCAGAAAAATTTCTTGAAAGGGTCAAGTTTTTTATCACCGGGCATTTCTCGTAAAGAAAAAAAGCGGGAAAAAATCCCGATTTTGGTCATTGACAATTCTCCCTTCACATGTAAAAATCTTAAAGAATGATACCGCCATGATGACATTGATATCACAGAAAAAACCCATAGGTTTCTTTTTTTTACTTCTCTCCCTGGTTTTATTCCTGGGCCCTTCCCTCCTTTCAAAGGGAGAAAAGAACCTGCTCACCGAAAAAGAAAAAAAATGGCTTCAGGCAAATTACCAGAAACTTCCTCTCTACTTCAACACGGAATTTCCCCCCATTGAGTTTTCTTCCCCGCAGGGTAAATTTATCGGCATGGGGGCTGATATCTTTTCAGCAGTCGAAAAAAAACTGGGTTTTGTTTTTCCAAAGAAGGCATGCCCTGACTGGAACAGGCACCTTGCCGTCCTGGAAAGCGGGTCTTGCGCCATTGCCCCTACAATCGTACGCACCCCTTCACGGGAAAAGTATGCCTTTTTTACTTCCCCCTATGCGAAAGTGCCCGTAGTCATCATATCAAGAAAAGACCTGGGGCCCAACTTAAAACTTACAGACCTTGCTGGTAAAAAAGTTGCGGTCGTTTCAGGATATGCCACGGAAAAGTATGTCCGACGCCGCTCCCGGGGACGCTTTACGATAGTGACTGTAAAAAATGTTACCGATGGCCTGCGCATGGCCGCCTTTGGCCAGGCAGACGCCCTGGTGGAAAATCTTGCCGTAGCGGCATACTACATCGAAAAGGAAGGGATCCCGAGTCTCCACGTGGCGGGCTCCACCGATTACTTTTTCGACTGGCGCATTGGGGTCAGTAAAAAATATCCCCTCCTCTACAGCTCTCTCAATAAAGCTCTCAACGCTGTTGGTGATGCCGAAAAAAACAGAATCAGAAAACAATGGATTTCGCTGGAAGTCAAAAAAGGCATCTCCCCTGAACATGTTAACCTGATAAACCTTATCGCTCTCTTTGCTCTTTTTCTTGTGACAGGCCTTGCCATTATCAGTTTTCTGCTGAAAAGAAGACTGAATGAAAAAATGACAAGCCTTATGACCGCCCGGGAAAAGCTCCTTGAACAGACAGCAAAACTTGCATTAAGTGAAGAGCGTTTCCGCCGTCTCTTTGAACGGGCCCCCCTTCCCATGGTTGAATTAAACAAAAACGGCATCATAGTCATGCTCAACGATAAGTTCACCCTGATTACAGGCTATACCATAGAAGACATTCCCACCATCGATCACTGGTGGGGCCTTGCCTGTCCCGACAAGGCATACCGGGAGCATGTCAAATCAGCCTGGGAAAAAGAGATTGATGCAGCCATCAACAGGAATACCGACCTTATCCAGGAAGAATACCTCATCACAACAAAAACCGGTACGCAGATACATATGCTCATTAGCGCCAGCATTATTGGAGAAAATCTCCTGATTTCATTTGTCGATATCACCGCCCGCAAAAAAGCTGAAAAAGAAAGAGAAAAACTACAGGGACAGCTTCTGCAGTCACAGAAACTGGAGGCAGTGGGGATACTTGCCGGCGGTATTGCCCATGATTTCAACAACCTCCTGGGGGGCATCATGGGGTACACCCAGATTACCCTGAAAAAAATGGCCCCCGGGGATCCCCTGAAAAAAAATCTCGAAAAAATCATGGACGCGTCACAGCGTTCGGCAAACCTGATAAAACAACTCCTTGCCTTTGCCCGCAAGCAGGCGGCACAGCCTGTATTCATCGATATAAACAGTTCACTCAAGGGCATGCTGAAAATGCTTGAAAGAATTATCGGAGAAAACATCGAACTCATCTGGATAGAGGGAGAGTTAAGCGGCAATATAAAAATTGACCCTTCCCAGCTCGATCAGATACTGACAAACCTCTGCATAAACGCCCGCGATGCCATCACTGACGTAGGGAAGCTTTTTATCGAAACCGGCGAGGCAATCATTGATGAAAAATTCTCCCGACACAAGAACGGCCTCATCCCGGGGGAATATATTACCCTCACCATAAGCGACAACGGTGCCGGCATGGACGAAGAAACCATGAAACATATTTTTGAACCCTTCTACACTACAAAAACAATGGGAAAGGGGACTGGCCTTGGCCTGGCAACAGTCTACGGCATAGTAAAACAGAACGATGGTTTCATAGACATCTACAGCGAAAAGGGCCACGGTTCCTCCTTTAAACTCTATTTTCCCCTCCACAGGGCTGAAGCCGATTCAGCCTACTTTGACGAGCATGCGGAAGTGCTGAAAGCCACTGGAGAAAAAATCCTCATCGTTGAAGATGACCCCCTCCTCCTTGAAACAAGTATTATCATTACCAAAGACCTGGGATACGAGGTTTTCTCCGCCGCAGACCCCGAAGAGGCCCTTACCATGGTTGAAAAAGAGAAGATATACGCTGACCTGGTTATCACTGACGTGATTATGCCGGGAATGAACGGCAGGGTACTGGCTGAAAAACTGAAAGAAATAACACCCGGGGCAAAATTTCTTTTCATTTCAGGCTATTTGGCGGTGAGGTGATCTCCGCACCTTAAGAAT
>CAZHNW010000182.1:0-5390 GCA_964534225.1 uncultured Leptospirales bacterium | reverse complement strand
AATAAATTTTATGGTTTCCTGGTCTGCTGTGTAACAGGCTATGCCAAGGGGTACGGGGCCTTCTATGTAGCCGGGTATTTTTTTATCATTGACACAGAGCAGTAGTGGGATTGCATTGATAACCCGTTTCACATTTGAATTGGTTATCAGCTGCTGGAGTCGTTCGAATTTCTTCTGGTTAAAGTTAAGAAAATTTTGTCTGTTTTTTTCTATGGTATCAAGGAATGACATGAGATGACCTGCAGGGTGGGCCGCACCACTTTTATTTATTATTTGAGTTACTTTACAGGGATTGGCCCTGCTATCAAGTAAAAAAAGTGTTGGCAGAGGATGAAGGGAACTTTTATTGCAGGTGTAATTTCTGGTTTTTTAGGCCCTTTCCTGGGGGCAGTTCTGGTCAAAATTTTTCTATAAAAATTAATACAAAATATGAAAAAAAAGTCTGTAGTGGGGCTTTCGCGTTGACAAATGGCCGGGCCCTGAAGTATCAATAAATGAAACAGGCTTTGAGAGGCACAATGGATATTGATGACATTCTGATAGAAGGTAATGACATACCGATTGATACTGATTTTCTCGAGAGTGAACTGGTCTCAATCGATCATACTCTCCCTGAGAAACTTTATATTATACCTATCCGGTACCGGCCAATTTTTCCAGGTATTGTTACTCCCCTTATTATTTCACAGGGTCGTTTTGCTGAAGCCATTGACAAGGTCATTGACGAGTCCCGCACTGTGGGGCTGGTTCTTATTAAGGATGATGAAAAGGATGATGTTGACATCAAGGACCTTTATAATTATGGCACTGCCGCCAAGATTCTGAAGAGAATTAATCTGCCCGATGGGGGCGTTAATGTTTTAATCAACAGTGTTAAAAGGTTTCGTGTCAACGAGGTTCTTTCCAGTAAACAGTACATGCTGGCTGATGTGGACTACCTGGATGACCGTCCCGGCAACCGCAGGACTGTGGAGATAAAGGCCCTTACCCGGGAAGTTCTTTCACTGCTGAAAAGGCTTTCTGATAACAATCCCCTCTTTACCGAGGAAATGAAGCTCACCATGCTCAATGTGGATGAGCCGGGGAAAATTGCTGATTTTATCACCTCCATTCTCAACATTGAAAAGGGAGAATACCAGGATATTCTTGAGACATTGAACGTGAAGAAGCGCCTTCAGAAGGTACTCCATCTGCTGCACAAGGAGATGGAAGTCATGGCGGTACAGAGAAAAATCCAGGGCCAGATAAACGAAAAGATCGAAAGACAGCAGAAGGAATTTTTTCTCCGTGAACAGTTGAAGGCAATCAAGCAGGAACTCGGCATGGAAGAAGATGAACGCTCTGCTGAGATTCGCAAGATGAAAAAGAAGGCTGAAGATCTCGAGCTGAAGGGAGAAGTAAAAGAAAAGGTCGAGGAAGAGATTCAGAAACTTGGGGTTATGGATCCTTCTTCTTCGGAATATACTGTTGCCCGCAACTACCTTGACACGGTTTTGAGCCTGCCCTGGAACGTCAAGACAGATGATACAATTGACCTTAATCACGCGGAAAAAATTCTGGAGAAGGAACACTACGGCCTTGATGATGTGAAAAAACGAATCCTTGAATTTCTGGCAATAAGAAAAATCAAGCCTGATGCAAAGGGATCAATCATCTGCCTTGTCGGTCCTCCAGGAGTGGGTAAAACATCACTGGGTAAATCTATCGCCCGGGCCCTGAACAGAAAATTTTTCAGGGTATCCCTCGGGGGTATGCGTGACGAGGCTGAAATCAAGGGCCACCGGCGTACCTATATCGGCGCCATGCCGGGCAAAATAATTCAGGGCCTGAAGATTTCCAAGTCCCGCAACCCGGTCTTTATGCTCGATGAAATCGACAAGCTGGGGCAGAGTTACCAGGGGGATCCCGCTTCTGCACTCCTGGAAGTTCTTGATTCTGAACAGAACTCTGATTTCAGGGATCATTATCTTGATGCGCCCTTTGATCTTTCTGATGTGCTTTTTATTACCACGGCAAATACACTTGATACGATTCCTCCGGTTCTCCTTGACCGCATGGAGGTGATCAGGCTTTCCGGTTATATTTCCCAGGAAAAATACCAGATTGCGCGGCGCTATCTTCTTCCCCGGCAGATAAGGGAGCATGGCCTCAAGAGGGGCAGTGTTCAGGTTGACAGGCAGGGATTTCATTATATCATAGAAGGCTGGGCCCGGGAATCAGGTGTACGTACCCTGGAACGACAGATAGAAAAAATATGTAGAAAGAGTGCCACAGAGGTGGCAAGGGGAAAAAAACTTCCCCGCACCCCCCTGAATAATGAAAAGATCCGGGAATACCTGGGGTCTGAACTCTTCTTTGATGATGAGTTCATCGGTATCGATCGGCCGGGACTGGCCGTAGGTCTTGCATGGACATCCCTGGGTGGTGTAACCATGATTATTGAATCCCTTGCTACCTCTTCATCTAAGGGGGGAGGTTTGAAACTGACGGGGCAGCTGGGGGAAGTCATGAGCGAATCCGCAAATATCGCCTACAGCCATGTTCAGAGCAGGTTGGCGGCACATGAAAACTTTGTGAAGTTTTTCGAGAAAAATCTTGTTCATGTACATGTACCGGCGGGGGCGACCCCTAAAGACGGGCCTTCGGCGGGGATTACCATGGCAGCCTCCCTCTATTCCCTCGTAACAGGGGAGAAGATAAAAAAAGGGATTGCCATGACTGGTGAACTTACCCTTTCCGGCAGGGTGCTTCCCGTGGGAGGAATAAAGGAGAAGGTGATAGCTGCTAAAAGAATGAAGTTGAAAACGGTTCTTATGCTTGCAGAAAATAAAAAGGACCGTGATGAAATGCCGGATTAGATTAAGAAGGGGCTGAAATTTATTCTGGTTTCTGAACTTTCTGAGGTTTTCGAGGTTGTTTTTAGAAAACATTCATGGTAAAATATCGTATGAAAAACAGGGGATGAGACCGCACCTGCTGCGGGTTCCCTTTTATATAACAGTATGCAGAAACGGCAAAGGCTGAAAAGGAGCAAGGGAGGTTGGAGATGTCTTATAAAAATCTGATGGAAGATATCGTGGGAAATGTTGTAGAGGAAGTCCTGAAGAATGATAAGGATCTCAATCCTGATGAATTCAGCAAAGATGATATAACTGCCTATGTTCTAAATCGAATACCACCACGTTATGTGACAAGTGAAAGGGGTATGCTTCATGGTAAGCTCAATACCAGGTATGCGACCCAGGAACGCACAGATATTCTTTTTGGAATATACGAGGCAATTGAGGTGATAAAATCACGTCGTTCCAATACTGTTTCTGGAACTATAACAGGCACCTTTGACAGTGAGATGCGTCAATTTGCCCACATCGTTGGTGAAGTCCTTGAAGAGACAACAATGGTAATGATTCCTGACGTGGAAGTTTCTCTCCTTTTTAAAGATCGTGTCGCGGAAATGATAGATGAAGGCTGGAGGAACCCCTATCAGACTCACAGGGCAACGCGGGGGTACTACCATTTCTGGCCTCGTTATGCTGATGAGGATATGGCGGGAAAGAAAAAGGTGCCCTTTAGCCTTGTTTTTCGCCACCCCAAGTTCGAGGAGAAAAAAGTCAATATCGAGATAGACCTTTTTGATGAACAGAATATGGCAAGGTCACACATTGTTCCCATTGTTCTGCTTAATGCGAAGGAAGGTGTCGATCTTGATTTTCTCTATACAGAAGGTTAAGCCTCAGGCGTCCCTGCTTTTGCGGGGAAGTTTTTTTCCCTGGTGGAATTTCCAGGTGTCTTCCTGAGAAATGAAAGGTTGTTCACTACATGTCTTCTCGCTGACGGGGTAAAAATGTTTGACGTTGTGATTACTTCACGGTAATAAGTAAAAAAACGGGCGCGTTTTTTCCGGCACCAGGAAAGTATGCCGGTATGGTACCTTCCCCCCCATTTGTCTTGCAAAAAATAAATATAACCGGAAGGAATTTTTACTGCCCGAATTAAAGGTATACGCAATGAATTATGATGATGTTAAAAATCTGCATGATTTTTATAAGACTCGCTGTGTCCGCTACAATGACTGCATACTTTTTGATAACCGTATAACATATGGTGAGGCGTGGGAAGTTGCCTCACAGAGAGCAGCCTTTCTCCAGAAACAGGGATATAAAAAGGGTGATGCAATCGGCCTTCTCGCGGCGAGCAATGCCGAATGGTGCATTACCTACATGACCATTACCATGATGGGGGCTGTGGTGGTGCCCCTGGATGTAAATCTTCCCGCGTCACAATACCCTTCAATGTTGAAGGAAGTTAAATGCAAAACAGTTTTTATCTCTGACGAGTACAAGGGCATTTTAAAGAGGATAAAGACCTTTAATGTTTCTCTTGATGGCGCTGTCGAAAAAAAAGTGAAATTTAAAGAACCTGCAGTGTCTGAAGATGATACCGCCTGTTATGTCTTTACGTCGGGAACAACCGGCGCCTCTAAGATTGTCGAATTGACACATGCGAACATTTTTAAAATGGCCATCGGGACATCTGATTTTCTTGAACTCTCGCCGGCGGATATGAACCTCTGTATTCTTCCTCTTTTTCATGTCTATGCCCTTGATGCCAATTTTGTCGGCCCTTTTGCCAACGGGGGGGCGCTTCTATTTCAGCCCTCCCTTAAAGGACCGGATATTATGGAGAGCCTGGCGAACAACCCCATCACTATTTTTCCCGCAGCACCTCTTCTCTGGGAGCTCTTCATGGATGCCATAATTAACAAGGTGAAGGATGAATCCACTGTTAAATACGTCCTTTTCATGTTTTTTCTCAGGCGGGCACTGATTTTAAAGGCCCTGGGACTTGGCTTCCTGGTTAAAAAGATTTTTACGCCTGTCCATGATCTTTTTGGCCACAGCCATCGTTTTTTTATCAGCGGGGGCGCTCCCCTGAAACGGCAGTATGCTGTCTACTATCGGAATATGGGCTTTACCCTTATCGAAGGATACGGCCTGACAGAGACGACGGGTCCTATTTCGCTTCCTGATTATAAAAAGAATGTTATCGGTTCTGTCGGGCGTCCTACTCCCGGTAATTACGTGAAGATCAAGAATGTCAACAATGAAGGTGTCGGAGAAATCTGGCTGGCCGGTGATGCCGTGATGCCCGGGTATTATAAAAATGATGCTGCCAATGCAGAGGCCTTTGATGACGAGGGATTTTTTAATACCGGCGACCTGGGGCATCTGGATAAAAAGGGAAATATTTTTATCACGGGCCGGTCAAAAAATGTGATTGTACTCTCTACGGGAAAGAATGTTTACCCCGAGGAACTTGAGGCATACTACAAGCAATAGATATTGAATTTGCAAGAGTTTCGAAATCTTCTTCCGGATAGTATATTCTGA
>CAZHNW010000181.1:0-5469 GCA_964534225.1 uncultured Leptospirales bacterium | reverse complement strand
CAATCCCAAGCTTTATAAAGAAATGAAAGAAGTTTTCGGCCTTACCGATGAAGATTTCAGGGCAAAGACATCAACGGGAAATGAAAAGGTCGAATTAAAAAAACCGGTGAAGTTGACAAAGGCCCAGGTTTCTAAACTCGAAAAAATTGTTGGCGAAGAAAATGTTTCCACAGAAGGTTACGACCGTGTCAGGTATGCAACGGGCAAAACTATTGAAGAAGCGATGCTTCTCCGGGAGGGAAAAACAGACAGGGCCGCAGACGTAGTGGTCCACCCCCGGGGGACCGAAGATGTACAGGCTATAATAAAATACTGCAACCAGCAGAAACTCCCTGTCTATGTTTACGGCGGCGGATCTTCAGTAAACTTCGGGTTCAGGCCCGCAAAGGGCGGGGTGACCCTTGTTCTCAACACCCACATGAATAAAATCATTGAAGTCAATGAACTGAACCAGACCGTGAGGGTGCAATCCGGTATGATGGGGCCCGCTTTTGAAGAAGCCCTGAACAATGCCCCGGGCCTCTACAACACGAAGCATGCCTATACCTGCGGACACTTCCCCCAGTCTTTTGAATATTCATCTGTCGGGGGATGGATCGTGACCCTCGGATCAGGCCAGCAGTCATCCTATTACGGTGATGCCTATGATCTCTGCCTCAGCATGGAGATCGTAACCCCGAAGGGTACCATTAAAACCCTCGACTATCCGGGAACTGCCACGGGGCCTAAAATTACCGACATCATGAAAGGAATGGAAGGGACCTTTGGTGTGGTTACAGAAGTAACCTGGAAGCTTTACCGGTACATGCCTGAGAACAGGCAGTATTTCGGTTTCATCTTTCCTTCATGGGAAGCAGCCGTTGATGCGAGCCGTGAAATCTCACAGTCAGAGGCGGGAATGCCCGCAGTCTTTCGCATTTCCGACCAGGAGGAGACTCATATCGGTCTCAAGCTCTACGGTATTGACGGCACCATCCTGGACAAACTGATGAGCCTGCGGGGATACAAGCCCATGCAGCGCTGCCTCTTTCTCGGCTCCGCTGATGGCGAGAAAAATTTTGCAAAGAATGTCAAAAAGAATGTCAAAAAGATATGTAAAAAACATGGCGCCATGTACCTGACAGGGTTTGCCACGAAAAAGTGGGAACCGGGACGCTACAAAGACCCCTACCTGCGTGAAGACCTGCAGGATTACGGCATCCTCATCGATACCCTTGAGACGGGTGTCAAGTGGGACAACCTCCACCATGTACACCAGAAGACACGGGAGTTCGTGAAAAGCAGGCCCGGCACTATCTGTATGACCCACTGTTCACATGTTTATCCCCAGGGAACGAACCTCTACTTCATCTATATCATGAAGTCAAATGATATCAAGGAGTATATAAAGTTCCAGGACGGTGTACTCGACGCGGTCTGCAAGAGCGGGGGAAGCCTCAGCCACCACCACGGCGTTGGCCGTATGATCGCCCCCTGGATGGAGGAGCATCTCGGTGATGACCAGATGGATGTCCTGCGTGCCCTGAAAAAATATTTTGATCCGAACAACATTATGAATCCAGGTGGCCAGTTGGGCCTTGACCTGAAAGGAAAGGACTGGAGAAAGATTAAATAGGAGAGTTTATGCCCGGGAGGGTGAGTCCTCCCGGGCATCCTTTTTTTTGACCGGAAACAGAGGAATACCATGCAAAGTAAAAATTATAAAAAGGTTCAAAAGGCCCTTACAAAGAAAAACCTGGGCCATGTTGAGATTATAGAATGGCGCCGTTCCATTATTCTTACCGGAAAGGTAACAACATGGGACGAAAAAATCGAAGCAGGCGCCGCCGCCGCGGGTAAAGGATATAAAGGTGTTATCAATGATATAGAGGTCGAAGGGCTTACCCCGGAAATCATGCCGGTACCAACAACCCGCGACTCCCTTCTCGAGGGAAGGCATTTCGATGTCGTCATCATCGGCGGGGGGATCACCGGCAGCGCCATTGCACGGGAATGTGCACGTTATGACCTTTCCATCGCACTTTTTGAAAAAGAAGAAGACCTGGCCCGGCACGCCTCGAGCCGCAATGACGGGATGATACATGACGGTTTTGCCGCGAAACCGGGCAGTAAAAAGGCTGAATACAATGTCCGGGGAAACCGCGCCTATACACAGGTGACAGAAGAGCTCGATGTCGAATTCTTTCGCCCCGGTTCCATGGTTCTTTTCAGCAATCCCTTCTCAAAACTCCTTCTCCCCTTTTTAAAGGCGCGGGCAAAAAAGAATAATGTAGACGGATACAGCTACCTGAGCCGCAGGGAAGTGGCACGGCGGGAGCCGAACCTGACAGAGAAGCAGTACGGGGCTTTTTTCCTTCCCTCAGCGGGGGTGCTTTCTCCCTACAAGATGGTCATAGCCTGCGCGGAGAACGCGGCGCAAAACGGCGTCGAGGTATGCCTGAATACAGTAGTAACGGGTTTTGATATTGAGGGAAGTAGAATCGCCCGGGTAAAGACCAACCGCGGCACCTGCACCGCCGGCGTGGTGATAAACGCCGCCGGCATCTGGGCCGACACCATTGCCGGCTTTGCCGATGACAGGTTTTTCTCCCTGCACGGAAGAAAGGGGACCGATGCCATCCTTGACCTGAAGACGGGCCGGTACCAGAAGACCATTGCCGCCATGCCTCCCCTGGTGAGCCAGTCGGGATCAAAGACCAAGGGGGGCGGCCTCGTCATGACCCCGGAGGGCAATATCCTGGTGGGACCCACTGCAAAGGAAGTTCCCGAAAGGGAGGACTATTCCACGGAACCGGAAGATATCGAACTGCTCCAGCACCACATCGATCTCAATAAAAAACTCAACCGATCCCAGGTGATTACCTACTTTGCCGGCATCCGCGCCTGCAACTATGAAGAGGACTTTATCATCGAGGCCTCAGAACATGTTGAAAACCTTGTTTACGCCGCGGCAATCCAGTCGCCGGGACTCGCCTCGGCACCGGCTATCGCGGAAGATATTGTAAAGATAACCGTTGACATCCTTTCACAAAAAAAGGAAGTCAATGTCAACCATGCCTTTAATCCCCGCCGTACCGCCCCTCCCCAGTTAAGGGAGATGTCTCTCGAAGAACGGGCGGAACTGATCCGCAGGGAGCCTGCCTACGGCCGCATTGTCTGCCGTTGCGAGGAGATATCAGAGGGAGAGATACGTGATGCCCTGCGTTCACCCCTGCCGGTGACAACCATTGACGGTATCAAAAGGCGGGCACGTGCCGGTGCCGGACGCTGCCACGGTGGGTTCTGCACGCCACGGGTCCTTGAAATCATGGCAGAAGAATTGAACGTTCCCGTTGAAGAGCTTACCAAGAAGGGCCAGGGGTCGGAGTTCTTTTACGGCATGACAAAGGGTGATGTCGACTACAGCGGCAAAAAGCTGAAGACCGCCGCGGGCCAGCAGGGGGAACAGTAATGATTGAAACAAGAGAATATGATGTTATAGTAATCGGCGGTGGTCCTGCAGGGCTCGCCTCCGCGGTATCTGCCCATGATGCAGGGGCAAAGGTCTGCATTATTGAAAGGGAAGAGCGTCCCGGGGGAATCCTCAAGCAGTGTATCCATGACGGTTTCGGACTGGTGCGTTTCAAGGAAAAACTGACAGGCCCCGAGTATGCCTTTCGTTATGTTGAGATGGCCCGGGAAAGAAAAATTCCCATTTACCTGAATTCGTTCCTGACAGAAATCAAACGTGATGAGGCGGGTTTTAATCTCGCCCTGGTGAACAATAAAGAGGGGGCCTTTTATTCAAAGGCGCCGGCGGTTGTCATGGCCATGGGATGCCGCGAGCGGACACCACGGCAGGTCTTTATTCATGGCACCCGACCCGCAGGGGTGATGACCGCGGGACTTGCCCAGTATTTCATTAATATCCAGGGTTATCTTCCCACTAAAAAATGCGTTATCCTCGGCTCAGGGGATATCGGCCTCATTATGGCGCGTCGCCTGACACTTGAAGGGGCAGAGGTGGAAGGAGTCTACGAGATACTTCCTGAACCCTCGGGCCTGACCAGGAATATTGTGCAGTGTCTCGATGACTACGAGATACCCCTGCATCTTTCCACCACCGTCACAAAGGTGCACGGGCGTAAGCGGGTGGAAGGAGTAACGGTACAGCAGGTGGAAAACTTTAAGCCCATACCGGGAACAGAACGCGACATTGAATGTGACTCCCTTATTCTCTCCGTGGGACTCATCCCGGAAAATGACATACTCGATCCCCTTGATGTGGAAATTGACGGGAAGACAAAGGGCCCCGTGGTGGACCATAACATGATGACCATGCAGGAAGGCATTTTTTCCTGCGGGAACGCCCTGCACGTCAATGACCTTGCAGACTTTGTCTCAGAGAGCGGAGATATCGCCGGGAAAAAAGCGGCGGCCTTTGCCGCTTCCCCGGCGGTATCGAGAAAACTTGTCCCCGTCACAAAAAAGGGAAGTATCATGTACGTGGTGCCCCAGTACATTGACCGTTCTGGCGAGGGAGAGGCGATACTCTATTTCCGCAGTGACCATACCTTTACCAACGCCCGCCTTTCAGTACGGGCGGGAGACGTGGAACTGAAAAAGAAAAAATACCGCATCGTCAAGCCCCCTGAAATGGAGAAGATCACCATACCCCTTTCAGATATTCCCGAAGATGCGGGTGAAATCACCATTGAACTGACCGAAGGAGGCGAACAGTGAACCAGATGAGAGAAGGACAGAAAGTAACACTGACATGCATATCATGCCCCCTCGGCTGCACCATCGAAGCAACCAGGAAAGGAGAAGAACTTGAACTGGAGGGCAACCGCTGCAAAAAGGGTCTGGAATATGTCCGCCAGGAACTGACCAATCCAATGCGGAGCATTACCACCACAGTAAAAACCTCTTTCGGTGACTTTCCCCGCCTTTCCGTGAAAACCGATGGGGAGGTGCCTTTAAAGGATATTTATCTTTTCATGAAAGAGATAAATGAGATAGAAGTTTCAGAAAGGCTCAAACCCGGTGACATTGTAAAGGCGGGCCTCCGGGGCAGTGAAGTGAACCTGGTTGCCACCTGTGACATGGCGGCAGTAGAATAGTTAATAGTTGTAAAAAGGGGCCTGAAAGGGCCCCTTTTTAAGTAGTACACCAATGTTTCTGACACCCCCCCTTGAGTCTTACCCCATGATTGCCTTCCTGTTTTCAATATTGATTTCGTCACGCAATCGTGCTATCCTGCTCTCTCCTGGTTTTTCAAGATTTTTTTAATTTTTTTGATTAATTATTGACGTTAAAACGAGTGTTGGGTGGGTATGCTCTTGAGAGGAAAATCCGTGTAATTTTTCGAGTTTATATTGCAGGGTAATTTCTCTTTGCTAAATGAATGAAATCCTGATACTGTTTTAGAAATAAAATAATTACATGTTAAAAGAGGAGAGCAGCATGTTATTTATCTTTATCGAGTTT
>CAZHNW010000180.1:0-5496 GCA_964534225.1 uncultured Leptospirales bacterium | reverse complement strand
TGGTTATCACCGACGGATATGTCTATGATCTCGACCGCCTTGACAGGTACTGCCACACCCTCTGGGTCATCTCCGCGGAAAGGGAACAGGACTTTGCCCCCCCCTTCGGGAAGTCGGTACAGATCAGGCACTAAAGTAACTTTTCAGCCCAGGGCACGCTCCAGGTGATGCCGGTCAAGGTTGGCCCCGGTCATGACAATGACCACCTTTTTCCCGACCAGTTCCTTTTTCATTTTCAGAGCACCTGCAAGTCCCGCGGCGCCGGCCCCCTCGGCGAGGTTATGGGTATGAAGAAGCGCCATGCGGACACCGTCAACGAGTTCCTGCTCCGAAACTGACTCGACCCTGCTGATTCCGTCCTTGATAATCTGGTAGGCGACCTCGAATATTGAACGGGAAGCGAGGCCGTCAGCAAAGGTCTCGGCGCTTTCAGTCACCACGCGCTGCCCCTTTTCGAGAGAATCCTTCAGGGCCGGGGCGTTTTCTGCGATCACCCCCGTTATTCTTACGCCGGGATTAATGGCCCGGGCCACCTGGATCAGGGAGGCGCACCCTCCCCCGCCGCCAACGGGAATAATAATATCATCAACATCAGGCAGGTCCTCGAAAATTTCAAGCCCCATGGTACCGAGGCCGTTGAGGATGTCCGGTTCATTACCCTGTTCGATATAATAGTACCCGAGCTGGTAGCTCAGGTCTTCGCAGTACTGCTGGGTTTCATAAAAATCCCTTCCATGCTCCATGAGCTGGGCGCCAAGGCCGGTAATTGCATTGTTGATTTCGGGATTATTGGCGACAGGCACCACGACATTACAGAGGATATCCTCCTGCCTGGCAGCCCAGGCTGTGGCGAGACCGTGATTTCCCCTGGTTGCGACAATGATGCCATTCTCCTTGATTTCAGCAGAGGCATTGGCCATAAAATTGACAGTGCCGCGTATTTTAAAAGACCCCGTGGGGTTATGGTTTTCATGTTTTACATAGACATCGGCCCCCACCAGTTCTGAGAGGCTTGAGTAGTGGATGAGGTGGGTCTTTTTCAGCCTGCTGTAGACAGGTTTGCGTGCTTTAAAGATATTGGAAAAATTTACCTGTTCTGCGAGTTCAATATATTTTTCAAGCATGATGGTCCCCTGTTTTCTTGTATTAGATGTTTCTACCGTGGCGGGCAATAAAAAGCAAGTCAATTTCACTTTATTTCTCCCGGTGCAGCGCGTACTGCAGGCTCCTGCAAACGATACGCTGACATTTTCCTTGATTTTTTTTACCCTTCAGGTTAGAATCTCATTTCAGTTGACTCTATCCCGGTTTTCAAAAAAAATGCACCCTTAAAAACCTTACGGTTAACTGAAATTCAAATACCCCGCCCATAGCGGGAAAGAGTGGTTAAAATGCCCCTGGGAACGCATGTACTGGTCGAACTCTTCGACTGCAATATCAAATATCTTGAAAATACCGATACAATCGAAAAAATAATGCTCAGGGCAGTTGATATTTCCGGTGCGACCCTCATCAAGCCCTTCTTTCACCAGTTCAGTCCCCATGGTGTCAGCGGTATCTGTGTTGTGGCTGAATCACACTTTGCCATTCATACCTGGCCGGAGCATGGTTATGCCGCCATAGACTTTTTCAGCTGCGGTGAATTCGACTACATGAAAGCAATGAAATTAATCAGTGACAGACTCGAGGCGGGGGAAATGACTGCCTCCCTTGTTGAGCGGGGAAATATCGAAGCCGGAAAAAAAGGCAGCCCCCTTGAACTAAAAGAGCTGAAAGAAACAGTCTGTACCTGAAGGACAGAAGATAAACAAAAAAAAACCGAAACATTGACAAATACACCATTGCATAAAAAACTGTCACAAACCAGGCAACTAAGAACTAACAAACTAACAAACTAACAAACTAAGAACTAAGAACTAAAAACTAAGAACTAAGAACTAAAAACTAAGAACTAAAAACTAATAACTAAAAACTAATGAACACAACTGAATACAATCCCTCCAACCCTGAATCAATCTACCGTGCCGGGATAAAAAATTCCTCTTTTGATTACGAGAAAGGCCTTGATGAACTTCTCAAAACCGACAGCCCCCGCTACATATACCTGGCGGGAAAAGACTGGCCGCACTTTGACCATGCCCGGGGACAGAAGGCTCTTGAATCACTGCAGAACCCCGAGTACATTTATGATGCCGGAGTCTACTGGCCCCGTTTCGAATTCACATCCGGTTTTAATGCCCTCATGAAGGCGGCGGGTGATGACCCTGAATTAGTCTACCGTGCGGGGCGTTTCTGGAAGGATTACGATTATGGCGCGGGCCTGGCCAGACTGACAGGGATGCACCCGCCACGGTTCATCTACTATGCCGGCAAGGAGTGGCGCACCTTTAACTTCGAAAAAGGTTCCGAGGCCCTTTTCAACGAAGGAGCCGGTGAATTTATTTTCTATGCAGGAAGTCACTGGCGGCGTTTTGATTTCTCAGGCGGTCTCGAGGCACTGCTGGCATCAGGAGAAACGGAATACATCTACAAGGCAGGTACCCTCTGGCGTGACTTTGATTACTCCAGGGCCTGGCTTATTCTCGAGAAGGAAGTTACCGCAGGTGCCCGCTGGCGCGCCCTGGCCATGAACAACGAAAGATGGAAGGAAGGCATCCGTGAACTCTGGAAGTCACTCTGGTAAACTGCCCGCAACCGGAAGACAGGTTTCCAAAGAGAATACTTATCCCTGTTTTTTCACGAAACCCCGGGGATTGGCACTTACCGACCTTTCCCACTTTTTCATAAGGCCCTTCATGTAATCAGCTGTTTTCGGATATGTACCTATAACATTGTAGCTTTCTCCGCGATCCAGGTTCATGTCATAAAGCAATGGCCATCGCTTCCCCATCTGGGCCTTGCCCATGCCGTTGGGAATAGAGGCCGCATCAAGGGCAATGGGCCAGGTGTATCGGTTCACCTTATTAAAATACTTCCAGTCTTCATTGCGCACACCTTCAAGACGGTCATAATGGTAAAAATAGATTGCCTCGTGGGGAGATTTCTTTTCCTTTCCCGTAAGCAGGCCCAGCATGTTCTTACCATCGACAATGCGGTCCTTCGGCAGTTCAACTCCCGCAAGAGAAAGCAGCGTGGGATAGATATCAAGGTTGATGGCCATGGCATCCTGAACAGTGCCACGGGGGATAGCCTTCGGCCACCTGGCAACAAAGGGAACACGAAAGCCCCCCTCAAAGCTCTGCCCCTTGCGGCCGCGCAGACTGCCTGAACTTCCCTCATACCATGGGCCGTTGTCACTGGTAAACATGATAAGGGTGTCATCAGCGATCCCCCTTTTTCTGAGGGCCTTCAGGAGCTGACCAACACTCCAGTCGATTTCTTCAACTGCATCGCCGAAGGCGCCCGCCTTTGACTTCCCCTTAAACTTTTCAGATGCATAAAGGGGCTGGTGCGGAAAGGTATGGGCAAGATAGATAAAAAAGGGATTGTCACCTGACTGGTCGATAAACTCTACAGCTTCATTTGTATAGAGGCCGGTGAGTTTTGCCTGTTTCTCGCCGGCACCGATATCCTCCACCTTTTCCTCATTACGGTAGAGGGGAAAGGGAAGCATGTCGTTGCTGTAGGGCACCCCAAAATAATGATCAAAGCCGTGTCTGACCGGGTTATACTTCGGCTCCTGCCCGTAATCCCCAAGGTGCCATTTGCCGATCATACAGGTCTTATACCCTGCGGTTTTGAGGCCTTCGGCCAGTGTTATCTCCGCGTCTGATATCCCGCGTCCGACATACTCCTCATGGATATCAAGAACGCCCAGCCCCTTGAGCATAACGCCAAAATTACGGGCCATGATACGGCCCAGGGGTTCCTTTTTCGGATAAGTGTTTCCGATAACGCCGGTCCTGAAGGGATAGCGGCCCGTCAGCAGACCCGCCCGTGAAGGGGCGCAGATGGCGTTGCAGGAATGATAGTCTGTAAGCATAACACCATCGCGGGCCAGTGAATCGATATTCGGTGTCCTGATGGATTTCGAGCCGAAAACACCAGGGTCGCCATATCCCAGGTCATCACAGTAGATGAGAATGACATTCGGTTTTGGCGCGCCTGGATTGTTAACGGCAAGTCTTGTTTTAAATGATTCGGCAGGATATTCACCGTAGAGTTCGTCAGAGCTCTTCACCTCGAGCAGTTTGTACATACCATATCCGACAAGGGACGCTGTCCCAACTGCGGCAGCTGATCGTTTTATAAATTTCTTTCGCGTTACCTTTTCAGCCATTGATTACCTCCCCGGCATCTTTCTCCCTGTTATCGCCATAACCAGTCTTGATAAAAGATTGTAAAACATACATTCTCACATGCTGAAAGTATATAACGAAAACGGTTGTTTTGGCAATACCGGTTAAAAAATACAGCATTCCAGGAATACTGTATCATGATATCATTGGTCTCTGTGTTAACAGCCCAGCGGGGATTAGTTGATGTCTTGACAATAACAAGTTTCTTCCGGGGATTGATATAGATATACTGCCCGTATAGCCACAGGGCCATGAAGCCCCCTTTACGGATGCCAGCATAAATTTATCAGTTGATAAATCAAAAAAAGGGAGTGCCCTTTATGGACACCCCCCTTCGGCATTCGATCTTATTTTTAATAAGATCAATATATATTTAAGCAATCTTGTTAGATTGAACCCAGATATTCATCTCTTCGGCCTGTTTGATCAACTCATCACGAAAATCCGGGTGGGCAATACTGATAAGAGCTTCAGCCCTCTCCCATGTTGTTTTTCCCTTGAGCTGAACGATACCATACTCGGTACAGATATACTGTACAATAGACCGTGGTACCGTAACAATAGATCCCGGCTGCAGGGTTGGCACGATACGAGAATGAAGATTGCCTTCTTTATCTTTATAGGTAGAACTGAGGCTGATGATTCCCTTGCCTCCCTTTGAACCAAAGGCCCCAAAGATAAAATCAAGCTGTCCACCCGTACCTGACTTGTGGTGCCAGCCCGCGGATTCGGAGCAGACCTGGCTAAAGAGGTCAACCTCGATTGCGTTGTTTACCGCTACAGCCTTTTCATTGAGGGCAATGATCTTGGGGTCATTGACATAATGCACCGGATAGGATGCGCAGGTGGGATTATGATGAAGAAACTCGTAGAGCTTGTTCGTTCCCATGGCAAAAGTATAGGTCATTTTATACTTATCGATTAGCTTTCGTGCCCCTGTCACGCGTCCCGATGTATAAAGGTCAACACATGAATCCACAAGCATCTCCGTGTGGAGGCCAAGGTCTTTCAGGTCACTTTCAGCGATGAGCTGGCCGATCATGTTGGGAAGACCACCGATGCCGAGCTGCAGGGTGGGGCGCGCGGGCAGGAGCGTGCAGATGTGGCGCGCGATCGCCTTGCTGGTGTCGTCGGGGACGCCGGCCTCGTACACCGGCATCGGCGACTGTGAATCGACGGTCGCGGTGATCAGCGACTC
>CAZHNW010000179.1:3957-5610 GCA_964534225.1 uncultured Leptospirales bacterium | reverse complement strand
GGCATTGCTGACGCGGGTAAACATTGATTCACCGAAAAAACAGTTTCCCAGGGAAATGCCGTAAAGACCCCCGGCAAGTTCATTGTCCTGCCATGCCTCAACGGAATGGGCGAAACCGAGTTCATGGAGGCGGATATAGGCGTCTTTCATTTCGTCGGTAATCCAGGTGCCGTTCTGGTCTTTCCGGGGGGCGCCGCAGCGGTTGATGACCTCGGCGAATGATGTATCAAAGGTAAATGAAAAGGTCTTTCTCTTAAGGACCTGGCGCATGCTCCGTGATACCCGCAGCTCTTCGGGAAAGAGAACAAAGCGGGGGTCAGGTGACCACCAGATTATGGGCTCGCCGTCACTGTACCAGGGGAAGATGCCGTGACTGTAGGCGGAGAGGAGCCTTTCCGTGGAAAGGTCACCCCCCACGGCAAGGATGCCGCTTTCGTCGGCAAGTTCAGCCGGTGGAAAGAGAATCTTTTCGCTGAGGGAAAATACCGGCATGGGGAATTATTTCCCCTTCATGGTAATTTTTACCTCGTCACCGGTGATGTCGGCGGTGGCACTTCCCCCTTCTGAGAGCTCGCCGAAAAGAACATGGTCAACAAAGAAAGATTTGATTTTGTCCTGGATGAGGCGGGCAATTTCCCGTGCCCCGAACCGGGGTGAATACCCCTTTTTGGCAAGCCAGCGGTAGCACCTGTCGGTAACAGTGAGCTCGATGTTTTTTTCTGCCAGCTGTTCACTGAAGAGGCGTACCTCTTTTTTGACGATATCGAGAATGATTTCTTCGTCGAGGTGATTAAAGGTGACGATTGAATCGAGGCGGTTGCGAAATTCGGGAGAGAATATCCTGTCAACGGCTTCGTTGATGGCGCTGCCGCTGAGAGTGCGTTCTCCGAATCCCATCTGGGTCTTGCCGATCTCCCGAGCCCCCGCGTTGGAGGTCATGATGATAATAACATTTTTAAAGTCGGCCTTTTTCCCGTTGTTGTCTGTCAGGGTGGCATAGTCCATTACCTGCAGAAGGGTGTTGAAGATATCGGGATGGGCCTTTTCGATTTCATCGAGAAGGAGTACCGCGTAGGGGGTCTTGCGTATTGATTCAGTCAGGAGACCCCCCTCTTCGTAGCCGACATAGCCGGGAGGGGCGCCGATGAGGCGCGCCACGGTATGTTTTTCCTGGTACTCTGACATGTCAAAACGGTGCAGGGTGACACCGAGAAAGTCCGCGAGCTGGCGCGCCAGTTCAGTCTTGCCCACACCCGTGGGCCCGACAAAGAGAAAGGAGGCGATGGGGCGTCCCGGGGTGCCGAAACCGGCACGGTTGCGTTTGATGGCCTCGGCAACCAGTGTGATGGCCTGGTCCTGCCCGAAGATTTCTGTTTTCAGGTCGTCAACCATGCCCTTGAGCTGTGTCATCTCTGAACTGGAGACTGATTTTTCCGGAATTTTGGCCATCTTTGAAATGATGCGCTCAACATCAGAGGCCTCGATGCTGACAATTTCATCATCATCTTCACGGTACATGCGCGCAAAGGCACCGGCTTCATCGATGACGTCAATGGCCTTGTCGGGAAGGTGCCGGTCATTGATATATTTTGCGGAAAGGTCAACCACTGACTTCAGTGCCTCGTCGGTGTAGGTGACATGGTGGTATTCCTC
>CAZHNW010000179.1:0-3947 GCA_964534225.1 uncultured Leptospirales bacterium | reverse complement strand
TTCTGCAGTCCCTTGAGGATATCAATGGTCTCTTCGACAGTGGGTTCAGGGATATCGATTTTCTGAAAGCGCCGGCTCAGGGCGCGGTCCTTGTCGAAGTATTTTTTATACTCATCGTAGGTGGTGCTGCCGATGCAGCGGATATGTCCCGATGAGAGAATGGGCTTGAGCATGTTCGAGGCATCCATTGAGCCCCCGGAAACGGCACCGGCGCCTACAACGGTGTGTATTTCGTCGATGAAAAGAATAACGTTTTCCCTTTTCTGCAGTTCCGCCAGGACCTTTTTCATTCTTTCTTCGAAATCGCCCCTGAAACGGGTACCGGCAATGAGGGAACCCATGTCGAGCTGATAGATGCGGCTGTCGCGCAGGGGCCCCGGAACGTCTCCCTCGGCAATTTTTCGGGCGAGGCCCTCGGTAATGGCGGTTTTGCCCACGCCGGGTTCTCCCACATGGATGGGGTTGTTTTTGACCCGGCGGCAGAGGACCTGGGCGGTCCGTTCTATGATGTCTTCGCGCCCGATGAGGGGGTCTGTTTCTCCCCTGCGGGCCTTTTCCACCAGTTCTGTCGTAAAGGCCTCGATGACCTTGTTTTCCTTTATGGAGGTATCTTCTTCTATTTCTTCCATGTCGTCCATGTCACCTTCAAAGAAGGCGTCTTCTTCGAAGTCTTCGGCATCGAAATCGTTTTCTGCATAGGCGGAGACGCCGTGGCTGATAAAGTTCAGAAGGCCCATCCGTGTCATGCCCTCGTTATTCATGAAGTAGGAGGCAAAGGAGTCTTTTTCGTCGAAGATGGCGACAAAAACATCTCCCAGGTCGAGCTCAGTTTTCTGTGCCGAAGTGGTATGCCAGATGGCCCGTTCCATGACGCTCTTGAAGCCCGCGGACTGGATCGGTTCCGTGTCTTCTACGCGGGGCATGTGCTCGTCAAAATAATTTTCAAGGCTGCGGCGAAGGTTTTCAACTTCCCCCCCTGTCTCTTCGATCAGTTCCTGGCCCGCTTCGCTGAAGAGGGATGAATAGAGGATATGTTCAGGGGTGAGAAACTCGTGATGTTTCTGCTTTGCCTCGTTGAAGGCCGCCATCAGTATATCGTTTAGATGATTGTTAATTTCCATTATTATGCTTCCTCGTATGAACATTTGAGGGGAAACTGCCGCGAACGGGCCATGTCATGGACCTGGGCCACCTTGCTTGCGGCAATGTCCCGTGGATAGATACCACAGGTTCCCCGGCCCTTCTTGTGCACATCCAGCATTACCTGCGTGGCCTTTGCCGCGGGCATCTGGAATATTGAAACCAGTACCTCGATGACAAAATCCATGGTGGTATAGTGGTCGTTGTGCAGAATGACCCGGTACATATGGGGTTTTTTAACACGGTGTTCAGTTTTCAGCTGAAGGTCACCGTCATAGATGTCATTGTTTCCGGTTTTTTGAGACATTTTAATTCTCCTCAGGTTCTTCAGGTCATTTGGGTACCGGATGCCTGAAAATCCAGCACTTTTTCCTTATAAAACCCGTGGACTTCCTCGCCGCCCCCTGGCGGCAGAAAGCATGTTTTCTTTCCTCCTCAGGGAGGTTATGAACTTCCCCTATTAATAATAATATAACAGGAGGCATTAAGTTACAATTATTTTAAGATGAAAATTTTTCCATGATGGCTTCAGCCATGAGCCGGTACCCTTCGACGGTGGGGTGCACCATGTCGCCCTGTACCAGGTCGCTGTGGGATGTGCCGTTTTTAATTTTATCGAGCCAGTAGCGATGAATTTCAGCAAGGGGAAGCCCTTTTTCGCCGGCCAGGTCGGTAATGGCGCGGTAGAATTCTTCAGCCATGCGGTTTTCATGCTCATTGTTGATGGCACAGGAGGTGACAAGGAGTATTTCTGCCCCTGTGTCAAGGCCTATGCGCTCTATCATCGAGGAGAGGTTTTTCTTGAGGCGTCCCGGGGTGCTGCCCATGTAGGCGTCGTTGAGGCCGAACTGGAGGATGACACAGTGGGGTTCATTATCGAGAACGTCCCGGCGGATACGGGCAAGGCCGTCGTCAGAGGTGTTGCCGGGAATGCCCCGGTTGATCATGTCAATGCCAACGCGGTAGTGTGACGTAAGCATGTCATGGAGGAAGTCGACATAGCCCCGGCGGACCATCCATCCCTGGGTGAGGGAATCCCCAAAGGCGACGATCCTGGTTTTTTCTCCCTTTTTCAGCCTGCCTATGGTGACGTCACATTTCATTGATTTTTTTCCTTTTTTCAGCATGGGGGGAAGTTTGCCCGTTCTCTGAGGGTTCCTGCTCCTGTAATGTCCTGTCGCTGCAGGCTAGAGAAGATGAAAGGCCCTGTCAACCAGATTCTCCCGGGAAACAGGCTCAGAGCCTCCCCCTGAAAAAGGGGAGGCTCTGAGCCCCTGCAGACCGCAATTTTTGTAAAAAGACCTGTTTCAGGCATCAAAATGGGCAGTTTTTCCATGAGGCTCTGAGCCCTGTGCCGGAAAAACAGGCGGGAATAATATACGTTTGACAAAAAGAACCATAATGGCCATATCTACGTTCAAAAATAAATAACGGGAGAAAAAAATGAAATTCAAGGTGTATTCTGTCTCTCTGGCGGCATTAATTGTCACATTTTTTTTGGTTGCAGTGTCAACAGGGTTTGCCGGTGCTCAGGGCAATTCATGTAAAGCCTATTCTGATTTTGTATGCCGACTTTGTGGCCCCTCAAGTGCTTCATGCCAGGCTACTTTGAAGAAGCTTTCAATGATGGCTGAGGAAGATAAGAATATCTGTGCACGCCAGCTTTCCTACATGAAATCATGGAGCAGGGCAAAGGCAAAAAAGGTTCTCTGCCGCTGATATAAAACAGGCTGCTGTTTCGATTCTCTTCAGGGAGTCTCGAAACAGCGGGAAAAAGCTGTTTTTATTTCCTTTTTTTACCTCTTATCTATAAAAAAAAAACTGTATAATTTCTAGAATTTAGAAAAAAAATTTAAATATTGTTATTGATTTTCAATATGCTATATTGTATACTCATAGAGATTATAGTATTTTTCAGGTAGAATGCCTCTGTTTTTACTGGATTTACCCGGCTGGTGGCAGGATGACAGCATAACCTGTTGCGGTATTAAAAGAATGGAGAAGGGGATATGAAAATAGAAATCACCATACTCGGCCTGCTCATGGAAGGAAATCTTTACGGTTATGAGATAAAGAAAAAAATTGTTGAGCGGCTCGAAGACTACGTGGATATTAAGTTCGGCTCCATCTATTATGCCATTAAAAAGGCTGTTGATAATGAATGGGTAAAACGTGTGGGCACTGAAAAAGAGAGCGGCAACCCTGAACGCTATGTCTATGAGATACTTCCCGCGGGTCGCAAACATTACAAAAAGCTTCTTAAGCAGTACTACGACCAGAACATGATTCACTTCGATATCGATATTGTGTTGATGTTTTTTGACTTCCTCTCTGAAGAACAGAAAGAACAGTTTATCGAAGAAAGAATGACGGTTGTTACTGAAAAACTCGAAAGCCTCAAAGAAAAGATTTCCCGCGAAGCGGAGGGGAAAGAGGGGCATGCCTATATTCTTACCTACCTTGAAAAGCATCTTCATGCGGAGCGTGACTGGTTGAAGTCTGTTGCCCGGGAAATCGAACAGAAGAGCGCCTGAACCCCGGCAGATTAGTCTATTTTATCCATTACATCCTGCATAAAGGAGATGTCCTTTCCGGCTGTTTCCTCGGCAATCTTTTTTTTAAGAAAGGAGAGGTCTTTTGCCGCCTGCTGTGCTGCAGGGACTTTATGGGTCCCGGAGGCCTCGGTATTCACAGCCTGTTCCATTGCCTGTTCACTGAGATGTTGTATCTTTATGGCTTTATAGTAATGTCTTCTTGCCAGGGAGATGGCGATACCCTTCATTAGTCCCTTCTGCCTTGCTGCGGTA
>CAZHNW010000178.1:3637-5663 GCA_964534225.1 uncultured Leptospirales bacterium | reverse complement strand
GCAACATGAGTAAAAGAACCAGAGAAAAAACAGGTGTATAATAAAAAAATATTCGAAACCGGTTAAATTTCATAAATCAATTCCTGATAGTAAAATCAACAGGAAAATCAAATCTGCCGGGTTAACGGGACTAAAACATCCATTTTATATTTACCGGAAAGAAGAAATTCTATCAGTCTCACAGCTCGATGTACTTTTCACAAAAAAGCAGTTTTTGATTTCTCTGTAAAGAACTGATGCACAATAGCAATTCTCTCTCGAGAGGTCAAAACAATTTCTCAAAATCACACCAAAAGGTACTTTCCGCACATCATCACCATAAAGAAGAAAACTTATCATCTTGACATATTAAATCAAATAAATGATCATGTAAGTGATACTCATACATTCCCCATTTAAACCTTTTCTAAAAAAGAGGATATGGACCAGGCAATGACAACTGATTTTTTTAACATGGCCCTTGAAGATAAAAAAGTCATCTCCCTGAAAATGGGCCAGAGTTTTGTTGTCGACCAGGATAATGCCTTTCACATCATCCTGGGTCCCTGTTCTTCGGTAATACTCTGCGGCATTGATAAAAACGGAAGGGTCTGGATCGGGGCCAATCACATGATCAGGGCCAGGGAAAAAAACGTGGATATGGCACTGAAAGACATTTCAAGCCTGAGATCTGACCTGCTGAAAAAAAGTATTTACGGAGTCAGCTGCCTGGGGGTTTTCGGGGGAAGTTACCGCGAAGAGAGCATGACCCGTACCATGGCGCAAAGAAACATCAAAACCATCCTTGAAACACTGAGCCTCTTTTATCTTCCCGTTGAGGTATTCGAAACTGGCTACAGCCAGGACATTCTTCTTCTCTACTCCGAGGCGCGTGAAAGTTTTCTTATCCAGAAAACCAATCTTGAAAAGGGTACCAAACGTATCGCCATCATTCCCGGCTCAAAAATACTTCTGCAGTCGTAATGACAACGGTAGAGTCAGCCCCACAGAAAATGGGGCTGACCGAAGTAAGTTAAAAATCACACCTTCGTAAAATTAATTCTTGATATCGAAAGTACGCTGAAAAATCGAGATAAGCTTACAGGTATTATCCGCGATTTTCTGGATATTCCCCATGAGACCGTAATACATGATACTGAGACGGGTTTTTGAAGAATCTTCCTGGATTCGTTTTATCTGTTCCTCATCGAGTGAACTGATGTACTCTCTCAATAAATCATTCATGGCAAAGAATTTCTCCATAGAGGCCCCTTCTTTGTGGGAAAGCCCCGCCGCTGTCTCTGCAAGTATATCAGAAACGAGTTTTCGTGCTTCGCGGATTTCATCAACCTGCACAGGCAGCATTCCCTTGTGCTGGTTGTTTATATGCAGGTAGGTACGCATAACCATGTCCCGCAGGCTTTCGGCAATCTCCTGGAGTGAACCGATTGTCTGTGCGTATTCGGTAATATCCCTGGCATCTGTTCGCTGCAGCAGGCGCATGGTCTTAAAAATGTTGGCGATAATGATATTGGCCCAGCTCTGAACTTTTTTTACCTCCTTTCGGGCGGCCCTGAGGTTTGAACGGTCACAGGCAAAAAAACCGTCAAGGGACTGTTCCATGATGGCATTCACCTTTTCAAGAAAAAGGCCGCTGTGGGTCATAGTCACGTTTATCGACTCATCAGCATCTGTCACATCCTCAAGGTTAAAAACATCGAGTTCCCGTGATTCATCTTCACGGGTACGGTGCAGGTGATGGTTGCGCCATATGATAAATCCCCCCACAAGGATGATGCCGGCGACGCCAAAAATCTTTCCGTAATATACGGCAAAGGCAAGTCCGAAAGCGACGGTAAATGCCATAAAGGCGGTAAAAAACCAGCCCCCGATAACAGTGAGCACACCGGTTACCCGGTAAACAGCGCTTTCACGCCCCCAGGCCCTGTCCGCGAGAGAGGTACCCATGGCCACCATAAATGTCACATAGGTGGTGGAAAGGGGAAGTTTAAGGGACGTGGCAAAAGAAACTACGGCGCTGGCCACC
>CAZHNW010000178.1:0-3627 GCA_964534225.1 uncultured Leptospirales bacterium | reverse complement strand
TTAACAGAGGCCCGCAGCAGGTCAAATGAGGGCGGGCTCGCAGCAGTGCCCATTTCAGGTTTATAATTCGAAAGATCAAAACGCGCCGCAATTTTTTCCTGGAGAAAAACCGGTACCGGTGCCTTAATAATATTAAAGGCTGCGGAAAACATGCGGACAAAGACCCGTGACAGGGGTGATGAACCGAAACGCTCAAGGCCTTCATCCTGGCGGCCGAGGTTTATTTCAGTTTTAGTAACAGTGCGGGCCTTGCGGGATACCCAGAGGGTCACCACCATAATACCCCCTGCCAGGAGAAGAAGCCATGTTCCCGTGAGGGTCTTTCCCTGGAGAGCTGACATGGTTATGGAAAGAGGGGCATCACTGGCCGCGGCGGTCTTGTAGGCGCTCATGCCCGCGAGGGGCACACCAATAAAGTTAACAAGGTCATTGGCCGCAAAGGCCATGGCCAGGGCAAAGGTACCGATGAGAACAATGGGCTTTAAAATATTAACATTCGTAAAAAGAACCAGGGCCTGGAGCACCAGGGCAGAGACAGCAAAGCAGGCACCAAGTATTATGAGCCAGTGAGTTTTTATCCATGCGACAATATCGGGAGTCATAAAACTGGTGCCCTTTGCCCCCTTGATAAGAATAAAATAGGTTATCAGGGAAAGGGCCACACCGCCCCAGAGCCCCCCGTATTTCTTGAGGCGGGAACGATAATCAAAGGTAAAAATAAGGCGGGTAAAAAACTGGGCAATTGCCCCCATGAGAAAGGCAATAATAACAGAAAGAAGAATACCTGAAATGATTGCCAGAGCCTTGGCAGAATTGATGTAGTCACCCAGGCTTTCACTCCCCCCGGGATTGTTTATAATCTTAATGACAGAAACGGCAACGGCAGCACCAAGAAGTTCAAAGACAATGGAAACCGTTGTTGATGTGGGCAGGCCGAAGGTATTGTAAAGATCAAGAAGAAGGATATCCGTCAGCATCACCGCCAGAAAAATAACCATCAGCTCAGGCATGAGAAAATATTTCGGATGGAAAATACCCTTACGGGCGACTTCCATCATACCGCTGGAGAATGTGACCCCGGCGAGAATACCGAGACTGGCAATAATCATGATGACAAAGCGGGGGGCGACCTTTGACCCGAATGAAGAGTTTAAAAAATTGACCGCGTCATTGCTGACTCCCACCATCAGGTCTGAGACAGCCAGAAGGGTAAGAATAACAAGTGCTCCCAGATAAATTTCCATAAAACCTCTGCTTTAAAAAATATCAGACTTGTTGGTAATCAGGGAAAAGATTCTATCCTTCCCGCCGCAGGCGGGGAGGATATGTCACTCTCTGCCCGTTATGCAACAGGTCTAATTTCTGTTACTATTAATGATGTTAAAACAAAATCTCATTAAAAATTAAAAGCCCTGCTGTCATTCATAAAATGTTAACATAATATAAATATTTTGTTAAGATTTATTAAAGAAAAAATGAAGGTTTTTTGGCTTCTGGAATTCTCGCCGTTTGTCTCGATACAATGTCTGCAGAGTCATTCGGCAATCGGCTTGATGCCCTCGACCCGCCAGCTGGGCCTTTCTGGCATCCGGGCCTGAATAAAATTATTTTTTAGAACTAACAAATTCTACCAGGAATGGTGCTATTCACTGAGGGGAATAAGAAATTCCGCCATGACACCGTCCCTGATATCAGAGCGGGTCTGGTCTTTTACGCTGTGAATCATGAACTGGCCGCGATGCTTTTTTGCCACGTTATCAACAACAGTAAGCCCCAGGCCGAGGCTGAATTTTTCAATTTCGGCAATTGTTTCATTGGGCGGCATGATACTGAAAAAAGGCTCAACCACCATCTTTTCATCTTCGGGGGATATCCTTGCCATTTCATCGACTTCGTTGAGAATGGAGAGCCAGAAAAAACCGCGGCTGATGCGAGCCATGACATAGACCCGTGAACCACGCTTTGCAAATTTGAAGGCATTAATCATCATCTCTCCGATAGCATCATCGAGCCGTTCCATGTTCGCATCAAAGGGCGCCTTAGCCTCGAGTTGAGGGCGTGTAAATTTCAAATCACGGGAAGCAGCATGAGGCTCGATTCTATCGATAATGGTATTGACCAGGTCAATAACCCGGGAACTGCTGACTTTTTCCGTTGACATCTCATTTTCAAGAATTTCAGAAACCTCGACCAGTCCGTTCACCTGCATACGGAGATAGTCATTGTTTTCAAAAATAAAATCCATGATATCTCTGGGCACCAGGTATTTGTCTTCTTTCTCTTCAATGGATCCCTTCAAAAGATCAAGCATGGAGATAATCGCGCCGATACCCGCGCCCTGGTTCATGGTGGTGCGCAGGTTATAGACCGACTTGATGCTGGCGTAATCACGGTCTTTCAAACGCCGCAGTTCTTTATAGTTGAGCCAGTCGAGCTGGTTGCGGATCTTTTTCCCCGCGTTCATGCTCTGGTAGGTCTCCATGTCTTTCAGATACCGGAACTCCAGTGCTTTGTCGATGGTATCACGAAAAAGTGCGGGATCAATGGGTTTGATGATGTAATCAAAGACCCCCAGTTTCATGATCTCGATAATGGACTCGGGTGAATCAATACCGGACTGCACAACAATGATCGCCTCGGGCTGTTTCTTTTTCAGAAGAGGGATAAAGGTTTTACCGTCCATGACGGGCATCATGAGATCAACGATATAGATGGAGAACTCCTGAGCTTTTATCAGCTCAAGGGCTTCCTGGCCGTTTTCGGCAAGCCTTGTTTCAAGACCCATCTCTTCGAGAAATCCCTCCAAAAGGACCTGGAATTCTTCTGAATCTTCAACGATAAGAACGGGATTTTTCGGAATCCGTTTTACTCTCATCTCTGTCATTGGGGTACCCTCGCCGTTTTCTTTCACCTTTATTTTGCTCCATAGTATGACATAAAAAATTCCATTTTTAAAGAATTTTTTGCATCAAGACCGATAATTTTAATCAGTATTTATCCCTTCACTTATTTTACACCAAAGTATTATATCAATTATTACTAAATTTTAATGGACATCCTGATTTTTTCAAATATTCATGTGACGTGATGAATTCAATTATCGAAAAATACCGTTCCCTTGATTTCGGTCCCGTAAAAATCGATGAAGGCTCTGAGCCGTACCTCCTGAAGAAGGACCTCAACGGGGAGATCACCCTCCTCTGCCGGTCACTTCCCCCTTCGCAACAGGCGCCGGCATTGATCTTTCTGATGAGGTACGCGGGTATTTCCATCGGTGACGAAATGGATATCTTCAGGAACTACTATGCCCCGGCGTGGACCATTCTCATGCACCTGGGGAAAAAAACCGGCAAAACCGGGAACTTTAACTTCCCCCCCCTGCGCCGCAGCCTTGCCATGGCCATGTTTCTCCACAGCCTCGAAGACCACATGACTGACGAGGAGATTTCAACGGACATGCTCACCCTGCTGATTCACGGCGAGGCCTACCACCGGTACCGGGCGGGATTAAAAGAGATAGAGGGGGAAGTTGAAGGCGCGCCTGAGGTGACTGCCCTGCATCTTGACAGGTACTACCGCTCCATCGCCTCACCCCCGAAAGAAGAAAGCATCGAGGGATACTGCGGC
>CAZHNW010000177.1:0-5865 GCA_964534225.1 uncultured Leptospirales bacterium | reverse complement strand
TCAGGTGGGGCAACTATGCTTAGATTTTTAAAAAATCTTTGGGACAGCAGTGAAATACTTTCTGTCTTTGACCAGGTAGACCCGCCACTGCTGGTTCTTTTTGCCGTGAAAATCCCACAGGCAGATGTCAGCTCCGCGCCTGCGTGTTTTACCACCGGAGACATCGAGGACACGTTTTCCATAAGCCTTTTTGATATGAAAGGTTGAACCATTTTTTACGAGAAACTTCACGGTAGTACCTGAACCGGATCTTCTAAAACGTGAACCCCTTTTTCTGCTGTTCTTTGCTTTCAGGTAACCGCCCCTGGCTGATTTCAGTCTATATTTACCGTTACCGACACGTACGAACTTCCATCGTGCGCTTGAACCTCTACATGTCCTCAGTTCGAGCTTGCTGCTGCGTCGAGAATTCGTTACCCCGAGACAGAGGTTGCTGTTTGCCGGCTTGATATAGACATATTCCCCAGTGGGGAAATTATTGACTACCTTGTAACTCCTGGCGGGCAGGGCAAGTGCACCGGCAAAGATAAAAACTGCTGCAAGTATAAGTCTTTTCTTCATTAAATTCCTCCTTGATCTTCCTTTTTGCCGCAATGAGACAGAATTTTCATAACGGCACTTGCAATTGACATCAATAGCTGTAATTTTTTTTCACTATGATGAAATACTGGCGGACAGGGTATTAAACCCTGTATAATCATGCAAGAGAAAAAGCCCGATCGGGCTTTCGGTCAACAATATACTAAAAAACATGAAAAATGAAAAGGGGGGAATCCACATTTTTTATATAGGGGGCGCTTTTCACGCATTTTTTTCTATTAACGGTTAATATACTGCACCAGGAAGCGGCCCCGTTCCCTGCCCACAAGGGATAGCCCCCCGAAATCAACATTGAGGGTGAACATGTACTTCAGGGGCATGTGAAGAAGATACGCCAGGAGTGCATGTATCGTGCCGGTATGGGCCACCAGCACCGCCTTTTCATGCCCCGCCTCGATGAGATCATGCCAGAAGGAGACAACACGCTCCTGGAACTCGTCGAGGCGGTCTCCCCCGGGGACCCGGTTTTCAGCGATATTGGCGGTCCAGGCGGCAAACTCGTCGCGGCTGATATTCTTCCAGGATTTCTGTTCCCAGGCACCAAAATTGAATTCGATGAGACGTTCGTCGATGATAAAATTTTCCGCAAGCTCTTCCGCCAGAAGGCGGCAGCGCTGCAGGGGGCTGCTGGCGATGTGAAAGTCTTCGATGTTGGGGGGAAGTTTATCCCTTACCACCGCTACTTCCTGCGGGAAGGTGTCACCCAGGGGCACCTCGGATATGCCGTAACAGAAATGTTTCTCCACCGCCACGGATGTATGCCGCAGGAGATAGACTTCCATCAATCACCCAGGCCTGAAAAATCAAGGGTGGCAAAATAATCATCCAGGGTCTCCGCCCGCCTGATCTCTGTTACGGAGCCGTCTTCGCGGAGCAACAGTTCAGCGGATCGGAGCTTGCCGTTGTAGTTGAACCCCATGGCGTGACCGTGGGCCCCGGCATCATGGATCACCAGGAGATCACCGATCTCGATCTCAGGGAGCATGCGGTCAATGGCGAACTTGTCATTGTTTTCACAGAGTGAACCGGTGACATCGTATTCATGGTCGAGGGGGGCGTTTTCTTTTCCAACAACGGTAATGTGGTGATAGGCGCCATAGAGTGCCGGGCGCATCAGGTTTGCCATGGATGCATCAAGCCCGACGTAGTTCTTATAGGTCTGTTTCTTATGGAGAACCCTTGAGACAAGGTAGCCGTAGGGGCCGGTAATCATACGGCCGCTTTCCATGTATATTTTCAAGGGATCGAGTCCCGCGGGCACAATAGTTGCCTCGTAGGCCCGGCGAATCGCCTCTCCCACCCAGGCCATGTCTACGGGCTCTTCTTCGGGCCGGTAGGGTATGCCGAAACCGCCGCCAAGGTTAATGAACTCGAAATCGATATCGAGTTCCCGTGAAATTTCAATGACCAGTTCGAAAAGCATTTTCCCCGTGTCCACGAAGTATTCTTTGTCAAGCTCGTTGGATGCGATCATGGTGTGCAGCCCGAAGCGTTTTACCCCCCGGTCTCGCAGATCCCGGTAGCCGTCAAAGAGCTGTTCCCGGGTAAAGCCGTACTTGGCCTCTTCAGGGGTCCCGATGATGGCATTGCCTCCACGTAACGGGCCGGGATTGTAGCGAAAACAGCCGATCTCAGGAAGGCCCGCGTGTTCAATAAAAAAAGGGATATGGGTCACATCATCGAGGTTGATGATGGCCCCGAGCTTTTGGGCGTGGATATATTCTTCTGCAGGGGTATCATTACTGGTGAACATGATATTCTCACCGGTAATACCTGTTTTTTCAGCCAGGACCAGTTCCGCCAGGGAACTGCAGTCGGCGCCGAAACCTTCTTCTTTCAGTATCTTCATCAACCAGGGATTAGGCGCCGCTTTAACGGCATAGTATTCTTTGAATTCAGGTGCCCATGAAAAAGCGTCAACAAGGGCGCGGGCGTTTTCACGTATTGCCTTCTCATCATATATATGAAAGGGAGTGGGATATTCAATGGTTATTTTCTGCAGCTGTTCCCCGCTGAAGGGAAGTGTTTTCTGTGTCATGAGAGTTTCCTCGTTTTTTTGTTTCACCCTCAACGTTTTTATTTTTGTCTCTCATGTCAACTCTAAAAAAAGGTTCTGCTGTCATGCAGTTGACTGAGTTTATATTCACCCACGATAAAGGACTTTCCCCTTTTTTAGGTGACAAAACAAATTCTGCATGACAGATAAATGCCCTAATATATAGTGTTGTTGCATGAAACATTTTCATGAAGAAAAAAAAATCGACATCGTGTCGGTTTTACATATATAAAAAACATAAAAGGCATAGCTGCACCAGGTAAGCAAAGAAAAAAAGCAGTGACATGCCATAATTCAGTATCAGGGTAGTAAAATGGCAGACAAAAAGAACTTAGATTCAGCAACAGGCAACCTGGAACAGACCGCAATCTTCAGCGAGGTCCTGGCGGCAAACAACCGCCGCATGATCAGGGCCTTTCTGACCATTATGCTGATCGCCAACGTGGCGGTTACACTTATCAAGGCAACAGGCAAGGGATCAAAATACCTCACCTACACCGACATAGCCATCGAATTCTCTCTTGTTTCGGTGATTCTCGGCCTGACCGCACTTCTGGCAAAAAAATTCAGGGGCAAAAAACGGTCTGCCTACTCAACTATGACAGGGGTCATGCTCTGTCTCTGGATCTTTACCTTCTCCTTTTACGGTGCCAGTGAACTTTTTGCCACCAATTATATTGCCCTGGCACTGAGTGTCTTCTACTTCGACCGCAAGATGTCTCTCTATGCCCTCTTTCTTGTCATTCTTTCGCAGACAGGCCTCTTTATTCTCAAACCGCAGCTCATTCCCGGGGGGCCCGCCAGCAATCTCCTGGTTCGCTATATACTCTACTTCATGGTGGGTATCGGCATTTCCGCCGGTGCGGAAGCAACCCGCAAACTCCTTGAACTTGCCATCGAGAAAGAAAACGAAGCCAAGGGAAATCTCTCGAGCCTCAACACCGTCATCGAGGCAATTATCAAGTCCATTGGCATGCTGCAGAAGGAGTCCAATGAACAGGACGATGTCGCCACTGAAATGAATGACGTATCAAAACACCAGGCGGCTTCTCTCGAGGAAATCAGCGCCTCCCTTGAAGAACTGGCATCGAACTCCGAGTCAATCTCCAATATTGCCCGTTCCCTTTTCGAGGAACTGGACATTACCGTGCAGTCAGTAGAAGACCTGAAAAGTGTCAATGACAAGACACAGAGCAGTTCCGAGGCCATCAACGCAACCCTGGGGCGCGTTACGGAATTTTCCGGCCAGTCCTCGGAACAGATTACCACAACCCAGGACCGTTTCATGAAACTGAGGGAGCAGAGCCAGAAAATGTCAAACTTTGTCCAGGTCATCAATGACATTGCCGACCAGGTCAACCTGCTCTCCCTCAATGCCTCCATCGAGGCGGCCCGTGCCGGTGACGCGGGAAAGGGTTTTGCCGTTGTTGCCGATGAAATATCAAAACTCGCAGAAGCAACCACGCAGAACTCAAGTGAAATCGAAAAAATCATCCGTGACAATGACACCCTTATCGAAGACTCAACGGGACTGATCAACCAGTCATCGGACATCATGCATAACCTTAAAAACGAGATCGACAGCATCCGCAATGAAATACTCGAGGTAGGGACCCTTATCGGTGACATCGACCTTACCATCAAGACCATAAGAAACCTGAACACAAAGGTCCATGAATCAAGCCGTACCATCGAAAATTCCACCAACGAACAGAAACTCGCCACTGATGAATCGAGCCGCGGCACAGCAGAAATCGCCAAACAGGCGCAGGACCTGGTCCAGTTTGCCATGAGGATACATGATTCAACACAGAACATCAACCGTATTTCCCATGAGCTGAACCAGCTGGCGGAACAGACAAAAAACTCCTGAGAAAAAATATCTTTATAATTTTCCCTTGACGTTTTTCCGGTAAAAATACACATGCCTACCAGAGACGGGCATCCCCGCTGACATCACGGCGCCCAATCACTCTCACCGGAGACATCATGAAACTCGGCATTATCGGACTTCCCCAGACGGGGAAGAAACTCCTCTTTCAACTCCTTTCCGGAACGGACCTGTCCGCCACGGTCATCGACCCCCAGAAGCCCCTGACGGGCATCGCTGAAATCCGTGACACGCGCTTTGACCGGCTCGTTTCCATGTATTCACCGAAAAAAGAGGCCCCCGCGCGCATCGACCTGAAACTCCTGCCCCGCTTTGAGACCGGCACGGACAAAGAAAACACCCTCTTTCGGGAAATCGCCGATTCAGATGCCCTTCTCCACGTGGTTCGCGCCTTTGAAGACGAATCCGTCTACCATGTAAATGGTGACCTTGATCCCCGGCGCGACATCGAAGCAGTCAACGGTGAGCTCTGTCTCCAGGACCTTCTCTTTATCGAAAAACGCCTTGAGAGAATTGAACGTGACCGCAAAAAGAAAGAAGACCCGCGCCTCAAAGAAGAAGAGGCCCTGATGAACCGCTTCAGGGAACACCTCGAAGAAGACCTTCCCCTGCGGACCCTTGCAATAACCGATGAAGAGCGCCTCCTGATATCAGGATATCCCTTTATGACATTCAAAAAAATGCTGGTTGTCCTCAATACCGGCGAAGATGAAATCGGTGATGAGACAATTATTACCGGCATTGCCGAAACCTTTACCTCACAGGAAATTGACATCATGACGGTACCGGTCAAACTCGAGCATGAAATCGCCCTCCTCGAAACAGAAGAAGAACAGAAAGAATTCATGGAAGAGGCGGGCATCACCGAATCCGCCCTGAGCAGGCTCTCTGCACTGGCTATGAAATCCCTGGGACTCATGTCATATTTCACCGTGGGCGAAGACGAGGTAAAACAGTGGCTTCTCCGTATCGGTTCCACCGCCCCCGAGGCGGCGGGTGTCATTCACTCTGACATTCAAAGGGGTTTTATCAGGGCGGAAGTTATGAAATACGCTGACCTGACCGAACTCGGCAGCGAAGAGGCGGTCAAAAAGGCGGGGAAGTTTCTCGTCATGGGAAAAGACTATATCGTCGAAGACGGTGACATCATCAGCTTCAGGTTCAATGTATAAGACTTATGGAATCAAAAATGGAAGACAATATTCTCCGCGTCGGTTCCCTCATTGAAAAATATGACATACCGGTTTTCCAGAAACACCGTGACGTCTATGCCCGCCACGACATTAACCCTGCCATGGCGGCAATTATCACCACCGAA
>CAZHNW010000176.1:0-6145 GCA_964534225.1 uncultured Leptospirales bacterium | reverse complement strand
AAGGGCCTGAACAGCAGCGACATCTACCTGCTGTATCTCTGCGTCAAGGGTTTCCATCTTGTCGAGGTTAAAATAGTGCCACGCGCGGTTATCCCAGGGAGCCATTTCTTTGTTAAAAAAAACAAGAGATGCCTTGTCGCTATTCTGTTTCAGAACAGATTTGTCAAAGAGCCCGCAGGTAAGATCCCCTGTTGTGCTGTTGTAGGTGTAGTCATCGCCATCAAGATTCATGGTGTAGAGTGTGTCGGGGTCAGAATCGAGCTGCATGTACATGTAGAGTTTTCCGTCTTTAAAGCGATAGATGTAGTTGATGCCTGACCCTTTACGAAGGTCATCATCGAAATCAAGGGTGAAATATCTGCCGATGATATCATTGCTTTTCCAGAGTGACCAGGTGCCGTCATCGTTGGTTGCGCCCGATTCATCAACTGTTTCGGATGGGTTGCTATTGTCGGTAGTCCCTGAGCCGCCACCGCCGCAGCCGATGAGGCTGAAAGCAAAGAGCAGTGCAATTGTTAAAACCATTAGTTTGCCCGGGGAAGCCCAGGATGGGAAAAAACGTTTCATAAAATCCTCCAATATGATTTGTGTTACGTCCTGGTAAAAGACGCGGGTTTCTCCCGCTGTGGAGAGAGTTCAGTAGTGAACAAAATGATATTTTGTTCATTGACTGCTATAGAGTTGAACCGGATTTTTTATGATAAAAAAGAGTGGTGCAGTCAAGAAGTTTTTTGCTCTTTTTGACTCGTGTTGTGCGGCCTTTGTCGCGGTAAATGCGGTAGTTGAAAACAGGTCTCTTTTTAACTGAAAGGCTTTTGTGAGCTGTAGATTAGCTGTTTTCTCCTACCTTCCGTGGAGGACTTCGTCGGTAAGGCGGGCGAAGAATTCCTCCATAAAGCGGTGCCGCTCCTGGGCGATGCGGCGCCCTTCGCGGGTCAGCATTTTTTCTTTTATCTTTTGCAGTTTGACAATGTATTCACGGTAGGCGGTATCTTCGCAGCTGTATGATTCGGTGTGGCGGATGTCAACCTCCGGGTTGTGCAGGCGCGCCCCCACCTCGCCGGCAAAGAGAAAGGCGCGGCCGATACCGACAGCGCCGGTTGAATCGAGCTTGTCCGCGTCATAGAGTATTTTTTCTTCGATTGTTTCGGGAACATGGCTGTTGCGAAAGCGGTGGGTGAGGATGCAGCGCGCAATATGTTCGGTTCTCTCCTCGTCGAGTCCCTTTTCCCTGAGAAAGATGCGGGCCTTTTCACTTCCCCGTTCAGCGTGACAGATATTACCCTCTGAGCGGTCCTGTTCCTCACGGGCAATGTCATGAAGTATCGCTGCGGTGCGAATGATAAAGAGGTCTGCCACCGGTTCGGTCTCTGCAATGTGTTCGGCATTTCTCAGGACACGCTCTACATGGTCCCAGCCGTGACTCGGCTGAAGGCGGCTCATTTCTTCACGGGCGAAGCGGGCTGCCGCGTTGATTATCTCCTGGTCTGTTATTTCCTGTGCCGTTGGTGTCATGGTCTCGTCCTTGTTTTAACTTCCCCCCCCCATGTAAAAAAAGCCCCGGGGAGAAAGGGTGCGCCCCTGCGGCGGGGATATCCTGAAAGAATATTCACTATTACCGCAGGGTAGAAGGTGTCAATTGATTTATGGGAGAACCTTTACCTGTCAATGATGCTGATGGTTGACTCCAGGCTGTCTGAAAGATCGGTAATTTTATTGGCGTCGTCTGTGATTTTTTCAGATTCAGTGACGGTCATCTGGTTTGCCTCGTTGATCTCGGCGATACCCTTCATGATTTCGTTGATGGCGTCTTTCTGTTCTTCGATTGAGGTGCTGATGCCCTGGGATTTGGCCCGCGTGTTGTCAACTTCATCATTAACACTTGAATTGACAGAAATCTGGGCGGCCACGTACTCAGTGGTTTTGTTCATCATTTCAGCAATGGATTCAATCCCTTCCATAACGCCGCTGATTGTCTCGATGACCTCCATGACATTGGACATACCGCTGCTGATTTCTTCATTGTTTACATTGATGAGGGTGTCGATCTCCTTGATGCTGGCGGCGGTCTGGTCAGCCAGCTTGGATACCTCGTCGGCGACAACGGCAAAGCCTCTTCCCGCATCGCCGGCTCGGGCCGCCTCGATGGAGGCGTTAAGCGAAAGGAGATTGATTTGTTCAGAGATGTCACTGATGATGCTGATTATGTTGGTGATGTCCTGTGAGCTGGTAACGATTTTACTGAGACTGGCATTCATCATTTTCAGGGACTCCTCACCGGTACGGGCCCTGGTGGCAATATCATTGGAAACATCAAGTGTTTCCTGTGTTATGCTTCCCACGTCGCCGGTTATCTGTGACATGTTTTCGATTTCACCAACAAGGTTGTCCATGGTATTCATCTGGTCTACAGAGGATCCCGCCATGCTCTCCATGCCCGCGGTGATCTCTTCTATTGAAGAAGTGATCTCTTCGATTGACGCGGCCTGGTGTTGTGATGATTCGAGAAAAGTTTCCGAGGCTGAGGAGAGGCTGTGTGAGAGTGTTGAAAGTTCCTTTGATGTACTGCTTGCGGAAAGGAAAAGTTTTTCTATAATAGTATACTGTTCGTTGTTTTTGGTCAGCTCTTCTTTCAGGAGTCTCTGGGCCCCGGTAAATATTCGATGGATAAGCAGGGTTACCACTATCGTGAGAATGATCGATGTTGATGAATATATCATTCCTGTCGTTGCCGCCTGGAGTTCTTTTGGTGAGAGAGAATCTTTTATAAAAAAGAAAAGGGCGATGATATTCACTGTTGTTATGCCTGTCCAGGCTATGACAATATAGCGGTGGCAGAAGAGAGTGGCAAGTATCACCGCGGCTATGAGGAAATAGATGCTCGAAGAGAATACCGTGTAGGGCTGCTTTACCCCTTTTCCATAGAGAGCGGCGGTAAGAACAATAAAGACGGTGGAACAGAGCAGGTTTGCCGCGAAGTTGTATCTTCCTGAACGAAGAATGAGAATAACAGACAGGCTCACTGCCAGGAGGCTTCCGATAACGGGGCCCGCTGTAAAGAGCACCCCGGGGCTGAGGGTGAGAATGATAAAAAAGAGAATCGAAATGACGGCCATCAGGGCCATTGTAAAGTAGAGAAGTGCCGTGGCGAGGCTCTTTTTCTCATATGAAGCGTCTTTGTAGGCAAAGAGTAAAGTTTTACTTATTTTTTTGAGCATTATTTTTTCTCCAGGCGAAGCGATATTTTTAATATTCTAAACAGTAATTATAAAAAAAGATTAACAAAAAATCAATTCTTTTCATGTTTAGCCCTGTTGGCTCCTGCCTAGAAATTTATTCTGGCTTAGAGAGGAAAAATATTCTGGCCAGGGACAATAACATTTGATGTTCTTTCATTGCGAAGTTTATGTGCTTCATAGGGTGTAAGATATGTATAACCCATATTGGCAAGTAACTGTAATGCTGGTATTTGGGAGATGTGGTCTTCAATAAATATTGGGTTGTCTTTCATATATTCATCATCCGTATATAGTCTTTTTGTGTTTCATAAACGCATCTGGCAATCAATTCAAGAAATTCATTATTGTTCTCATGGGCCTTTTCAATTGAAGAAATATATTCAAGGCGATGTACAGGAGGAATCAGAGCTATATTATATCTTTCCTGTAAAAGCAGAAGATTCATTAGGAGCCTGGCTACTCTTCCATTTCCATCTATAAAAGGATGAATAAAGACAAATTCAAGATGGACTTTTGCGGCAAAAATCACAGGGTGTTCATTTGTTCTATTTTTCCCGATATTTTTCACAAATTCCTTCATTAGTTCCGGAACCTTTTCAGGATTTGGAAGGGGATATTTTGAACCGGAAATAAAAACTTTGCTTTTACGATATACTCCGGCATTATTATCATCAATCTTTATAAAAAATAACTGGTGCAATTTCTGGATATCTTCTTCAGCAATAGTTTTTTTTTGTGTCATATTCATCATCTCATCATAAGCGCTGGCATGACCGCTTGCCTCAAAATGATCTTTTAGAGGTTTGCCTCCAATGGTGAGACCATCTTCAACAACAACCTTTGTTTCTGACTCAGTCAAAGTGTTGCCTTCCAGAGCGTTACTTGACCAGGTAAGGCCGATTTTATAATATTCCTTAAGTGAGATGACCGTTTCTTTGTCCAGGGGACGCATGTTGTTTATCTGTTTTTGTAGTTCGTCGATTTGATTAAGTAGTTTTTTCAATTCTTTTTCTCCCTGGTTCTTAAATAGTTGACAGAGATCCACACGAAAAATTTAATTTCTTGTTTTATTATTTTATGGTTCATGGTTTCAATTTAGAAAGCTCATCCAAAAATGCGGGACGCCTGTAAAAGTTCTTTTTGAATTCATTAATTAATACTTTTCCTTCTTCTATTCCACCAATTTTCATAAGTTTTCTGATGCTTTGACATACTGACTTATACCTTTTACGATTATCCGATTTTCTGGCTTCCTCTCTTATATTTACCATGTGCAGGCTGTATATTTCTTCAGGATGAGTTTTTAAAAAATGCTTTTGATAAGATTCGACATAAAAGGGATTTTTTTTCAGAATCTCCAGCAGTTCCGGAAATTCTTTTTCCTTAACCAGAATATCCGCTAAAATATTATTGAAGCCGTTCATGCCATCATCATTAAGTTTTTTCTTGAGGGCTTTATATTTTTTATCCCAATTTTTGTTTTTACATATCTTCTTATAAATTTCATAGTATTTCAATTCATTCCATTCTACAATCATCTCAAGGGAAAGTTTTTCAATATTTTCACTGTCTTTCATCTTTTCATAAGCCTTCAGACGCCACTCCTTCCATTCATGCACCAGTCCAGCATATTGCTCGTCATTCTCCTCTCCATCAAAAGCAAGGTCAACAATACCCTTATAATCCTTTTTCTTTAACAGTTTCTCAAATCTCATCCTTCTAAAGTCAGGAAACTTTATGCATGTCTCGAAAAACGATTCCGCTTGATCACTGTCATTAAGCTTTAAAAGAAGATGATATTTAATCATACAGTATTTTTCCAGTTTATACCTGGAAAAAGATTCACCTTTTGATTCATCTTCAATGATTTTTTCTACGGATTCAAGCAGCCTGTTAATTTCTTTTTCAGAAGTAGATGCAAGGAGTGCAAGTTCAATAAACAGGTCCTGCCAGCTGCCATAGTCATCGTATACATTTTTATTTGACTGCTTTAGATAATACTCAAATGTCTTTTTTTTCAGTTCATCAGGCAGGTCATTTTCTGCAGCATCAAAAAGTATTTCAAAAGCGTCTTCAATGACCATACCCTGCCCGCCTGCTGAATCATCAGTATAACCCAGACTTGGAACAAAGACTTCAATTACCGCCTGGGCAATATTCATTGCCCCTTCGTATTGTTTCCTGCCAAGAAGTTTCCGGGCGTCATCAAGGAGTTCAAATCCCAGATCTGCCGCATCGCCAGCCCGGTAATAATCGATGAAACCATGCCTTCCGCTTATTGCATTGAGTGACGATTTTATATATTTTTTATAATATCCCCTGCTCTCTTTCTGATCATTTTTACTGAAACATAATGTCAGATAATTATAAAATTTTTCATCATCAATAGCTTTATCTATAATGACTTTCTTTAATTCATCAGCATCATGACCATCAAGAAGTTTTTTTAACTTTGAATCTCTGGTTTCAACACTTCTTTTGTCCGGTTTTTCCCCGTTGATCATATCTTTTAATTCAAAATAAACCGCAACCTCATGTTTACACACAGGCCCCATGTCATAGGGGCAGTCACAGAATGAACCGGTGATTTCTTTATTTTCTATCTCAACAGTGACATTGTAAACCTCAGTACCTTCTACCTTTGCCGACCACTTACCGTTTTTCAGCTCAACAAGGTCTATAACACAACCGATTTCATAATAATCTATTCCACGTTCCAAGATTTTATTATCTATATGCTTTTCAAGGTTATTTAAGTTCATTCTAATTGTTCCTTATTTTGATTTATTGTCAAAAATCAAAATATAAATTATTGTTGTTTTTTCTTTGCGTTTTTATTCACAATATAATTATATCACTGCTGTCCCAAAGATTTTTTAAAAATCTAAGCATAGTTGCCCCACCTG
>CAZHNW010000175.1:0-6275 GCA_964534225.1 uncultured Leptospirales bacterium | reverse complement strand
TTGCCCGTATGCTTTACAGCCTTGTGACTGAAGAAAAGCCTGATTTTCTTGCCGTGGCCTTTGACCCTCCTGAAAAGTCTTTTCGTTTTAACCTGTACCCTGAATACAAGGCAAACCGTCAAAAAATGCCTGATGACCTGCGCTTCCAGGTGGAGGAAATCAAAAAGATGGTACATCTCATGGGGCTCCCTCATCTTGAGCATGCTGACTATGAGGCTGATGATATCCTCGGCTCAGTTGCAGAACGTTATGCAGGGAAAGATCTTGAAGTGGTTCTCGTTACTGGTGACAAGGATGCCTACCAGCTTGTTGATGAGAATGTGACGATTTATGCAAACGTTAAGGGTGTTTCTGAACATGTCTACTATGACCGGCAGGGTATTATTGACAAGCTCGGGATTGCACCGGAACAGGTCATCGATTACATGGCCATGATGGGGGATTCATCAGACAATATCCCCGGTATTCGCGGCATTGGTGAAAAAACCGCCCTGAAGCTTGTCAGCAAATACGGGTCCCTGGATAATCTCTATGAACATATAGATGAACTGAAGGGTAAACAGAAGGAAATGATCGTAGAAGACCGCGAGACTGCCTATCTGAGCAGGGACCTTGTGACCATCAGGAGGGATGTCCCCGTTGAAGTTCCCCTGAAAGAGCAGGACCTTTCGTCTATGAAAGCCACGGCGGTGCGTGATTATTTCGAAGAGCTGGAGATGCGGGGTATCGTTCGCGATTATTTCAGCGGCGGGGAGCCCGATGCCGCTGTCATGGCGGAAAAAAAGAACTATCGCATTATTCGTACTGAAGGTGATCTTAAGGAGATGGTCTCTGAAGTCAGGGCGAAGGGAGAAGTCTCTGTAGACACGGAAACAACCTCCCTTGCGGCAATGGAAGCTGAACTGGTGGGGATTTCCTTTTCCACGGCTCCGGCTACGGGCTGGTACCTCCCCATGATCAGCAGGGGGCTTTTCAGCGAGGAGTATATCGATCCCGGCCTCTCCATGGAATTTGTCAGGCCTCTTCTCGAAGATGCTTCTGTCAGAAAAATCGGGCAGAATATTAAGTATGACTATATCGTTTTAAAGGGGAACGGTGTCGATATGAAAGGTATCTATTTTGATACCATGATTGCCAGCTATCTCCTCAGCCCTGGTGACCGCCGGCATAATCTCGATGACCTGGCCATGCGTTTATTGAATTACAAAACAACCAGTTTCAAGGAACTGACGGGAACGGGAAAGAGTGCCATCCCTGTGTCCGAGGTGCCCCTGGAAAAACTTGCTGACTACGCCATCGAGGATGCCGACATTACCTTTCGTCTTTATGAAATATTTAAAGAAGACCTTGAAAAGGAAGGCCTTGAAAAACTTTTTTTTGACGTGGAGATGAAACTCATGGAAGTCCTGGCAGAGATGGAACGGACCGGTGTTTTCATTGATGTAGAGCATTTCCAGGGCCTTGCCGTGGAAAATGACCGGCACCTCCAGGAGGTCGAAGAAAAAATTTACCACGAGGCGGGACAGAACTTCAATATCAATTCAACCCGTGAACTTTCAGTTGTTCTTTTCGATAAGCTGGGCCTGAAGCCGGTGAAAAAGACCAAAACAGGTTTTTCCACGGACAGTTTTGTTCTCGAGGCACTTAAGGGGCATCATGCCATTATTGATTATCTCATTACCTACCGTACCCACAGCAAGCTCAAGTCTACTTATATAGATACCCTGCCGAAACTGATTAATCCCCGTACCGGCAGGATCCATACCTCATACAACCAGACTGTTGTGGCCACGGGGCGTCTCTCTTCTTCTGACCCTAACCTGCAGAATATTCCCATTCGTGACCAGTTCGGGAAAAATATCCGCCGGGGATTTGTGGCAGAAAAGGGGCATTTGCTCCTGGCAGCGGATTACTCCCAGATCGAGTTGCGCCTCGCGGCTCATCTCTCCGGCGATGAGAACATGCTCAAGGCATTCAAAGAAGGAATCGATATCCACAGCATGACCGGATCATCGGTTTTTGGAGTCGGTCTTGATGAGGTGACCCCCCAAATGCGTCGCCAGGCAAAGATTATCAATTTTGCTACCATTTACGGTGTCTCTCCCTTTGGGCTTTCCCGGCAGGCTGATATCGGCGTAAAGGAGGCGGGAGAGTTTATCCGTCTCTACTTTGAGACCTATCCCGGTTTCAAGGCCTATACCGAGGAGACCATTGAGTTCGCCCGGAGTCACGGCTACGTGCAGACCCTCCTGGGGCGCCGCCGCATGGTGCCTGAAATTAATTCGGATACGATTTTCAGGCGCGAGGGGGCCGAGCGGGTTGCCATCAATACCCCCATACAGGGGACCTCTGCAGACCTTATCAAGCTGGCCATGATCAGTATTGCCCGTGAACTCAAGGAGAAAAAGTTGCGCACAAAGATGATTATCCAGGTTCATGATGAGCTCGTCTTTGAGGTCCCTTGCAATGAAAAGGAAGAAGTGGAGTCCCTGGTTGTTGAGCTGATGGAAAATGCCCTTGAGCTGACCGTGCCCGTTACTGTCGATGTCGGGTGGGGAAATAACTGGGAAGAGGCCCACTAAATATTGCAAAGTCGGGGGAAGTTTTTCTCCGCCTGTGTGAAATTTTTTCTGTATTTCTGTATTAACTCTCGAATTCAAAAAAATCCTTCTAGTAAGACTTTCTATTCTCGTGAAACCAATGACGACTTAAAGTGTCGTCTAACTCCGTTTTTTTGCTACATTCTCAGCCTGTAATGCCTTCAGCGTAATACAAATATGTCAAAAATGACATAATAATTAGTTCTGTCTAAATTGGCATAAAAAAACAGTGCGTAGAGACGGTTCAGGCCAAAAAGTTATTGCGGAATTAAAAGTTGAAAATAAAACAAGAACCATAAAGCAGAATATATAAAAAAAAATTGACATTTATCCATTCATTTTAAAGATATTATGTATTCATATATTGAATGGATTTTCGTCAGAGATTTATTCAAGGTACAATCCGGATTTAAAAAATTACCAGTATTGAATAAGGGCAATACCGGTCCCCAATGGGGTAAAACAGGTACGGAGGAGAATTGTGAATTTTAATCGTTTTATCGCGTACTCCATTGCACTGATGGTTGCGCTGTTCACGGTTTCCTGTTCGTTAGACCCATGGACAACAGGAAATAAGTACCCCGATGTTGTTAAAATCACTAAAACAACCAGGTATGGTAAAGCTGCTGACGGCGTCTCACCCCTCAAAAGCCAGCTCGGTGCAGTAAAATTCTCTCATAAAACACATGAAGACCTTGGAATGCAGTGTATCCAGTGTCATCATAAGAAGAATAACCCGGAGAGAGAAAAAAAATGTGCCATCTGTCACAAGGGTGACGATGGTTACGAGAAACTTCATGGTCTCTGTGTGGACTGCCACATTTCCGAGGGAGATGGGCCGCAGAAATGTTTTGAGTGTCATTGATACTCATTTTGCGGGAAGGTAATGTGTAATGCGAAATGTTCTGGTGCTGGGAATCGGCAATATCCTTCAGAAAGATGATGGCGTCGGTGTCCATATCGTTAATTACATGATAGAAGAAGGTATCTCTCTCCCAGACGGTGTTGAAGTCATTGACGGTGGTACGGCGGGTTTCGATCTTATCCCACTCATGAAAGACCGTGATAAGATCATCATCGTCGATGCCCTGAAAGTTGATGACCAGCCGGGAAGTGTGTACCGTTTCGCTCCGGAACATTTGGTTGAGTCCAGGGAGCTTTATTCTCTCCACGATCTCGGCGTGAGAGAGATTATTAAACAGTTACATATTTCGGGAGACGATCCGGAGATAGAAATCATCGGCATCGTTCCCGAGGATATCAACTCCCTGGAGATAGGTATCAGTGATTCATTAAAGCAATCAATACCTCGAGTTACCGATCAAATACTCGATGCGGTAGCTCATTAGACGACTCAAGGAGGATTATATGTCAATGAATAGGCGGGATTTCCTGAAGATTATGGGTGGAACGACAGCTGCGTTCGCATTTCCCTCTGTAATTCTGCAGGGATGTAAAAAGGCAATAGAAAAAGCTGCGGCAAGAACTCCGGTAATCTGGATCCAGGCTCAGTCATGTTCCGGGTGTTCTGTTTCACTTTTGAATAAAATGAACCCGGATATCGTTCCGGTTATTACCGAACATATCAGTCTCAACTACCACCAGACCCTCATGGGAGCGACCGGACATGTCGCGGTCAACGTTCTTGATGAAGCACGAAAAAAGAAAAGAAAAGACTATGTTCTCATCGTTGAAGGTTCAATCCCCACCAAGGATGATTACTACTGTACTATTGGTGAAATAAATGGCAAGCATGTGGGCGCGCGTGAATGGATACAGGACCTCGCAAAGGGCGCCATCGCTGTTGTGGCTGTTGGAACATGTGCCACCGGCGGTGGAATACCCGGCGCAGAAATTCGGGCAACAGGAGATAACCCCACTGGAGCAAAGGCCCTTTCCAAGATCATTACCGACAAAACAATCATCAATGTTCCCGGATGCCCCCCGCATCCTGACTGGATGGTTGGTACCCTTCTCCATGTTCTGCTTAAAGGGGTTCCCGAACTTGATGAACAGATGAGGCCAAAGATGTACTTTGGTGAAACAGTTCACCAGAACTGCGAGCGTCTGCACTACTACAAGCAGGGTATTTTTGCTAAAGAATGGGGTGACAAGGGATGTCTTTACAATCTTGGGTGCCTCGGCATGGATTCGGGATGTGATATTCCGAAGCGTAAGTGGGTTGATGGAACCAACTCATGTACCGATTCAGGTGCAGGATGTATCGGTTGTACAGAGAATACATTCCCCGACTATGGTAAGCGTGGTATTTTTAAGCACCTTAACGCGAGCCTGGATGAGCTAAACCAGATAGAACATGAAGAGATTAGACAGGCAGTCTTGAAACTTAGAGAGAACGGAGGTGTCATCAATGGCTAAGGTATTACTCGATCCTATTACGAGGATAGAAGGTCACCTCTCTATCGAACTCGATGTACAGGGCGGAAAGGTTGTCGACGCCAAGAGCCGCGGCGACATGTTTCGCGGTTTTGAAATGATTTTGAAAGGGAGAAATCCCGTTGATGCTAACCAGATTACCCAGAGAATCTGTGGTGTATGCCCCATCTCACACGGCCTGGCTTCAAGCCGCTGTCTTGATGATGCCTTTAATATCACTCCCAACACAAATGGGCGGATTCTTCGTAACCTGGTTCTTGCAGCGAATTACCTGCAGTCCCATATTCTGCATTTCTATCATCTTGCGGCCCTCGATTTTGTCGATATTACCGCAATCCTGAAATACAAGGGAAGTGACGCGAAACTCCTGAAGCTGAAAGAATGGGCAAAGAACGAGCTCTCCGTCAAGAAGGGAAGAAAAGACGAACTCACTGCCGTAGGGCCCTTTCTGCCCCGTTACGAGGGAAAAGATTTCTATATCAAGGATGTTGATACCAATATCAGCGCTATTGCCGGTTATGTTCAGGCCCTTGATATTCGTATGAAGGCACACAAGATGGTTGCCCTTTTTGGCGGTCGTGTTCCTCATGCTATCGGCCTTGTCCCCGGCGGTGTTACGCAGGTTCCCACCCGAGCTGCCATCAAGGAGTACAAGTCTCTGCTGAAAGAAGTCGAAAAGTTTGTCAACAGCGCCTATACTGATCATATTATCGCCGCTGCCAAGACTTTTCCCGAGTATTTCAAGCTCGGTACTTACAGTAACTTCCTCTCTTACGGGGTTTTTGACCAGGAAGATCACGATAAGAAATACCTTTTCGAGCAGGGTGTTGTCTATGGCGGTAAAAAGCTCGATGCCTTTGATTCCAAAAAGATTCGCGAACAGGTCAAGTATGCGCGTTTTAACTCCGGTTCCAACCTTCATCCTTACAAGGGTGATACGAATCCTGATCCCCATAAAGGGGGCGCCTATACATGGCTTAAAGCGCCGCGCTACAACAATGAACCCATGGAAGTGGGCCCACTGGCACGTATCGCTGTTGCCTATCTTTCCGGTAACCAGGCGGTCAAGAAAGAACTCGACGCGGTGCTTAAGATTTTTAACGCTGATGTTCCCGCTGCATTTTCTACCCTGGGACGGCATGCTTCACGTCTTATCGAATGTAAACTAATTGCCCAGGCGGCTTACGGCTGGCTTGATGATCTCGAAAAGGGCGGCAAGCCCCGTTCAAGTTACAGCATTCCTGATAAGGGCGAAGGTGAAGGCCTTCCTGCGGCTCC
>CAZHNW010000174.1:0-6412 GCA_964534225.1 uncultured Leptospirales bacterium | reverse complement strand
GATACTGAAACGGGAGAGTGGGATAAAATGCACGCTGGCGGAAACTCCCCGTTCACCAAGGCGGACAATGAACTCGTCCCTGTCAATGACAAGGGCCTCCAGGTTCAGTTTCAGGGGATAGAGATGCCAGGCACTCTCACGGTCTTTCTTTACGGTGCAGGGGATGAGCTCTTCCCTTTCTTCAAAATTATCAGTATATGCCCGGGCGATGGCCTTTCTCTTTTGGAGAAAAAGACGGGCCTTTTTCAGCTGTTCCCTGCCCATTGCCGCATTAATATCAGTAGTATTATATTTATATCCAGTTTCGGCCACATCGTAATACCAGGATCCGTCGTGGCGGTACCTTTTCCAGGCATCCCGGTCGATCCCGTGGAGGCGCAGCCGCCTCATCGATTCTGCCCATTCTTCGTTACCGGTCGTTGCCATTCCCCCCTCCCCGGTGGTGAGGGTCTTGGTGGCATAAAAGCTGAAACAGGTGATATCACCGATACTGCCGATTTCGTTCCCTTTATACGTCGCGGGAAGTGCATGGGCGGCATCATCGATGACGGTAATACCATGATCCCGAGCCAGGGCCATAATCTCATCCATGTCTGCAGGCTGTCCCCCGAAATGAACCGGCATGATGGCACGCGTCTTTTTGGTAATGGCAGACTCGATTTTCGACACATCGATACAGTGCGTCTCTCTTTCAACATCAACGAGGACCGGCCTGGCCTTGAAATAGCGCACCGCCTCGTCACTTGATATAAAAGAAATATCGGGTATTATCACCTCGTCTCCCGGGGAAAGCCCGATGGACCTGAAAGCAAGGTGAAGGGCGGCGGTGCAGGAGTTCACTGCCACGGCATGCTCAACCCCGATAAAAGATGAAAACTCCTTTTCGAAAATAAAGGTCTCTTCGCCCATGGTAAGCCAGCCGCTTTTAAGGCACTGCAACACGGCACTGCACTCTTCTTCGCCTATCGATGGCCTGTGAAAAGGAATCTTCATCTGTTGCGTGCCGCCTCTCTTTTCAATTTTTATACCCTACAGATTCTTTTCCCACTCCCAGGCGGTACGAATAATAAAATCGATATCATCATGTCCCGGCTGCCACTTGAGTTTTCTTCTTATTTTACTGCTGTCGGCAACCAGTTCAGGGGGATCACCGGCGCGGCGCCCCGTCTCCTCAACGGTAAAATCGATGCCGGTTACCCTGCGTGCAACATCGATGACCTCCCTGACAGAAAAGCCGTGGCCGTAGCCGAGGTTAAAAATATCACTTTCCCCTCCCTCGAGAAGGTATTCAAGGGCGCGGATATGGGCCTCTGCAAGATCATTGACATGGATATAGTCCCTGATACCTGTACCATCCTTCGTGGGAAAATCGGTGCCGAAAATCTGCATCTTTTCGATCTCTCCCTTTGCTGTCTTTAAAGCCCTGGTTATAAGATGGGTTGCGGCGCTGTATTTCTGCCCCAGTTCTCCCTCAGGGTCTGCCCCGGCAACATTGAAATACCGCAGCGCCACGTAACGAAAGGGATCTACCGCAGACAGGTCGCTCAATATCTGTTCAACAAACCTTTTTGACATACCATAGGGGTTTATCGGCTGCAGGGGTGTTTCCTCAGTTACCGGCATCTCTTCTGGTATACCGTAGACTGCCGCTGTTGATGAAAAAATAAACTTATCGATCCCGTGACGGCTCAGAGCCTCGAGGAGGGTAAGGGTCCCGGCGGTGTTGTTGGCATAATATTTCAGGGGTTTTTCAACAGATTCACCCACCTGGATAAAGGCGGCAAAGTGCAAAACCGCATCAGGTTTATGTTTTTCAATAAGGGTATCAAGGATTTCCCTGTCCCCCATGTCTCCCAGAACGAGTTCCGCCCCGAGAAGGGCCTCGCGATGCCCCGTAGACAGATTGTCCAGGACAACGACATCGTATCCCGCTTTTCGGAGAAGTTTTACCACATGTGATCCTATATAGCCGGCACCGCCGGTTACGAGAATTTTCGTCATAATAAATTTTCCTTGATTTCTGTTTTTAAGGTTTCAAGGTGGGATGTACTCTAAAAAAATGCATCACGTCAAGAGAAAAAGAGGGTCTACCCCCCAATTTTCGACATGGTGCGGCTGTTGACAAGAGATGCGCAGCCCCCGTCAGTGGCAATACAGTCGAGATTGTGCCCTTCCGCCTTTCTGGCAAGAGCCTCTCTGACCACCTTTTCCAGGGCTTCGTCACCCTCTCCTGCTCTTATAACTTCCTTCAGATCATATTCTTTTGTACTGTGAAGGCAGGCTTTCAGTTTACCGTCAGCAGTGAGGCGTAATCGGTTGCATTGTTTACAGAATTTGTGTGTCATGGGGGGGATAATACCTATTTTTACAGGATATTCTCCCCGGTACATGAGATCATATCGCTGAGCCACCTGGCTGTCACTCTCACTGCGCCGGGTCATACCCCCCCTCTGCTCCAGGGCCGCCACGAGTTCATCAGATGTCACGATGGCCTCGCCGTAATCTTCTTCTCGAAAGGGCATCTTTTCGATAAAACGAAGCACCACTTTTTTATCCCGGCAGTACGCAAGAAAGTCATCGAGTTCATCAAGGGTCTCTCGAAAAAGTACGGCATTTATTTTCACATCGAAAAAATCATCCCCCAGGGCACTGTCAATGGCACCCACAACATCGTCAAAGTGGTCCCTCATGGTAATTTCACGATACCGGTCACGGTTCATGGTATCGAGACTGATGTTCAGCTTTCGCAGGCCGCATTCCCTCAGCGTTGCCAGGTGCTCTCCCAGGAGGACACCATTTGTCGTCAGGGCAAGTTCCACATCAGGATAGAGATGATGAATCTCACCAATAATATCATCGAATCCCCGGCGCACCAGGGGTTCCCCGCCGGTAAAACGGACCTTTTTTACGCCCCTGGCGACGAAAAAATTAATAATATCAACGAACTCTTCGTTGCGCAGAACCTCGTGGTGAGGAAGAAAGGGAACACCTTCAGGAGGCATGCAGTAAATACAGCGCAGATTGCACTTGTCAGTAAGGGAAACCCGTAAATAATCATGTCGTCGTAAAAATTTATCAGTAAGCATTGTCACATCCTGTAGGTATACCCGAGAGAAATTACCATGTCCGATTCAGATACCGTTGTGGCAAGGGAAATAGTAAAAGTGGGAAAAGATTCTTCACTGTCGCGCCGGTAAGCGGCATAGTTAATTATCAGGGAAGCTGAATAAAGAAGAACATTGGCCACAACAGCAAAAGTTATCTTTTGCGCAGCGCTGTCATAGGAATGTTTGAGATCTTTCACTGACCTGTAATCTCCCCCGGGGGTGAGAAACAGAAGCTGGTGATCAGGGTCAATGTTTTCATTGGCCTTTTTTGCCGCATTATAAAGTGACCGATTATAGTCCCACTTACGGTAAAAATGGTAAATTGACCATGCCCCGAGGGCCTTGAAAAGGACAAAGCCCCCACCGACCCAGTAGCTGCCGCGGTAGAAGTGCCCGCCCCCGGGTACCAGGAGATCAAGCCCTAAAAGCAGGGGCAGTGAAAGGGAATCCCTCTGTTCCGGTATAAGGTCATCAACGGGGAAAGAATTTCCATTTCCCGGTTCACTTTTCCCTGTTTCAGACTTCTCCATTTTTTCAATGCGGGTACTGTCTTTCTTCTCGGGAATGCTCCTTTCGTCTCCCGCCACACTTTCCTGCGCCATGGAAGGAAGAGCGGCAAAAAAAACAGTACAGGCCAGAAATAGACTTTTCATTTTTTTCCGTTTTCTTTCTCTTTCTTCGTTTTAATCAGCTTTTCCGTTGCTTTCTCGTCGGGACTCCCCTCCTCTTTTTTAATTTTTTTCATTTCTATCGGGGTATCGGGGGTTTCCCTTTCTTTAATATACCCTGTTTTTCTTTTCCTGTCGTCTTTATTTTTCTTCTCTGGATCTATTTGCTGTCTTCTCCCGCGCCCGTTAGATTCAAGAAATAAAAGAAGGTTGGCGCGAAAACTGTCGTTATCGGGATCAATGATGCAGGCCTGGGAATAAAAGGTAAAGGCCTTTTTACGGTCCATAAAAAGTTCATAGATAATACCGAGATTGTTCAATACTGCAGGATTCTTTTCATCCCGGGCCGACTCCAGAAAAAGGATCTCTGCCTCACGAAACTTCCCCGCAAGGGCCTTTACAACGCCCCTGTTGTTAATTTTAGCCACGGGAGAAAAAGAAATGATCCGGGCGAACTCCCTTTTCTTGTAGACCTTCAGTCTCTTTTTGCTTTTATCTTTCCTTTCTCTGCTGACGTTGTCCCCTTTGTCATAAACATCTTTTTTGTTCTCGCAGGGGAAAGGTATCCGTCGTTCGATGCGCACAGTGCTGTAGCGGTAGACAGAACAGGAAACAAACCCTGCCATAAGAAAAAACAGAAAAAACAGCCTATAACGCGGGTGGTGATATTTCACAATTATTCTCAACCGCCTTTGCGATATTGAGTATGGTCTCTTCGCCGAAATGTTTCCCCATAACCTGGAGACCGATGGGCATTCCCTCCCGGGAGAGGCCCGCGGGCACGGAAATACCGGGAATCCCCGCCAGGTTCGCTGAGATGGTCAATATATCAGACATATACATCTGCAGGGGATCACTGACCATTTCCCCCACCCGAAATGCCGTGGTGGTCGTAGTGGGAGTGATGAGAGCGTCCACCTGGCTGAATGCTTCTTTAAAATCATTGATTATCAGGGTGCGTCCCTGCAGGGCCTTCAGGTAGTAGGCGTCATAATAACCGGAACTGAGGGAAAAGGTACCGAGGATGATACGTCTTTTAACTTCCCTGCCAAAACCCTCACTGCGGCTTTTAAGGTAAAGGGACGAAAGATCAGTGGCAGCCTCAGAACGGTAACCATAACGGACTCCATCATAGCGCGCAAGATTAGAAGAAGCTTCTGCCGTGGCAATAAGGTAATAAATGGGGATGGCGTATTCCGTAAATTTCAGGGAAACCTCTTCTATACGGGCCCCCTCTGCTTCAAGGGCGGCTACCTGTTTTTTCACCGCCTCAGAAACCTCATCATCGACACCCTGAAAATACTCTTCCGGCACACCGATAACAAGGCCCTTCACATCGCCCCGGGGCGGCGTACCGTCAATGGGAGCGGCTTCTTTTATTGAGGTTGAATCCTTTTCATCGGCACCGGCAATAATAGAAAGAAGTGCCGCGGCATCATCAACAGACCTTCCGAAGGTCCCGATCTGGTCAAGTGACGAGGCAAAGGCTACCAGGCCGTAACGGGAAACCATGCCATAGGTCGGTTTTATACCCACAACACCACAAAAGGCGGCAGGCTGCCTGATGGAGCCCCCCGTATCAGAACCGAGGGCCGCCGGGGCCATTCGTGCCGCCACGGCCGCTGCGGACCCCCCCGAACTTCCCCCGGGGACACGCCCCGTATCATAGGGGTTTTTGGTTATACCAAAATAAGAGGTCTCCGTGGTGGACCCCATGGCAAACTCATCGAGGTTGGTTTTTCCCAGGAGAAGCAGCCCTTTCTCCTTCATTTTTTCATAAGCGGTGGCATTAAAGGGAGGAACAAAATTTTCAAGGATGCGTGAACCACAGGTGGTACGCACCCCTGCAGTATTAATATTGTCTTTTACCCCCACGGGAATCCCGTCAAAGGGGGAGAGGATGTTTCCCGTTTTCCGTCTTTCGTCGGCGGCGGAGGCGTCCCTGAGGAGATTTTCTTCATTAAGAGAGATAAAGGCATTAATTGTTTCATTCAATTTGCCCGCACGGGCAATTTGAGCCTGCGCCAGTTCCACGGCACTGAATTCACCCTCTTCGAGGGATTTAGACAGCTGGTAAAGTCCTTTTTCCGTTATCATTCGATTCCTCCGCTCAGTTTCAGAAACCAGAATGGTCACCCACTGTCAATAAAAAATCTATCATTTGTCCAATAGTAATTGACGAAGCAGAAAAGGCTTTACTATGTTGTTGAACCATATTATACTTACAATTTAAAAAGCATATGGGGACTTTCCCCTTTTAAATGAACTTCTGGAGTAGATTATGTCCCGAAAATTTATCATCCCCTTTCTGACGCTCTTTCTTGTTGTATCCTGTTCAAAAAAATCAGAGGGCCTGAAACAGCACCAGGTACGCGGCCTTGTTTACCAGTTTCTGGCCATGCATGCCCAGTATCATTCACTGACTGATCAAATCTCTGAACGAACCCTGAACAACTACCTGACCATCCTCGATTACGGCAAGTATTACTTTTACAGGGCCGATATCGACAAGTTCATGAAAAAGAAAAAACTCCTGGATGATTACAAACGGACCACCGTGGTCCCCACCGGCAACGTATTGAGTGCTTGCTTCTGCTCGTCTGTCAGATTCATAGCCGCCGCAATCGCTTGGACATC
>CAZHNW010000173.1:0-6448 GCA_964534225.1 uncultured Leptospirales bacterium | reverse complement strand
GTCATTTTTATTCTTACAGATATTGTTTCAGTTGAGTTTCAGCTGTCATGAGTATCAAAGAAAGGCTCTGAGCCTCATTTTAGTAGGGACTTACAGTTTATTCTGTCCCGTCACCGGTGAAATAGTTGTACAGCATGGCACCGGCGACTGAATTTCCGAAAATTTCTGCAGTGTGCGATACTTTTCCCCGGAAGTCCGCGGCCCGCCTCAGAGCCTCGCCGTATTCGGCCCGCCAACGGTCATCATATGACTGAATGTCTTCGGCAAGAATGGCCTCTGCTGCAAGTCGGCCTGATTCAAGAGCATAATAGATGCCTTCACCTGTGACTGATTCAATGTGGCCTGCGGCATCTCCCAGGAGAAGCCAGTTTTTTCCGCAACAGGGTGTTTCATAGAATTCAGAACCTTTTACCGAGGGGATAAATGCGCTGTAGCGGCTGGATAAACCGGCTCTGGGATAGTTTGTCTTTATGTATGATTCGAGTTTTTTAAACAGCTCAATACCTGAACTTTTCAGTGCCGGTGCACCGATACCGGCACTGGCGGATTTTTTTCCCGGAAATATCCAGATGTAGCCTTCAATGTCACTGAATTGAATCACTTGCTCAGAGCCTCCCTTCAAAAATCCTTCTGGCTCAGAGCCTAAGCCCCTGAGTGTGTACCCACAGCAGACTGAAAGGTGTTCTCTCGGGATATTGCCCACCAGGGTACGTCTCACCCTGCTGAAAACCCCGTCGGCACCGATAAGAATACTGGCATTATATGAACTTTTTTCGCCCTTTAATTGCCATTTACCTTCTCCCGCTGGTAAAAATTCGGTAATTTTATCTTTTACATGTTCTGCACCCCGGCTCAGAGCCTCCTGCAGAAGAAAACTGTTTAACTCAAGGCGGTCAACGACCGCCGCGGGAGGGTCTGCAGGGAGTATCATACTCTGTTCACGTGAAGAACGGCAGTGCAGGGAAGTAACCGGTGTGATTGAACCGGTATAACGGCTCAGAGCCTCGTTGCGTGTAATGCCCCCGGGACCGAGCATGCCCCCGCAGGGCTTCTCCCAGGGGGCACGGTGATCAAAGAGAGTCACTTTCGCGCCTTTTTCGGCCAGTATCCGGGCGCATGAGGCGCCGGCAGGGCCGGCGCCGATGATTGCAATATCCGGGTTTGTTTTCATTTTACTGGTATTTCAGGCATGGCTCAGAGCCTCAACTCAAAAATTTAAAAAAACAGCAAAAAGCAGCACGAGGCTCAGAGCCTCGGTCTGAAAAACCAGTTTCAAGTCCTCCTTTGGGGGATTTATGTCGAGGCTCAGAGTCTCAACTTCAAACACTTCAAAAACAGAAATAATCTGTTGACAAAAACTATAAAAACAACTAAAAACAGATATAAAAAATTGCGGGAGGCATACTTATGAAAGATTTTCATGATTTCGTCATCGACATCGCCAAAAAAGACAATTCAAAACTTGCGGCAGGCTTTAAAGAGGCCTACAAGACTGATGATGCAGGCACACTCTACAAATGGTTTCAGGACAACGGGTACGGAAAGGTGTCAGAAGAAGACTGTAAAAAGTTGATAGAAAATGATGTTCAAGTAGAAGATTTAAAGGAAAATATTGTAAAGGCAGCATACTAAAATTTGATACAAATTTAATCGGTACCTTTATTTCTTTTTGAATTATTTATTTAATGTATGTAAAATGCAGAAGCTTAAAAAGATATTTTTTTTTATAGCTATCCTTGTTATAGCCTTTCCTGCATTTGCTATAGATAATAATGCCTCAATAAGATATACTGGTGCCGATGTTATACAGCTTTCCGGGAAATGGTATTTTATTCCTGATGATAAGCCTGAATATAAAAATATTAATATTGGGCTTGATAAATGGCATCTCTTGCCAATCAACAGTTCCTGGCCTGAATCTTCAGAGTTTAAAACATATAATAAAAATGCATGGTATCGTTTTAATCTACATATAAATCGAATTGATGATTTTGCATTTTTTATACCAATCCAATATGCCGACACTCAGCTATATTTAAACGGCCAGTTATTATTTAAAACAAGACAATCCAATAAAAATGGGGCAATTCAAAAAATTATTGGTAAACCTGAATATTGTAAAATTGATAGAAAATTTGTTCGTAAAGGTAAAAATGTAATAGCAGTAAGAACAGGGTATTTGAATGCAGCAGGGGGCTTTAACGGAAATATAAAATTTGGCAGATATGAAAAGATAAGAGAATTATGGGTTGGTTATATCGTCTGGAATGTTTTTCTCCTCGCCGTTAACATCTATCTCTCAATTTATTTTCTCCTGTTCTATCTTGGTCGCAGACAGGAAAAATATTACCTCTTTTTCTCCGGTCTCTCCCTTGCGGCAGGTTTTTTCCTTTCCGGCTATCGTGCTGTTATCCTCTGGATATTTGATGTACCCCTTGTCTACTACTCTTTTACCTATCTCGGTTCTATTGGTTCGGTTGTTTTGTTGCTGCTTTTTGTTCATTCATTTCTCAGGCAGAAAACCGGTATTATAACAAAAGTTTTGTATGTTGTTATGGGGATTATTACACTTGCTGTCTCTGCCGAGTATTTAATTTTTGGTGAACTCTATTATTTTCACAGGTATTACTATCCTGTTTATATTCAGATTACATCTTTTACCATGCTTTATGTAACATGGCTTGCTTTTAAGGCTCTGCGATTCCGTGTCAAGTATGCCGACCGTATTTTATCTGCCATGGCTATTTTAACCCTTGCAGGAGTAATCAGCAGCTTCAACTATTTGGCGCTCCTCCCCATCCCGGACATCACCCCCGAAGGCTACTTTCTCATGACTATCATTTTCGCCTCCGCCCTGGCATCCCGTTTCGCCCAGGTCCATACCGACCTCGAAGCCGCCCACGGCGACCTCAAGGTGCTGGACAAAATGAAAGATGAATTTCTCGCCACCACCTCCCATGAATTGCGCACCCCCCTGCACGGCATCATCGGTCTCACCGATGCCATGCTCGACACCACCGACAGGCCTCTTGCAGAGCGCCACCGGCAGGACGTACAGCTCATTCAGCAGAGCGCACGGCGCCTCAACAGCCTGGTAGATGAAATCCTCGATTTCAGCAGACTCCGCGCTGAACGTGTTGATCTTTTTTTGAGTGACATCGATCTCAAAAAGATCATACCCTCCGTGGCCTCCATCGTACAGGGCATGGTGGGGAAGAAAAACGTCTCCCTTGACCACAAAATCGATCCTGATGTGCCGGTAATCACCGGTGACCGCAACAGGCTCGAACAGGTACTGCTCAATCTCCTCTCCAACGGCGTCAAGTTCACCGACGCCGGGGCGGTGATAATCGCCGCACGCGGCACTGACAGGGGGGTAATGATTGCCGTGCGTGACACGGGACGCGGCATGGACCAGAATGAACTGAAACGTATCTGGAACCCCTACGAGCAGGGCGAAGAAGCCGAACGCCGCACCGGTGAGGGTACCGGCCTGGGGCTTGCCATAACAAAATATCTTATTGAACTCCACGGGGGAACCATCGAAGTGGAGAGCAAAAAGGGCAGTGGCACCACCTTTACTCTGTTTCTTCCCTTTGACCCCCCGGGTGAAGTCAACGCCATCAGGCGAGACCGCCTCGATGATGCCGAAAGACTCCCGTCACTGGTCATGCCCCCTGAGATCGAACAATCAGAAATTGAGCGTGAACTTGAAAATAAACTCAATGGCTCAGAGCCTCAGGCAAAAACTGCAGGCGGCGAGTATATCATGGTCATCGATGATGACCCGGTCAACTGCCAGATCATCAAAAGGCTCCTGGCGAAAGAAGGCTACCGCATCGAGATTTATGACAACGGCAAAGATGCCCTGGCTGCAATGGAGCATGAACTTCCCCACCTTATACTTCTTGATCTCATGCTGCCGGAGATGAGCGGCTATGACATCATGCTCGTGCTGCGGCAGAACTATAAAGACATTTTTCTTCCCGTTATCATGGTCACCGCCCGCAGCCAGATGGAAAACATGGTCAAGGGCTTTATCTTCGGCTGCAATGATTACCTGACCAAACCATTTAACGCCCGGGAAATGGTAGTGCGGGTCCAGAACCAGCTGGTGATGAAGAACGTTTTCGATACCGAGCGCAGCCTTCGCCAGGGAATTACCACGGGAGAGAATATCGATGAGCATTCCTTGGTACAGCGAAGCCGCCTCTTTCGCGATGCCGTTGATACCCTTAAAGAATGGGAACTTGTCATATCCAAAGACCTGAACATGTCAAAGGCCTTTCTCGAACGCCTCATGGGGGTGCGTTTTAATGACAGCAGCTTCGACTGCCATGTTCACTATGATCCCCTTCTGGCAATCGGCGGCGATGTTTACCTTGTTCACCAGCTCGATGACGGGCGCATCCGCCTCTTTCTCGCTGATGCCACGGGTCACGGGATCAATGCCTCCCTCAACTCCATTTCCATCATGTCAGAATATAACCTCATGCGCAATATCGGAAAGTCACCTGCAGAGCTGCTTTTCATGCTGAATAACCGTTTTCTTCAGATGGACAAGGAACAGCATATCGTTTTTACCTGCTGTATTGTTGATGTCTATCCCGACAGTGAAAAGCTCGTTTTCGCATCAGCAGGGCACCCGCCACAGGTGCTGGTAACGCCGCATAAAAAGGTGGAACAGCTGCAGGCGAGGGGAGTCATTATCGGTATGGCCAGAGACGTTCCCTACGAGAACAGTGAAAAAGATTTTGTCCCGGGATCAAAACTCCTTCTTTTTACCGACGGCCTTACTGAAAATTATACAGAAGTCAGCTCAGAGCGCCGTGAGGTTCATGATGAAAAGTATCTCTATAAGATTATTGAAGAAATGAAAACACCCGCGTCAATGCGCAGCTACTGCAATGAAATTCTTACCCGTATGAAAGGCAAAGGCCGTCGAAAACGCCAGGAAGACGATGATCTTACCATGATAAGCTTCTATTTCAGGGCAGGCAGCAAAAAGTAATCATATCCCGGGGCATTTTTACCCTCTTTTCCCGTGCCGGCTCAGAGCCTCCCCCCTAAATCGTTCTTTTTGCCGCCTCGAGAACACGCCAGCAGAAGGGAACATCCTTCTCTTTGTCGGCCTGCCGAAACCATTCAGAGGGACGCAGCATGCCCGCCTCACGGCAGGTGTCAAAAAAGGGGCACGCCGGGCAGGTTAACCTCTCTTCAGCAACACTTTCTTTATATTGGGGGGAAGTTATAACTTCCTCTATCATACCCTTCCGGTATCGGCCCAGGGCGGCGCGGGTGCTGTGGGCCAGGGTCATTTCACCGTCAGCAAGAATCACCAGGCGGCCGCTCCGGTGCAGAGACGGTGCCTGGGGGAGCCAGTCCATACCCAGAAGACGGGCCGCCGCCACGGCGAGGGGATTTTCAAGGATGTAGATGCGCCGCCCTGACAGGCTCAAAAGAGAACACATTTTTACCAGGCTGACAAAATCATCAGGGCTGAGAAGATCATCAGAGAGGCTCAGAGCATCATCGTGTACCCGCACCAGTTGTATCAGGGTGTGGCAGGTAATCCCTTTGAAACGGCTCTGTACGTCATCAACAAAACGGGGAATCTGTTCAACAAGGCCCCGGTCAACAGTGGTAAAGATATGGGTGGCAATGCCCGCTTCCAGGGCCGCGGCAATGCCCGCCTCAGCACGGCGGTAACTTCCCTTACCGCGAAAATAATCGTGGTGGGCCTCGGGGCCCTGCAGGCTCACAGAAATTTCAAGGGATTTGCCGACGGCGGCAAGGTCCTCTGCCCTTTGTGGGGTCAAAAGGTGGCCGTTACTGTTGAGAAAGATATGTTCATACCCGAGATCCAGGGCATTTTCCATGAGGGCTCTGAGCCCCCCCCATAAAAGGGGTTCTCCCCCGGTGAGATGCAGGCGGCGAAAGCCGAGGCGGCGCCCCTCGGTGACGATGGCAAGGGCCGTTTCCGGCGTCATTTCGGGCAAATGACTGCGCCCGGCACGGGCAAAGCAGTGCCGGCATGCTGAGGTGCAGCGCGTGGTTACCTCAAGTGTCAGGTTTTCTTCGCTGATTTCAGGGGGAAGTATCATCATTTCTCCGGTGAACTTCTCAGGGGTGCCGCAAGAAGGCCAAGTTCTTCGGCATAACCGTCAAGGTGCGCCTCCCGTGCCGCCTCGGTCCCCCGGTCAAGGTAGCTGCAGGTGAGGGCTCTGAGCCCCTCCAGTGCGCCGGTGGATTCAAGGTGCTTGAGAATCTCATGACGGTCACGGGGCTCTTCCTGCATATCGTAGAGCTGCCGCCACGGTTGGGCAAGCATGTAGTAACAGGCGCTCCGGGTGCCGTCTGCAATGTCAGAGCCGATATCGTTCAGGTCATCGAGAAGGCGCCATGCAATGCCGAAACATTCATATGCCTCCTGTATGGCGTCAACTGG
>CAZHNW010000172.1:0-6454 GCA_964534225.1 uncultured Leptospirales bacterium | reverse complement strand
ACCCGCTTTTGGCTTTCAGCGTTATGGTAGCAGTGTAAACAGTTACAGCGTCAAAGGTAAGGGGTGAACCGGACCAGCTTACGATACCGGTGTACTGCTCGGTTTCTGTTATTGTTGTCACCGGAGTCTCCCCGTATGCGGGTGGGGTCACACCGTTTATCCTGGATATGGATACAATAGAATCTCCACCTCCTGCATTGGCGGATAATCTTTCCGGATCATTGGGATTGTTCCTGTCAGCGGCAAAGAAACATGAACCGCTGAACAGTGCTATAGCAAAAATTGTAAAAAATTGTATCAGTTTGTTTTTCATGGTATCCCCCTAAAATCTCATGCCAAAAGTAAGTTCGTAGCGCCGGTCTTCAATCGTTCCGTAGTGCCGGTCATAGACCGTGCAGGTATAGAAAAACTGCCTTGTCGGGGCCTTTGCTGTCACCGTAGCGGGCCTGAAATCGGTAAAGAAAACCAGGTCGATCCAGTTATAGATGTAAATGGCACCGAGAATGCCGGCAAAGACAATGTTCAGGGTACCCGCCTGCTGGTAGCTGTCATATTTCGAGTTGAATTCATTTGCCGTTGCCCCGGTACCGAGACTGTCATAGGCGTCTTTTTTCGTATAGTAGTTGGAAATACCCCAGCCAAAGGCGCCCCCGGCACCGGCAAAGGCTGACATGATAATGACTCCTTTGATGGTTGAGCCGGCATATATCTGACCGGCACCGGGGATAATGCCCCAGAGGTAGTAAGCCGTGGGTAATTTTACAGAAGGCCCTTCATAGGCGCTCCCCTGTATGCGGGCTGAAAGTCTTTTTACAAGACGTGCGGTGGTGGTATCAAGTGTATCTAAACCAGGGGCTTTTTCCTTTGCGGCAAAATCAGAAACCCCTTTCTCTACATCAACGATGCGTACGGTAAGGATAAGCTCTTTGCCAAGGGCTGAGACTTCTCCTACAAGGATTTTTCTGGCTGACATGAGGCGTCCCAGCTGTACGGCACAGCTCTGGTCGGTACATCCTGTTTTCTGGAAACCCTGTTCTTTCAGGATCATGTTCATCTGGTTGCGCTCAACAACGGTATAGCGGTTCAGGTTGATGAATTCGTTACGGATCATGTTTGAGGCAATGCGCGCGGTACGTCCTGAAACGCCATCGCCCTTCATATCCAGTATGGCGATACGCATTTTGTTCGCGGAAAAGAGTGGTGCGGAAATAAAAAATATCAAGACAACTGAAAAAAAAGTTTTACCTTTCATAAAATCTCCCCGGTTTATTTTACTCTGTTAAGAAAATGTATAAGATGGGTAAAATAATACCTTTATTGCAATAAATGTCAATTGATTTAACAGAAAAAGAGTTTTTGAGGGGGGAGTATTCCAAAAGGCGAGGTTAGTCCCCTTGAAGGCTCGAAAGCGCTTTCGAGCCTTCAAGGGGGGGCTGAACAAATCAGTCGCAGTCGAACCTGTCGGCGTGGTCACGTATCTTTTCGAGTACCTTCTGCTGCTGTTCGGTGTTGAGGCTGTTGTAAAAATCAAGGAGCAGGGGAGAATACTTCTCAAAGAGCTGCGGGCGTTTCTGCCGGTTCTTGCCGATGATGTTTACAATAACTTCCATGTCGGGATATTTTTTGTCCAGTTCAGCTTTTACAAGGCGTCCCGCATTGAGATGACGCTGCTGCATTGCCTGGAGGTCTTTTTTAACTTCCCCCCTGATCTTTTCATATTTTGTGATCTGCGCGGCATCGAGATCGAGCTTTGCGATTTTTTTATCCATGTGCTTTAACACTCTTTTGGGGAAGTCTTTATTACAGAAGTGGCCCCGGTGATGACCGCATGCGGTGAAAAGAAGGCCCCCCAGGAGGGCAATGGCGAGTCCGCTGATGAGAATTTTTGCTGCTTTCATGGTATACCTCTCTATTCTGATGGTTTAACGGAAGGTGATCTTCTGTTCCCCTCCGCGTTATATACCGAAAGGTAAGGCCAACCTGTTGCAGAAATATTTCAAGTCGCGCCTGTTTGTAAAAAAAGTGTAAAAAAGATATGGTAATGAGCAGAAGCATCAGTATCATAGAACCATGGAAAAGAAGATGGCCCATATTCTCATCATCGATGATGACAAAAAGCTCCAGGACCTTCTCACCAAGTACCTTCAGGAAGCGGGGTATTCCACGGGCAGCCGCTATGATGGCCTTGAAGCGGCACGTGCCCTGAATGAGGAGAACCCTGATATAATTATCCTTGATGTGATGATGCCGGGACGTGACGGCTTTGATGTGCTCCGTGACATCCGTAAAGTTTCATCTGTACCGGTGGTGATGCTCACCGCCCGCGGTGAGGAAATGGACCGCATCATCGGGCTCGAAGTTGGGGCAGACGACTACCTGCCGAAACCATTCAATCCCCGGGAACTCCTTGCGCGGATACGGGCAATACTGCGCCGCAGCGGCGAAAAAACACGCCACATCCGGGAGGATGCCCTGCTGTGCCTGGGAAACCTCATCCTTGACTGCCACCGGCAACTCCTTTCCTGCGGTGAGGAGAGCCTCTCTCTTTCGGCAACGGAGTTTCGCATCATGGAACTGCTCATGAACAGTCCCGGTCGTATCTATACCCGCGAAGAGATCATGGACCACGCCCGGGGGCGCGATTTCATCGCCTTTGAACGGAGCATTGATGTTCATATCAGCCGGCTCAGGGGGCGCCTTGAAAAATTCAGCGCCTGCGGCGTGGAAATCCGGACCGCCTGGGGCAGGGGCTATTCATGCCGGGAGGTGTCATGAAAATAAGCCGCATTTACATCAAGATATTTCTCTCGTTTATCCTGCTGCTTTTCGTGACAGAGATTATGATTTTCGGCCTCTTTAAACATCTTGCCCTTGATCCCGGGCACCGCCGCTATGGTAAAATAATAGAGATCGTGGCGGAAGTGACACATCCCTACATCACCCGCGCCATGAAAGGCCCCGAAAGGGAAGGGCTGCAGAATTACCTTGCTGAACTTGCCCGCCGATCAGGACTGCAGGTCTGGATAACCGAGCATGAAAAGATTACCTTTAAAACATTCAGTGGTGAACGTCCCCGTCTCGAGGGGAAGATACTTGTCATGGATAAAAAAACATACCAGGTCCGGCGCGAACGGCACCGCATGGTCTTTCTTTTGACACTGCCTTTTTCTGAAAAAAAGGGTGATGCCATTCACCTTTTCTACCGCGCCCCCCGCGGCAGTCTCCATGAAACTGATTTTTTGAAAGGGCTTTTGCTTATCGGTTTTATACTGGCTCTGATCCTGTTTCCCTTTGCGCGCTATATTTCACGTCCCCTGAAAAAGCTGCGTGACTCGGCACTGCGTATCTCAAGGGGCCATCTCGATGAGCGTGTTGACATTTCCGGAAAGGACGAGATCGGCCAGCTTGGCGGGGCCTTTAATGCCATGGCTGCAAACCTTGAAAAAATGGTAAATGGAACACGGGAAATGGCCGCCAGTATCAGTCATGAGCTCAGGTCACCCCTTGCACGCCTCCGCGTTGCCGCGGAAATGATCGAAGAAAAGGCGCACATGCAGGAAGTCAACCTTCCGGAACATCTCTTTGCCGCGGTAAACGAAGAGATCGAGGAGATGGACCGCCTTATCGGCCGCATCCTTGACCTGGAGAAGGTGGAGATGCGCAACGCATCCCGCGAAAAGATCATTCTTGCTTTCAATGAACTTCTGTCTGATGCACTGGAACGTTTCAGTGACCTCTTTGCCCGGCGCAGCATGAAACTGCAGGCGGATATTCAGGAAGATAACTTTTATCTTCCTGCCATCAGGGAAGATCTCTCCATGGCGGTAAACTGTATTCTTGACAATACCGCGCGTTATGCCCCTGAAGGCTCGCCTGTTACGGTTGCCCTTGCGAAGCAGGAAAATAAAATAATCTTTTCGGTGACAAACAGGGCCTTTGACTTCCCCCCTGAAAAAATAAAAGAGGTTTTTACCCCCTTTGCGAAAATGCACGAGGCGTCAGGTGCGGGCCTGGGACTCTCCCTGGTCAAAAAGGTGGTGGAAAATCACGGGGGAACGGTAGAGGCCCGCTGCAGTGAAGAGAACTTTACGATAGAAGTAATACTGCCCCTCGTCCCCGGCGCGGATAAATAAATGAACGGGAACAGGGGTGATAGTAGAAATGTCATGTAATGCGGATGGATACTCCGCCGGCGAAAGTGCTACAGGTCGAGCCAGCCCGTCTCTTTATCGAGGGGAAGTGAAAAGAAACGGCCATAGTCAGCCGGGTCTTTTGCCTGGTGAAATTTGAAATACATTTCTTTGTCGGTCATGCTGATGATTTCGATTTTTCCCCTTTCGTGGGAGAGGGCATACCTGAAACGCTTGGTGGGGCCGTTCATCAGTTTTTTGGCTTCTTCAACGATCTGGTGGCCGCGGTAGAGGGAGTGCTGAAAGGCGTGCTTGACCCTTTTGACGGGGCGGCAGTGAAAGACATAGTAGGGATTAACACCGATACGGGTAAGCTGTGACATCAGTTCTGCCAGTACCTTCGGGTCATCGTTAACGCCCTTGAGAAGTACCGCCTGGTTCAGTACTACGATTCCCCTGTCAATTATTGCCTGTATGGCGGAGCGTGAAATGTCGGTTATTTCATTGGGGTGGTTGAACTGTGTTACTATGTAGATGCGTTTTTTTGAATGGGTGAGATCTTCGAGAAGATCAAGGAGCTGGTCATCGTCAATAATACGGTGCGGGTCCACAACGGGTATGCGTGTGCCGATTCGTATAAAATCGAGGTGTGCTATTGCCGCCAGTTCTTTTACAATCTTGCCGAGAAGATCTGTTTTTATTGTAAGGGGGTCGCCGCCACTTACCAGGACATTATTGATTTCTTTATGCTCTGATATGTATTTGACCGCTTCATTGGCCTTGTTGAGTATTTCACTCGAGGGAAGTCCCACAAGTCGTTTCCTGAAGCAGTGCCGGCAGTACATGGCACAGGTGTTGGTCGTGAGCAGAAGGGCGGTTTGACGATACTTGTGCTGGAGTCCTTCAAGTTTTGTGTTCTGGGATTCGCCGCTGGTGTCATAGGTGCCGTCTGTATCAAGCTCTTCAAGGCCTGGAACGGACATTTTCCGTATGGGATCATTGGGGTCGTCCCAGTTTATAAGGCTCGCGTAATAAGGAGTGATCCTCATGGGGTGGGCCTTGATGATTTCTTCGTATTTTTCTCTTTCCTTTGCCATTTCAGGCCTGTAGGCAAGGAGCTGGTCAAATGTGTTAATGCTGGTATTGGATACGTATGAGTTCATATTTTTCTCCCTTCTATTAATTTGAATCAATCTACCTCGCTTTTGTTTCAGGATGAATATGGATAGATACGTGTATCCGCTGCATGACGACAGTTCTACCGGCGCTGGATTTAAAAGTTCCCCGGCTGGGGAAGGTAAATCATACAGGGATAACACAAGTGTCTGGAATATAGCTGATTCTGTCAAGGATTTACCTTGAAAAATATATACAAAATACCTAAATTGTATATCTATATGGATGAAAATATGAATTTTTTGGTAAAAAATTTAGGCTGAATAAAAATTTTAAGTAATATTTCTTTCTGACTAAAGATTACGGCAGGCCGGCAGCTTGAGTCTGCCGGCCCCGGAGGGTATCATGCCGCGGGATTTTTGATGTGATACCAGTCAATGTTTCGTGTCAGGTACATGACAATACTGAGTATTACCGCCAGTGAAACGGTCCCGAGGAGGAGAGCGTAGTCCTGGTTTACCAGAACAATGTAAAGGTAACCGTAGAGGAGTAAAAGGAGTCCGGCGATAACGCTCCCGCGGCTCCTGTTTTTTAATATGGCCCGGCTGTAGCCGGCAATCATCCCTGTGATGGAGCAGCTTGCGATGATGTAGGCGGGAGTAAAGGGTATATGTTCTGCCAGTGCAAGGAAAAGGAGAAAGAAGAGACAGAGGGCAAAGCCGATCATGGTAAACTGCAGGGGGTGAAGCTGCAGTGAAAAGAAAAGGTCGTAGAGAAAGAAAATCAAAAAGGTGAGAGCAATAAAAAGAACGCCGTATTTAACAGCCCTGGTAACCTTCTGGTAGGCATCTACAGGTTGAAAGAGGGAAACGCCAAAGGCGGCCTGCTTCAGCAGTGATGTGGCAGGTCCTCCGCCGCTGGACCATGTGCGGGGCACGCCGCTGCCAAAACTGGTAACAGACCATGATGCATTGAAACCTTTGTCGGTGACAGATCTTGCCGCGGGGAGAAATGATCCGAAAAAGCTTGGATGCTGCCATGATGAATAAAGGGCGGCGCGTGTAACCCTGCCTGAAGGAACCATTGACAGGGAGGTGCTGCCCCTGAGATTGAGGTGACATGAAAAGGTCAGTTTTTGTCTTTTTTCGGCCGGTTTCCCCACCGGGGCGCTGATGCCCCGCGTGAAAAGACCTGTTCCTCCTGTTCCC
>CAZHNW010000171.1:0-6477 GCA_964534225.1 uncultured Leptospirales bacterium | reverse complement strand
CCCGGAAAAATCGCCACTGTTAAAAAATATGTTTCCCGCGTTATAGAGGGAGTCGCGGTTTTCAGGGTCCAACTTCAGGGCTTCAAGATAATGGTCAAGCGCGCCCTTTCGGTCACCTTTTTTGAGAAGGAGAGAAGAAATTTTTGAAAGGACTTCTGCATCATGGGGATGGGCCCTGTATGCAGCATGGTACCATGCAAGGGACTGTTCGTACTCTTCTCCCTCGTGACAAGCAGCACCCAGTTCAACAAGGGTGGGGGTGAATCCTGGATGGTAATATTCTGACCTGTTGAGGAAAAGAAGCGACTCGTTATGGTATCCCATTCTCAGGAGAAGACGGCCCTTGAGGTAAAGGGCAATAAAATTTTTGCCGTCTTTTTTGATGATCTCATCGAGAAAGGTGATGGCGGAGACAGCATTGCCTTTTTGTATGAAATAGAGACTGAGAAAGAGAAAATAGTAAGCCTTGAGTGCAGGCATTCTTTCGAAAAGGGGAAGGAGGTATACATCATTAAGCAGGTCCATGTCAGGGTCTTCGTGAACCTGAAGCAGGTGAAAGAGAAGTGAGAGATCATGGGGATTGTTCAGGGAATATGACAGCAGGGAAGAATATCTTTTGCGGTTAGTCCCCGCTTCAAGTGACTGCACTGCCTTCAGATACTGGCTGTGGCGCTGCAGATGCCGGTTCCCCGGTCCTGCTGATTCTTTATCTGCAGGCGCATCCGTCATGTAACAGGCCCGCCTGGTATAGAGTCGTATGAACTGCACTATGTCATTATTTATTTCAGTATTCTGGAGTATTTCCAGGGAGTCATGGGCCCTGCCATTTTCCTGCATGGCAAGAGCGGTATTGAGAATGTCCCATCCATGACCGACGGGATAGTTGAATGACTCAACATGAAAAAGGTTCTGCAGGGCCCCTTTCAGGTCGGCGAGAAGTTCATCCATGGTTTCATAACCATCTTCAGACGGTGTCAGACATTTTTTTATTATATCCAGGAGAGATATTTTCCCTTCAGAGACAGTAAGTATCCTGTGCAGGGTTCCAGGGAAATCTTCCAAAGCCAGGTTATTTTTATCTAATCCTGATGTCTCGAAGGTGAGGTCAAAATCACGGGGATTTCTTCTCAGCATGAGGCAGAGGAGAGACCCAATGGCGTGAATGTCACCAGAAGAGTCCATGGTACACTTTTTATCGTTCTGCAGGAAATTTTTAACTTCCATGAAGGGGCAGGTGCTGAAAAGTGAAGGGGACCCGCTATAGAGGCGTGCAGTAAGGGTCTCCTGTGATATCGCTCGGCTGGACATTTCTGTGAATGAAGAAATAAAGCTGCGCACCTGGAAATCCGTGACCAGTGCGCGGCCGTCTGCGCCGATGAGTATATTGCAGGGAGAGAGATTCCCGTGGCAGGGTATACCGTGTCGAGCGGCATGGCAGAGGGCGTCACATGCCTGTATCATCCAAATGAGAGACTGACGTGTGTCGGGCGGTGACAATTTAAGGTAATGCTCAAGGGAGTTGAAACCGCGGATATCGGGAGCGATGTAGCGGGTAACCAGCTGTGATGTGCCATGAAAGGTGACCGCCTCAAGGGGCACGGTAAAGGGGTGGGGGGGAAGTTTAATCCACGGTGCAAAGTGTTTCTCGAAATCGGTGAAGAAATTCTCTGTTCTGAAAAGACTATGGGAAAAATCTTTTACAATGAAGTAATCATCTCCACGAAGAGCAAGACGCAACCTGCAGGGACTTCCGCAGGGAAGTTCTCTGACAGTAACCATGTCGGCGGGAACCAGAGTGTCTTTATTATTCATACGCTTTTGATTTCAATTTTTATCTATAAAGTATGATATGAAGACAGGGGTAATTTGTAAAGTTATTTTGTTTTTCTTTGCATGAGAAAAATGACTTGCATAAACTCCAGCTCCCTGTAGGTTTCATGTATTAAAAGATGAACAGTAAATACAGAGGAAACCATGAAGATCACCATACTCGACGGCTATACCCTGAACCCGGGGGATCTTTCCTGGGAAGGATTCGAAAAACTGGGAGACCTGACTGTCTACGACCGGACGCCCCCGGAAAAAACCATTGAACGTGCAGCGGGAAGTGACGCGGCCATTACCAACAAGACAGTTCTTTCATCAGAGATTATTACGCAGCTCGAAACCCTAAAGTATATCGGCGTACTTGCCACGGGGTATAACGTAGTGGACCTTGCCGCGGCAGATCATAAGAATATTCCCGTAACAAACATTCCCGCTTACGGTACGCGGTCAGTGGCGCAGATGATTTTCGCCCTGCTTCTTGAACTCTGTCACCATGTACAGGACCACAGCAATTCAGTGCGGGCCGGCAACTGGTCCGCCAGTGCAGATTTCTGCTACTGGAAGCATCCCCAGGTTGAACTGGCGGGCAAAACAATGGGCATTATAGGTTTCGGCAGAATCGGTTCACAGGTGGGGGAAGTTGCCCATGCCCTTGGCATGAAGGTGCTGGCGTATGATGCCTTTGACTTCCCCGCACCCCCTTATGAAGATTTTACCCGTGCCGCCACTGTCGATGAAATATTCAGAGAGTCTGACGTGGTAAGTCTCAACTGCCCTCTCACAGATGAAAATCATGGCATGGTAAATCGAGACACACTGTCCCTGATGAAGAAATCGTCCTTTCTCATTAACGCTTCACGGGGCCCACTCATCGTCGAAGAAGACCTTGCCGCAGCCCTGAACAGCAGAAGGATTGCCGGCGCCGCCGTTGATGTCCTTTCCGTGGAACCCCCGGATAATACCAATCCCCTGCTGAAGACGGACAACTGCCTGATAACGCCGCACATCGCCTGGGCAACCCGTGAAGCCCGTTCACGCCTCATGGATATCGCTGTCGAAAACCTTGCGGCATTTATCAGGGGCACCGCTGTTAATGTAGTTAATACACCATGGTAAAGGTGCTCTTTATTTTCAAAAACAAAACAACGAGGTATTGAGATGGAACGGATTGCAATAAAGGATATACAAAAAATCAATGGCAGGGTCAACAGGGCAAAAAAAGACCCCTTTAAAAAAATGCAGCGGGAATTTAAACGGCAACAGCCGGTATTAAATGCCTATCTCAATGAGATTATTACATCCCATTTCGAAGGAAAAGAGGGGGCTTTGTTTTATCATGTTGCACTCCTTGTATGGCGCATTGTCGATGAAGTCATCGGATGTGAAGCCGAGGTCAGTGAAAATTATATCAATGTTCAAATCGACAGAAATACGGATCTTTTCGAAGAGTTTTTTGAAAAGGAAAGAAATCCTGAAGAATTCGTCGAAATGCTTTATGTGTATAATAAAGAGCCTAATCTTACAGAATTTATGGTCGGCTTTCTCTCCCAGGCTGAAGAAGACGGTGGGGGAATCAGCGAGGAGTCTTTCCCCATGATGGTAATGCACCTGAAGACCCTGGTAGACTGTCTTGTTCTCGATGAAGAAGAATGGGGCATTGATTTCGAACGTGAATTTTCTGATGAGAAACTGGGTGAAGTGAAAGAATTGATGAAATCATACGGCAGGTCTTTTGAAAAAAGTAAATTCTATAAGAACCTTTCCCGGGAAGAAAAGAAAAATTCACCCTTCATTTTGACTGCCTTTGGTGAAATGATGTACGGATATCACGGACGTATGCCGGAACAGTGGAAGATGAGACATGTCATTGACTGTTGTATTAATATAATGCCACGGAAAATCGCTGATGACACATCATTTTTTGAAACGGTAATTCCTGTATTAACTGCATTTTTTAACTTTGCCGCCATCAAAGATTTGATACCACGCGCTTCTTTGATAGCTGAAGAGCTCCCTGAATTTAAAGAGGAACTCATGGCGGTTGTCACAGATCCCGATTCCTGGGGCGTTGGTAAATCTCTAATAATGGAAGCACAGGAGGCGGGTGTCGACCTTGAGGATGAAGAGGCTTTTCGCCGGTTCGTTGAAAAGAAGAATGAGGGCCTGGTTGAGCAAGATGACATGCCGGGCTTTTTCCACGGCGAAAAGGTGGGCCGCAACGATCCCTGTCCCTGCGGAAGCGGGAAGAAGTTTAAAAAATGCTGCGGTGCAGATCTTTAGGCCGCTGCAGCATCTGTTTTAAAGATTATTCGAGGCTTTTCAGGAAAACCGGGGGGACGTTCCACTTCTCATTATCATCAGTCATGATTGATATAGTCTTTTTGTTGAGGCGGATTATTTTCCCCGCTTTCTGTTCGCCGTCTTCGAGAACGAAACCGACCCTCTGGCCCACATGAAATTCAGCCATTTTTTCGCTTGATTTGACCTGCTGCAGAACTTTCAGCCTGTCAACTATGATATTATTGAGGTAAATAAGGTCTTTCTGGTCAAGACGTTTGATGAAGTCTTCTATGCGTGGAATATCAATTTCTGTTGTATTTGACATTTCATGTCCCCTTGATAACGGCATGAGGGCGGTGATTTATATAGTCTGCAGTTGAATACCTGTCAGGATGAACAGATTTTTGTCAAGAAAAGAGTAAAAAAATGATGAAAGCTGAACCGTATTAATTTCTCTCCTGCGAAAGCGTAAAGATATAAAAAAAATCATCAAAAATTATTAAATGATGGCACTTTGTTTTACTCTGTGGTAGTATCTCTGTCGAATATCAGCCTTTTTAAAAAATCAATTTAAGAAAAAGGAGAAAAATATGGGATACTGGACAGAAGTAAAAGATGTTTTGCTCAAGGGTGTTAATCTTGCCGGGGAAGGGCTTAAAGAGGGAGCCGAGTCAATGATTGACAGAACGAGAGACGGCCTGCAGACCGTTCAATTAAAGAAAGACCTTTTTTTTAAACAGAGAGAATACCAGGAGGCTATAGCAGAAGTTGGTGAAGTTGTTGTAGACCTTTACAAAGAGAAGAAAGACTTTCAGAGTGATGCCAAATTTCTTGAAAAGATCAAAACCGTCGAAGAAAAAGAACAACAGTGCCGTGAACTGGAACAAAAAATTAATGCCAGTGAAAAAGAAGACGCTCAAAAGAATGAAGAAAAGCCGAAAGAAAAATCAAAGGAATAGATAACGGCTGCAGCGGGCACACTTTTGAAAAATAATAAAAATCAGAGGTAAAGGAGCACCTGTTCAGAAACAGGTGTAACAGGTTTTATGCTTACCAGGAAGGAACTAATAGGTAATGAACTTATGAGAGAGTTGATCTCTATACGTGTGGACACGCTCTGGAGAATGCTTTCTCTCGAAAAAGACGGTTATCTGCCGAAAGAAAACGAGGAGGGGGCAACCGGTCAGCTTGACAATAAGGGGGGGATATTTATACCCGGCGGGCTTATTTTTGAAGACAGTGATAAAAATCCGGTGGAGAAAAATCAGCTCAAGAATATCAATGTTCAAAAATTCAGAAAAATGATTCATGAATCAATGGAACATGATAATGCCACCCTTATTTTTAAAGATGGAATTGCCCCCGGCATTAATCTTGACAACGGTTTTTTTTCAGAGATATCCTCTTTGATACTTTCAAGCAAAAAAGCATCCCACAAGCGGAGTTCTGTTTTGCAGAAGGCTCCTCCGATCAAAAGCAACTCCGGGGATATCGCTCGCAGTAATTCTCCCCTTTACGTGAAACCTCCCTACGGCTCACGAACAAAGCTGAGTTCCTGTATATCCGTCTGTCTTTCTGAGCCGCGGCTCTACTATATACAGTGCAGGGCGGTTTTTTCACTGCGGGGCAGGGAAAATGAACAATACCTCTGGGACAGTATCAGGTCAACCAAGGAACCGGTAATGACAAAGGACCGCAGGGTTCTCATGCCTCCTTATGTTGTGGTCTGTCATACCACGCGTTACAAAAAAGAGATATATACGGGCATCACAAAGATTCTTGGTATCGGCAAATTTGGTGAATTTGCTGTATTTACCCTCGAGAGAATAACCGGTGAACTTCTTCATGAAATTGACCGCAGGAATAAAAAAATTAATCCCAATGAAATATTTGCCGAGTACAGAGACAAAAAAATTGTTGGCGTACTGCGCATCTACCCCGGCACTGAACCTGGAAAAAGATCAAAAAAGGTTGAGACCCAGCTTGTACTGCCTGAAAAGGACCTGGGACTCGATCTCGAAAAGATCAAACATGATGCGGCCAGGCGGTATAATATAGATTTTTAATACAGTTACCCTGGTTTTCAGGTCAGTTGATTCACGGTGCCTGGTAGATGCACATGCAGGCGCCCGTGAATATTACGGGGCCCCCCGGTTTCAGCCCGTTCTGCATACTATGATGAAGCTGATGTGACCTCTGTCTATTCAGGGACATGTCTCTCAGAGGGGATTTATGTCACCGTCACAATTGGACGCTGTCGGCATATAATTGATCTTTATAAAAAGTCATCATTAAAAGAAAGAGGCGACCTCTTAAAAGAAATCGCCTCTTCTTATAATTACGACAAAAATGAGATCATGTTTCGAAAGC
>CAZHNW010000170.1:0-6503 GCA_964534225.1 uncultured Leptospirales bacterium | reverse complement strand
AAAAAAAATAAAAATCGTGGAAGAGTTCACCATAGAAAATGAACTTCTCACCCCCACGATGAAACCGAAGCGAACAAAAATCATGGACCACCATGCTTCCCTCATCGACAGCATGTACCCGGAGAACTGACCTAAAAAATGACGATGAAGACGCGATAAGGTTTTCGCGCCTTCATCGTCGCTCATACCCCGCCAATCTTCCTAAAGATAGTACCCCTTTCTCACGATTATAGAAGAGACATACAAGAAACTGACAAAATCGGAGCACAGCATGAAATCCCACAGATCCCGAGCCTTTACGATACTGATTTTTTTTTCATTAACCCTGCTTCTCTCCTGTAAAACAGGAAACATTAAAAAAATGGCAGAAGTGAAAAAACCTGATAAAGACCGCCTCACCGCCTTCATGGATCTCTGCAAAAGAGACCTTGACAGGGCAGGAGAAATTATTATTGAAAAGGATATCGTAAAAAACCTGACACACCTGCAGTTCATGAACGCCGGAGGGAAACGATACTATCTTCTGGAAAGGGAAAACATCACACGGATGATACAGGCTGTGACAAAAGGTGTCTACTCAGACTATATACTGGTCAACAAAAAGGGAACCATTCTCTATACCCGCGATAACAATAAAATCTTCGGCAAAAATGTCCGCAGTCACCTGAAATCGACTCCCCTGAAAACTGCATGGGACAGAAGAAATATTCCTGTCTTTTTTTCCACGGTAACTATGATGGATAAATTTTCAGGCCGGCACCTGATGTTTGTTTCCCGCAAGCTCTCCGGAGGAAAAAGCTTTCCCGGCATCCTGATCCTGCAGGTCAATGCCGAAACGATCCTGGGTAATCTTGTAAAGGGTGAGGAAGTTTTAAACAGCGAAGGGACCTACATACTGACTGAAAAAAAAGAAAGAATCTTAACTCCCTGTCCCTTCTTTACGCCCCTTAAAGCTGTTCTGCGGGAAAAAAAACAGGGAACCGTTTCTCTGCCTGGCGGGAAAACGGCGGCTTTCAGAATTTTTAATTATGAAACCCTTTTCTGGATAATCATCAGGGAAAAACAGTAACCCCCGTCACTTTTTTTCTGTCAAAAGTGTGGGGTCACAGAAATCAGAAACCATGGAGTGAACGGTGCCAAAAAGGTCGGGAAAGGTATAATCGTCTGTCAGCATACTTCCCATTTTACGGGAAAGTTCAATGAGCCGTGTATCGTCAATGCCCCTGATATTATATTCCATGATTCCTGACAGCAGTCCCGGTGTTATTCGGGACAGGTCATAAATATCTCCCTGCAGGATATCACGAACACCCTGTTCCCGAAGGTAATCAGGGTCAATCACTCCACTTCCGGTCATATTGATAATAAACTGTCCCGGCCTCAGGAGACGAAGGTCTTCCATCGTAAAAACAGGTTCAAGGAGCAGAACGATATCGGTGTTGGATAAAATATTCTCCGTGGTAGTGGCAAGCCCCCCTTCATTTTCGAAGTTAAGAAGGATTTTTTCAATAGTGTCATAGCCGAGAATACGGGCAAACCGATATTTTCTTAAAAGCCTGGTGAGCCGTATGGCACTCAGGTTTATCCCGATAATACCGATGGTGGTTTCTTCCGGCTGCAGACTGTTCTTCATAGCCATACGCAGTACCATCGACATCAAAAGAAGGGGGATCTCATCTGCTTCCCTGAATAGGACCGGTATACTCATCTCCTTTGCCAGCTGTTCATAAAGAGAAAGAGACGCACCGGCGACAGAAATGATTCGTGCAGCGCCATAGGTCTGTTCCACACTTTTTACAATGCGAATAATATCCTCACTTTGATTGAGAGAGCAGACAAGGGGATAGGGGCGGCAGGGGCTGAAACGATTAATTAAAAGGGCGTCAATTTCAGCGACACAGTAATGAGGCAAAAATGACTTCCTTTCCACAGAATCCTCGCCGGTAACCCCCACAACCTGTACGACATTCCTCTTGATACCGCAGGTGACACTTCCATCCTCTTCACGAATACGTTCCTGCATCAGTTCTGCCGCTCCCAGCAGTGTCGTCTCGTAATCACTTACCTTTTCCAGTGGTATCCTGCCATTGATTTCAACAAGACCGCTGTCAATATACTCCTCAAGGGAAGACCTAACTTCCTTCAAAAAAAACGGCCCCTTCTTCTTTGAAAGACTCTGCAGGAGTCTCTGAAAACGGTCCCTGCCGCTATAGACAACCTCGAGTGTACAGGAGACATTCTCTTCACCATGATTTTCGACATCTTTTTCCATGCGGGATATGTCGCAACCGAAACCCTCAACCGCTTCGACCAGCTCCGCGAGAGTCCCCCCGTCGATAACAACAGAAATTTCAGAAACCAGTTTCATGTGAATGCCTTCCTCTCATCTTTTCCCTTTATTTTTTCCCCGGGAGAAGGGGTGACACTTATATCTTCGCCCCGTTGCTGCCCCTTCTAAAGATGATTTCTTCTCTAAAACTACTGGCGCTCCTGAAGCGTCCTCACCTTTTCCCGGCCCCGTTCCTGTGCCATCTCGAGCAATGACCCGGGCATATTTTCGAGACGGTCTGTATCAGAAAGATAGAGACAGTCTGCATCCTCGAGACGCCCCCCGATGGTGTTAAAAAAATGACGGCACGTGAGATAGACGCCCTTGAAAGCACCTTCGTAATCTGATCCTGCAGCAGCGAGAAGAAAGACTTCCTTTGAGACGATTTCATCGGGAGCACGCATGTCAAGCTCCCACAGAACCTGGCACCGATCGATAACGGCTTTCAGCTGCGCCGGTACACCGGAAAAATAGACCGGTGTGGCGATGGAAACGAAAACAGCGTCCCGCAGGAGGGGATAGAGGGAAGTCATATCATCGTCAAAGATACAGCGGAATTCCCGGGCACAGGCACCGCAGGCAGTACAACAGTGAATGGAAAGGGCACCCGCTGAAATCTCATGGACATGAAAATCTGTTTCCCGGAAGGGCTGCAGAAAGGATTCATGCAGGCGCCTGGAGAAGCCCCCGCTACGGGGGCTTCCATGAATTGCTATAATGTCACTTTTCATTATAAAGACAGGGGAAGTTTATTTTAAGCGGGTAAAAATCATCCGCCCTGCCGTGGTCTGGAGGACTGAAGTCACTACCACGTCGACTTCTTCGTTAATCCTGCGACGTCCGTTTTCCACCACTACCATGGTTCCGTCATCAAGATAACCGATTGCCTGGTCACGGTCCTTCCCCTCCTTGATAAGGGTCACCCTCATCTCCTCCCCGGGGAGGACCACCGGCTTAAGGGCATTGGAAAGCTGGTTGATATTCAGGACCTGAACCCCGTGGAATTCAGCCACCTTGTTCAAATTGAAATCATTGGTAAGGACCTTCCCCTTCATGACCTTGCCCAGCTGTACAAGCTTGGCATCCACTTCTTTTATTTCAGGAAAATCAACATCTGAGATTTTTACCATGATGGACTGGTCCTTCTGCATCTTGTTCAAAACATCAAGGCCCCTTCTGCCGCGGTTTCTCTTGATAGAATCTGCTGAATCGGCAATCATCTGCAGTTCATGAAGTACAAAATTCGGGATAACCAGGACCCCCTCGAGAAAACCGGTATCACATATATCAGCAATACGCCCATCGATAATGACACTGGTATCAAGAATCTTATAGGGAATCTGTCCCTCCCCTTCTTCTATGTGAGCGGGTATAATCCGGTCGAGGAAAGCAATCTCCTCGTTGTTGATAACAAAAAACATCATCACAGCAAAACCGACAATGTGATAAATGAGGGGCTTAATAAAATATGCCTGTTCCATCACCAGGGGGGCAGGAACAGATGTAAAGGCAATAGCCATAAGATGCCCCAGGAGAAAACCGGTAATGAGCCCTGCCAGTGCCGCAAAGAGTACACGAGCAGAAATGGTATGAGAAATATACTCAATGGCAATGATAACCAGCAGTGCTGCGATTCCTGCGGCGACACCGGCAATGATGGCCGCCTTCCATGAAGTACCAATAAAATAAAGTCCGGAAAAAAAAATGGATGATACAATAAAAATAATACGTAGTAGTATAATCATAGAGTAATGACTCCTTTAAATTATTAAATACGGATTTCAAATGGAATAAATATATTAAAATAGATTAATTTGAAATCCGGGATATAAAAAGCCAGGCTCCGAATGGCCTGGTCTCTTATTCCTTTTATTGCCCGGTATTAGCCGGTAGACCGGGCTGTTTTCAAAGAAAAGAAAAGCCTTTCTACTCTTCTTCTTTACTGTTATGAATTGACAAATGTTCAGAAACAAAGTTACCTGCTTCTTCTACATCAATCTTCTTTACCAATGCCAGTTCATGAGTCAAAAGCTGGTAAGCGTTTTCATAGAGCTTCCTTTCCATTATGGAAAGTTCCTTTTCACATCCCCGTCGATAAAGGTCGCGGGCCACTTCTGAAACTTCATAAATGGAACCGCTCTTTACCTTATCAATATTGTTCTGGTATCGCAGCTTCCAGTCTTCTTCAAATTTTACATCAGTCCGCACCAGAACTTCAACTACCTTTTTTACATCTTTTTTCGGTATAATGCTGCGAAGACCTATTTCTTCCGCATTTTTTACGGGAATCATCACTTTCATGCCGCTGTTGTTGATTGTCATAGAATAAAATTCTGTGCGCTTGCCAAGTACGACCTTCTTGTCAATTGACTCGATTTTACCAACACCATGCATGGGGTATACAACATTGTCTCCAACCTTAAACATTTTATTACTCCATATAATTGCTTGCGGTATGATCCCGGACTTTAATCCCTCAGGTCTTTTCACCGGTATCAGCCGCTTTCCTGCGCCAGTTTTCTCTTGCAACCGGGAAGGATTAACCCGGATTAATATTCTTGCTTACTACAGAATGAATTCAAGAAAAAAACAGTAAAAACAGTAATTATTATAAGGGAACCTCTATAAATCAATTTCTGGATGTTCCCTTGTGGCAACAATATCAGGTAAAATCAGGAGTTATCATTTTTAATATTAATGAAACGCCTGATTTTTAGAGGTTGCCATAAAAAAGAAATGTTCCTTATTTCTACTGGTATCCTTTTTTGCTATTTCTCTTCTTCTTTGAGTCCTTCCTTCTCCATATACCTGTCAAGAACTGATTTCATCTTGTAATGGTTTCCATCACAGACCCTGCTGGGGCCGCTTCCCCGTATTATCCAGGCCCCTGCTCTCTCTGTACATTTTTCTGAAGGTATCAGCCCCGTATATTTACACACAGCCCCTCGATAAACTCCCGGAGGTTTCGGAGGAAAGGCAGGATCAGGCATACCATTGTAAATATCTTTCATATATTTAGCCCAGACAGGGGCTGCCACACCGGACCCTGCCTGGTGTTTTCCCAGGGACATAAAGGGGCGGTCATAGCCGACCCAGACAACAGCGGCAATATCAGGGGTAAAACCGCAAAACCACGCATCCGTCCAGTTAGAGGTGGTACCGGTTTTCCCCGCTGCCTTTTTCATGAAACCCGCCTTCCCGCGGACTGACTCATTGGCGGTACCGCGATCAATAACCCCCTGCATGAGTTTCGTCATGACAAAGGCGACTTCCTCTGAAATTACCTGAATAATACCGTTCTGCTCCTTAATAGCAATAATTCTTCCCACTTCCTCTTCAATATTTGCAAGCTCATTGCCGTCACGATCTACTACATAGCGTATAGCAAAGGGAATTACTTCACGTCCCCTGTTGGCATAAATTGCGTATGCCCCGGCCATTTCAAAGGGAGTCAATTCTGTCGTTCCCAGGGCAAGTGATGGATTGGGGTTGAAACGTGCTTCAGGCACCTTCAGCATTTTCGATGCATACTTAATGACACCGTCAGGTCCCATAAGGTCATAAATCCGCACCGAAATAATATTGATTGATGCCGCCAGGGCCCGGCTTATCCGGACCAGACCGGAAAAATCACCCTCATAGTTGCCGGGAGACCAGGTGTCTCCCTGGGCGTCAATATCGAGAATGGGGGCATCAGGCAGTGCCGTGCCCGTATTAATTTTCCGTGCCTCAATGGCAGAACCATAAACAAAGGGCTTAAAGGCAGAACCGGGCTGGCGCCGTGCCTGTATGGCGCGATTATACTGGTTCGAAACATTATACTCAGAGCCCCCTACCAGTGAGGTTATATATCCCGTGGGGGGCTCAATAGCAATAAAAGCCCCCTCTACTTTCATAGACGATGAGATACCGGAGATAAGACGGCGAAAAGACTGCACAGCGTGGTTGCTGGCAGGTTCATCAGCCAGAAGAGTAAGTATATCTATTGAATCGACGAAATGGTCCGCCATTTTCTTCCTGAAAATCGTTTCGATATCGTTTTTTACCACCATTCCTGCCAGACTGAAAAACATGCGCAGCTGGCCATATGCCCCCAGGAGACTTCTGTCAACAATGCTGTTGTACATGGCATTGGCCCTGGCAGATATTTCATCCTGTTTTTTCAATTTCTCCA
>CAZHNW010000169.1:0-6535 GCA_964534225.1 uncultured Leptospirales bacterium | reverse complement strand
AAAAATCGATCTCGTACCGTGCCATTCTTTCTGCGAAAGAACGCACCATGGAGCCCGATGAGATCGATACGATACAGAAAAAAATCATTGAAGACCTGGGTAAGAAAGGTTTTCATCTGAGATAGTTGAAGGGGGTATCCCGAAAGGGTGCCCCTTTAGATCTAATAATTATTTTTCTAATTTCTTTTTGTACCATTCTTCATGGCCGTAAAGCTTTTCAGCACAGTCAGGACAAAGGCCATGGGAAAACTTTATGTTAGAAACTGAATCAAGGTATGAATCCACCTGTTCCCAGTACCCCCTGTCATCCCTGATTTTTTTACAGTTAGCGCAGATGGGCAGTATACTCTCGAGGGTATATATCTTCCTGGTAGCATTGATGACAGTATAGATGAGAAAACCGAGTACCAGGGCAAGAAAAAATCCCTCAACAGCATACCGGAAAGACCTGGTATCACTGTAACCCCACCCTTCCGCCGGTACTGCCGCCAGCTGCCATATCCCCCCGGGGAAAACAACATCAAGGAGAACCGGTTCTGACCGGGTTATTGTTTCATCCCCCCAGATCATAAATCCCCTTTTCCCCTTATCATTTTTGTGATACAGTGCATAGCGTAGATTCAATGATTCATCAAAAAGACCCGCCTCTTTGAGCAGGCTTATCTGGTTTATCACCATACTGGCCTGTCCCCAGTAACGGGATTTTGAAAATTTACGGTAAGGAGCAGAAACGAATATAGGGATGCGGCAAATTGTCGCCACACCCCCCTGTACCAGTTTCACAGGACTCTGTATAACTATCTTTTTTGCATCGATGGCCCGCTGTATGGTGGCCCGCTGTTCAGGTATGGCGGCGATATCGATACCGATGGCTTTTTCATTGCCCTTGAGAGGATAGACATCAAAGATAGTCGTATTCTTAATAAGCGAAACATTCCTGATAAGCCTGTCTTTGCCGATCAGTTCTTTTGCATAGGCCTGAAAATCACGGGAAGTGATATGCGGATACAGTGAAACATACGATACAATTCCCTTTACCAGAAGAATTCGTGCGTTCAGCAGGCCTTCAAGCTGTGCCCTGATGACACTCAGGTGCCGGGTGGTGTGAAATCTTTCGTCATTAAGAGAACGTTCCCGTTCAAAAAAGCTTATCAACAGCGAACCGGAAAAAATAACCACAGCGGTCAAAATGCCGGCAAGCATGGGCACCGGGCGCCACCTCAGTATCTTTTCAATGATTTCATCTTTTGCTTTATTATTCTTCACGGTTTTCTTTCCCGGCAGAGTTACAAAAACTATTGCCAAAATGTCGGGGAGTAACGTACCCATCCTGCCACTGGCGGGGTGGGTACGTTATCATCTATAGATTTCCAACAGGTTTATTCTATCAATAACAATATCTATCAGGCAAGTGATTATTATAGCAGCATGACAGAAATATCATGTTTTGACTTTTCCTTAAGGTGTGCCCGAACATCAAAAAATATCTTCAGCAGAATAAGCAGGTAAAAATATCCCGCGGCGCCCCCCTTTACGGATACCACGATAAAGGTACCGAAAATGATTACCAGGTGCATGATAACGATTCTCCGGTAGGGGGTAAACATGAGGCGCGCGACATTTGCCCTGGTATATTCTTTGTCCCTGATGAAATAGAGATAAAAAGAGATGCCATGGCTGACAACAAGAATCATCAACGCGAAAAGTTCACTGGTGAAAAAGTCAGCGGGTGAGTGAATGGTTATCTCCTCAAGAATCAGCGGTAACTGTTCAGAGGGGTTAAAACTTCCTGACAAACCCCCGAAAAGAATTGCCATTAAAAAGAACCCGTGCCCCGCCATGAACCCGCCGTAATGGACGGTAAAAAAAACCGAAAGAAATATGCTGAGGAAAAGATTTACCCCATCAGAATGAAACCCGGTCATGAGCATTTTGGCCACGTTCAACACACCGATGATGGCGCTTTCAGCCCAGTAGAGAATAATGATGTAGCGGGGATTCCAGTCCAGGAATAGAATACCCGCAACGGGGATCAGGTTGGCCGTCACGAGAGCAAGGGTGGAAACAAGGACCCTTCTCTTCCTGAGGTTCAGGTGTTCCAGTGATTCCTCACTGAGAACCAGCATAATGGAAAGGATCTTTTTCATAAGGGGAAAACCTCACAGGTCGAAAGTATCCTTGCAGCTTTTTCGGCCTCTGTCAATCCTGATTTTTCTCAAGGAGCAGTTCAAGGTATGACCGGGTCTCAAAATGTTCAAGGCCCAGTTTTGCCGCAAGGGCAAAGAGTCTGTCTTCGGCCTGTTCACGGTCGTAGGTGATAACTTCCAGCTCGGCAAAATTACCCAGGCCCGAGACCTCGTCGAGGCAGATTTCGATTTTTTCGAAAGACCAGAGTTCACGCTCTTTCTCAACAGTGAAAACCTCAACAAATCCCAGGGAGGTCAGAATGCGGTTCATGACCGCTTCATCATCCACCCCTACTTCTTCTTCGATGCGTGCCTTTGATCGTTGTGAAATTTTTGGCCCCTTATAGGTCAGGCATACCGCGCCGTCGACCGTGCGGATTCTTACCGCCTCGTCGGTGCGGGCAAAATCACGGGAGGGATGATTGAAATAACGGTCACGGTCGTGGCGCTTTCGGAGCTTTTCTGCCCCGGCATTTTTCAGCCTTTCACGGAGCGCGTCGGGGTCTTTCACGTATGCCTTTATTTCGACTTCGAGCATGGAGTTATCTCCTGCGATGCAGTGGACCGCTGATGGAGAGACCGTCACTGCCCAGGGTGGCACGGCGGCGGCCGTTCACAGTAATCTGTACCGCCTTGACACCCTTGAACTGTGTGGCGGTATAGATGATCTGGTCAAGGCGGCTCACCAGAATATTGCCGGCACCGCTGTCTACGGCATCATTAAAGTCAACATGGGCAATACCGTTTTTTATCCTGGCACTGCGGATCCTCAGAGATGACGGGACCGCGTTGAGATAGCCTTTTCTCTTTTCCCGGGGAGAGGGCCCGCTGACAAGGGCCTTCAGGGATTCTTCGAGTTTCTTTTCAGCGGAGACTTTGCGTCTCACCGGGGCGAGATCTATCTTCTCGGTCTTTTCATCCATGCGGATAAAATAGACCCTGGCCTGTACTTTGCGGGGAGCCTTCTTTTCAGGTTCTTTTTTCTTTTCAGGGACAGGTGTCTTTTTTTCTGCAATGGCCCTTTTGCTGAAAGCCTTTTCCTTTTCTGTCGTTCTTTCCTGTCTCCTGTCAGAAACCGGCTTTTCTTTCTGACGCCGGGGTTGTATGATCTCATCGTTTGGCCCGGGGCTCTTTGTAATTTTTTTGCCCATGTGCATATAGTCTCCCGCCATAAGTACAATAATGGTCAAAAGCACCATGATCATGAGCACCAGTACTGCGCTGCCACGACCCGATGAGGGGGGGGGTGTCTTTTTTTTGCCCTGCGGGGCTTTCTTTGTCGTTTTTTTGGGGGAAGTTTTCTTTTTCGTCGCCATGGCGCCTTTTCTGCTTTTGCAGGTATCTCCAGATAAATCTTTCAGGGATTTTTGCGCAACCCCTTTATTCTTTTTTCGACCATTGCAGGTCAACTTTTCAGTAAATGCTGTCCAGGGTAATCCAATTATTTCTTTTACCTTGACTTCCCCGCCAAAACTCCGCATAATAGAGTAGTCTGGATTACTGGTGAAAAAAACAGGCAGGCATAAACCGGCTCGCTTTGCCGGAAGATACCGGTATCAAAGCGAAACACTCTCACGAGGAAAGGCAATGCTGAAGGGGACTGATATAACCCATGAAAGGCTGAAAAGAGATTTCAGCATTCTTCTTATTGATGATGATCCGCAAATAGTAAAAACCATTACCCGCATCCTCCGTTCAGCCAACAGTGCATACTATATAAAATCCGCCTCATCTGTGAAGGAGGCCATTGATCTTGCCAAGAAAACCTACTGGGACACCATACTCCTCGACCTCGCCCTTCCCTGGCAGAAAGGTCAGCGCAGCAGTCCCGAAAACGGCATCAGGGCCCTTAAAGTACTTAAAGGAGAATTGAAGATAAATGCTCCCATAATCGCCATTACCGGTTACCAGGATGACCCGGAACTCTCAGAAACAGTCCTTGACCTTGGGGCATACTACTTTCTTAATAAACCGGTACGAGCAAAATCCCTCGCCGCCATTGTCCGCAACGCCATGACATTCCAGATGACAGGTTTTGACGGCCTGACGGGCCTGCTGAACAAAATCACTTTCGAGGAGAGACTCAAGTCAGAATTTGAGCGTGTGCGAAGAAAAAACCTTGAGCTACAGGAACTTCAACGAACCTACCTCACCCCCCCGGGACAGTCTTATATCTCTCTTATCTTTCTTGACGGTGACAACTTCAAGACAATCAATGATACCTACAGCCACCTCGTTGGTGACCAGGTACTGAAACATCTGAGCAGTTCCTTTGTTGATGAAAACATCTACGATGCTTTGCATGAAAGGCAGGAGTCAATCAAGTACATAATCAGGCCCTATGATATTGCGGCGCGTTTCGGAGGCGATGAGTTTTCGATTTTTCTCCCTGAAACAGACCACACCAGCGCCCTGACAGTAGCGCAGAGAATCAGGGACCTTGTCAAAAAATTTAACATTGCCGACATCGTGGGCGAAGATGCCATTGTTGACAGCGAATTTGAGTTGACCCTCTCCATTGGAATCGCAACCTACCCTGAACCGAACAGGGTACAGGACTTCGAAGAACTTATCCAGTCTGCGGATAATGCCATGTATGCTTCAAAGGAGACAAGGATCGGATCAATCTTCGGTTACAATCCCGAAGGTGTCCTGATCCAGCTTTACTGAGGTACTGTATCGTGGAAGGAATGAGCAGGGAAATTCTTAATTTTCTCGATATTTTTTTCATTTCCTTTCATACAATCTTTTCAATTTTCAATATGACCGGATGGATCTGGCGTAAAACGCGCCCCCTCCACCTGGTGACAATAACCCTTACCGGTCTTTCATGGTTCTTTCTCGGCATCTGGTACGGCTGGGGATACTGTTTCTGTACAGACTGGCACTGGCAGGTCAGAGAGGCCCTGGGAAACCCGGTAACATCATGGTCATACATTCATTTCCTGATAAAAGAACTTACGGGCATTGACACGAACCCCGCACTGGTTGATGCCGTGACACTGGCTGTTTTCTTTGCCGCCCTGGGGCTCTCCTTTTTTTTGAGCCTGCGGGACCGCCCCAAAAAAAAGCCGCTCAGAAATAATGGACCGTCTCGGTAAAGTCTGAACCGGTCCTGTGCCCCTGTTTCCTGTTACGATGACCGGTACGAAAAATGCGGGAACTGAAATATGATACCGCCCCGCGGTAGCGTTTCTTCCAGTACCTGTTGTTCAGGTCCGCGTAGGATATGCGTTTACCCGTTCTCGGGGCGTGGATAAAGCGGCGGGAACCCACGTAAATGCCCACGTGAGAGATGCGTTTCCTTCCTGTCTGAAAAAAAACAAGGTCTCCCGGCTGAAGGCGCCAGCGTGACACCCTTTTACCATTGTGGTACTGTGACGTGGCAGAACGCGATACAGGTATGCCGTTCTTTTTAAACACATAGGTAACAAAGCCACTGCAGTCGAAACCGCGGGGCGTTGTACCGCCGTACCGGTAGGGGACACCGAGATATTTTTTGGCGGTCCTTACCACTTTTTTCCTTTCTTCGGAGCCATGAAAGGAGCCGTTACTCCTGACACTCCTCCGCAGATGCGGGGGCGGGCTGCAGGAGAGAATAAAAAACGTAACGACCAGGAAACATGGAAATATTCTTCTCATGTTTCCTGTATCGGAAAAAGCATGGGCCAGACTTTAACCTGAAAGCCTTACCGTGCCTTTAGATAAATAATCATATTCCCGCTCTTACGGTTTGAAAGATAAATCTTCTTCTGTGTACGATACCGCCCCCTTGCAGCAACAACACGATATCTTCTTTTTGTTCGCAGCCTGACTGACGTAAACCTGCTCTTACGGACACGCCCTTTATATGAGCCATTTATGTAAAGTTTTGCCCACCGGGTCCTGCTTGAGGGAGTTAACTTGAAAAGGACGTTGCGATAACGCCAGCGGTGAGACGATGATCTTTTCAGGTAGAGAAGGACCACCTTACTGGAAGATGTCTTTTTAGACAAAAAAATATTCCGGGTACTCCGACTCCTCCCCCTCCGGGCGGCAACACGATAATTTTTTCCGGAGAGCAGTCTTACAGTATTATATCTTCTTTTAGAGAGAGTTCCCCGGTACTTGCCATTAATATACAGCTTTGCATTACTGAAAGAACTCGCGGGATTTAGCTTGAATTTAACTGTACGGTAGCGGCGGCGTTTCCTTACAACCCTGTGACGACTCCTGTGTGCTGATCTTCCCCTGCTGCTGATGTGCATGTAAAAAATTCTACGGGGAGAACGATTGTATGAAAGATTCAGGGTCCCTATTTTGACTCATTTACAGGTAGATCGACTGAAAAAAATGACTCTATTTCTTCT
>CAZHNW010000168.1:0-6571 GCA_964534225.1 uncultured Leptospirales bacterium | reverse complement strand
GAATCCCCATGCTTCTCGGGGGAGACGAAATACTAAGGACAAAGCAGGGAAACACTAACACCTACTGCCAGGACAATGAAATTTCATGGATTGACTGGGGTTTCAGGGAAAAGAACAGTGAGATGTACCGTTTCACCCGGGAGATAATCAGCTTCAGGCGCAGCCATGCTGTTCTGCGGAGAAGATCTTTTCTCACGGGGCGCCACGAAGAGGGCCATGAGGCGCCTGACATCAAATGGCACGGCGTAAAAGCTGAAAGTCCGGACTGGTCTCCCCGGAGCCAGTCAATTGCCTGCTGCCTCTGCGGGTCATATGCCCCGACACCGGAGAACCCGCATCCTTCGGACATCAACCTTATCTTCAACGCATCAACGGTGAGCCGGTACTATGAACTTCCCCCCTCACCATCAGGGCGCCCCTGGAAAAGGTTTCTCGACACATCCCTCCCCTCTCCGGGAGACATTCTCCCCGAAGGGGAAATGGCCCTCATTGCCGAAGAGCGCTACCATGTGAGCCGTCTTTCTACGGTGATACTTACTACCTGAAAAAAGAGACATCCTTTTTAGATGCCCCTCTTTTCACTGCCCAGGTAATTTCAGTTTATTTACTGTGCCGCTTTTGCATTCAGCTCCGCTAATATCTTTTCAAGCGTTGCCTCGTCGAATCCATGGGCTTTGACACCCTGCTCTATTGTTTCTATTGTACTGATGTGACAGCCAATACAGTGAAGGCCGTATGATCCGAGAATGGGGCCGGCTTCAGGTAATTGCTGAATGAGTTCACCAAAGGTCATATCCTTTGTTATAGCCATGTGAACCTCCCTCTTGACTTGTATTGTATGGATTAGAAAAAATTGTGCCGATTATTGTCTATACTTTTTCAAAAAAATAAGTTGGGCACGGCCAACGCTTTTATTTCACTGACCGTGACCCAATGTTCTGTACACCCTGGCAGGTGACAGAACAACGAAAAGAGATGCAAAGACATTGGCAAATACTATAGTATATAATATAGATAACACCTGCAGGTGTCAACTGAAAATATAAAAGTTCCTGCCAAAAAGAAAAGAAATTTACGCAAAACAGGTATGACTTCCCCCTATTTTACAAAAACCGGCACAGTCACCCCATTCATTGATATGAAAAGCCCAAAAAGAGTGAAAAATACTCGCCAGAAACGGGGAGGCAATTTATTTTACCTTCTTAATCGCCGAAAATATAATGATAGACCGGTTTCATGCCCGGCGTAAAAAGAATAGCCGTTTTACATTGAATGTGCTATCTTATAGTCCGCCGGGTTAAACATGACTGTGGAAAATACGGGTCACCACCCGCTATATCTGACCTACCACTACGGAAGAATATGACGACAATCCTGATCATCTTCGTTTTTCTCATTATCCTCATTCTCATCTGGGCCCTCTTTGGGGGTGAACGTGATACTGTTCAGGATAGCAGGGATGAGCAGAGGGCCAAAACTGTCCCCCCTCCCCCGGAGGAGATGTTTCGCAAAAGGGCCTCTGACCGCGCCATCGAAGAACAGTTTCCCGATGAGCAGATGAAATCCCGGAGAAAAACCGACCGCCAGGCCCCCGCCGCGGGAGAAGAAGATGATGATGAAGAAGTTGAAGTCGGTTTCAAACTTCCCTACCTCGCGGATGATATCATTCCTGATACATCCCGTCTCCGTGTCTACAAGAGAACCCTGGTCAACTCTGAAATCTATGCAGGCAAGGGAGACTTCAATACCGCCATCTCCCTCTACGAAGGGGTCAAGTCACGTACCCGTGACACGGAAATGCGGTTTAAAATTGATGAAGATATAAACTATCTCAAAACCTACAAGAGCCGAAAACGCCGCGCTGATGACAAAAAGAAGGAACGCAAGAAAAGGGGACAGCGCAGCGAAGACCAGCAGGAACTGAAATTCAAGCTCGACGGCCCCCAGACGATTCAAATCGGGGTCATCGATGATAAAAAGGTGGCAACAGAAGAAGTCATCGAAAAAGTCTCCCGGGATATCCGCAATGAGCTTGAAGAGCTTCAAAAGAGAGACATTCGCGACATCAAGGACACCCTTCGAGACCTTCAGCAGGACAATCACCGCCGCATGGAAGAGCTGGAAAAGCTCTACCGGGACCAGCAGGTCAATGCGGAAAAAGACGAAGAGCGTGACAGCGGCATCTCCGAGTCAATCCGTAAAGAGATGGAGGAGCTGCAGACCCTGAAAGAAGAGCTCAATGATCTTAATGAAAAGATCACCAGTTCCATGGAGCAGGTTCCCGAAGTTGAATCGAAACCGACAGTGCTCGAGGCGCGCTACGACCAGCCGGTACCGGTACAGATCGACGCGAAACCGATCCTGGACATCCTCGAAAAACTTCCCGGCATGACACAGGATGAAAAAGCGGAGAAGAAAGAAGGGGCTGAAGAAGGAGAACTTCCCCCCGGGGATGATGACCTTTCAGGCCTTTTGGGGGAAGAAGAGGAAACCGGCACCGAAAGTGAGTATCCGGAAGATATACTTCCTGCAGCCCTGACTGATGACTTTCCCCTTGAAGAGGAAGCCCCTGATGAGGTAAGCCGTCTCGCCGAAGAAAAGGACATTACCGAACGCACAAAAGAGGAAGAAAACGAAGACGAAGATTTCGAACTGCTCCAGGATATCATCAAGGGTAAAGAGGAAGACACACTCACCGACGAGGAAATTTTTGACCGCCTCATTAGCCAGGACCAGAAATCCCCCACGGAAAAGGACATCGAAATACTGGGCGAAAAGAAAGATGATGATGATGAAATGGGTTACCTCGCCCGCGCCGACGAAGAAGAATCCGAAGACGCTGAATTCTACCGCAACCTTCTTAAATCAGCGCGGCGAAAAAAACGGGAGCTGCCCATTCTGAAGGTCAGCTATGATTTCAAAAAACTTCCCGACGAAATGAGCCTTTCACGGGAAAAGAACCTGCTGCAGCACTCTTTCTACCGGTACAAACCAATGCTGGAAAAGGCGCAGCAGTTCATCGACAAGCGCCAGGTGCGTGATGCCATCAACTACTACAAGGTGGTGATGGCGCAGAACATTCCCCCTGAATTCAAGGCCATGATTCGCAAAAATATCAATGACCTGACAGAGTACCTTGAGAAGTACCTCACCGGTGATTGATTTTTTCTGACAAAGCCCTGGAAAGCTGCAGGTTACTGTAGCCAAGCTGAGATATCATACCGGCGAGTCTGGAAAAAAATTTCATGGCATTATCAATTATTTCTCTATTAAAACGCGGCACGCGGTTCAGGGCGGCAAGGTATTCTTTTTCGTCAAAGCCATAACGCCTGGCCTGCTGCTGAAAGAGCTCAACGTCGACCGGTTCATCTTCATAAAAAAACTGGCCAAAAAAAACATTCCCCAGATGACTTTCACCAATTACGACAGGAGAGGCAATATCCCACATAGTATTTTTGCACTTATATGCCCTGAATTCACCGGGGGCAATACCACGGACAAGCTCGGTATCACTTTCAATACAGTATTGTTGAGTTTCAGGATTAACCCGGTGAAACTTTGTGCAGATATCCTGCCAGCCAACACCTGTTAAAATATTGCCCCTGATATCTACAATTGCACTTCCAATTCCTGTCACAGCGTAGAACTCTTCCATGAGTGATTGCAATGATTCAGAATCAATGATATCTGAAAGATCAAGATCATCATAACTGCCAGAGGGCTCTGTGAGAGCTTTGAGTTTCTTTCGTACAGCTGCCTCACTCTGCTGCAATGCATTTTTTATCTCAACATACTCTGTCACATCTCTCTGTATGCCTATATACCCGGTAACTGATCCATTTTTATCAACCATTTGTGAGACCTGGAAATCGCAGTAAAAAGTCGTACCATCCTTTCTCCGGTTAAGCCATGTTGCTTTATAAACTTCTCCCTTTGAAAGAGCAGTATACAGTTCCTTCTGAAGCTCATTCGAAACCGGTTCATCATTTAAAATATCAGCCTGTTTCCCTGATAATTCATCTCTGCTGTAGCCGAATAATACTTCAGCCGCTTTATTGATATATACTATCTTGAACTGGCTGTCACTTACAATAATACTGTCATTCACCTGTTCGGTGATGGAGCTCAAAAATTGTATATACTGATCAGCCTCCTTTTGCTTGCTGATATCCACAATAGATGCAATGGCATACTTTACCGCTCCGGCATCATCCCGAATCACATTCGAATAAAGCCTGATCCAGACCGGGTACCCTTTTTTGTGTATATATCGCTTTTCAATTTCAAATGAATCAATTTCACCTGCCATGACACGGCTAATGTTCTCATCATCGATATGAAAATCTTCGGGATGAGTTATATCCTGAAAATTCATTCGAGAGAGTTCCTCTCCTGTATACCCGGTTATCTCACAAAAACGAGAATTCACCATGATTAATTTCCCACCAGGCTCTACCCGGGCAACACCAACAGCAGCCTGATCAAAGAGTGTCCTGAACAGTTCTTCACTCTGCTGTAATTTCTTTTTTGATTCCCTCAGGTCAGTTATATCCTCGACAATACCCTCAAGATAAAGGATTTCACCACTATCATCCCTGATTGTTGTCAGGTAGAGATTGGCAATAAATTCTTCTCCACTGGCACGGCGGTAATGGTTTACATGATGAGTGAGGTTTTTACCCTTGAAGTGTTCAGTGACTATTGGCTGGCGTTCATCAGGCCTTACATATACCTGTTCAGCAATACTCTGTATCTCCTGAAGTACTGTCTCCGGTGAATCATATCCGAGCATCTCTGCCAGTGCCGGGTTTACTTCGATAAACCTGCCACCCGGGGTTGAACGGAATATCCCAAGGGGAGCATTGTTAAAAATAGTTTTATACTTTTCTTCACTTTCTCTCAATGCTTCTTCTGATAGTTTTCTTTCAGTAACATCCGTACCAATACCGGCAAGAGCAACTGGCTTACCTGACAGGTCATATACCAGCTGCGTACGGCAATCCATTATATGTTCATTACCACGCTTGTCGTAATTGATTACTTCGCCCCGCCATGCCCCTTCTTTTAATGTTGTCTCAACTATTTCTTTCTGTGTCGCGCCTTTATCCGGGTCCTCGCCATAGACATCTGTTGTGCTGCCAGACAGTTCTTCTTTCCGGTTATTTAACAGTTCTGACACCGCATTGTTCACGTAGGTAATTCTGCCTTCCATATCTGTAATTGTGACATTGTCTTTTACCTGGTCAAGGACCAGTGATTTCAACAGCAATTCATCTCTGCTTTCCTTAAGGGCTTCTTCAATGCGCTTCTGGTCGATTATCTGCCAGGTAACATCCGCCAGATACGCTACAACCTCAACATCTCCACAGGTATAATCAGTTGCTTTATTGCCGATACCCATGATAGAAACAATTTTGTCTCCCCGGATAACAGGAACAACCAGTTCCCTGGTCAACAATGGATGGCCTTCAGGGAGCCCTTTCCTGTGGCCCAGTGAAGCATAATCATTGTGTATGACCGGTTTTTTCTGATACACACAGTCAACCCAGACACCGGCCTGGTCAATTGGATAGTGTGCATCATATGCACCTGCTGTACAAAATTCGTTGAGTGTCCGTGTCGACCACTGCTGAAGGCGTATTGTTTTCTGGTCTTCTTCGATAAAATGGTAAAATCCAACAGGGCTGTCAACATATTCGCTGACACAATCAAGTGTTTTACCTATAAGATCTTTTAAAGTATGGTCTATGGAATACTCGATCAATGCCAGTCTGGTCTCCATTAATCTTTTAGCATTTCTTTCTTTCTTTGTGGCATCATAAAGTTTAAAGGCCATCTTGATCGAAGCATCGAGTACCGTGATCGACGACTGTTTAACCACGTAACCGTAGGAGGTGATTTTTTCGGTTTTTTCTACAACTGCTGGTTCTGTATGGCTCGAAAGAAAAACAATGGGGATATCGATACATTCAAGTATCTGCTTTGCCGCTTCTGTTCCATCAATGCCGCTGCCCAGGTCAATGTCCATGAGGACCAGGTCAAATTTTTCGCCTTTGCTGCAGATAAGGTCAACTGCTTCTACTCCCGAAAGGGCATGGCGCACAGCATATCCATAATTTTCGAGCTGTCTCTTTTCAAGCATTGCCACAATTGCTTCGTCTTCAACGAGCAGCAGTGTTTTCCCTTTCATATATTATTCTCACTTATACGAAACAGATTTGATGTAGACCGGAAGAATTTAATTATAGCAGGAAAAAATGAGTACGTCAACAGCATTAACTATGGACAGAAATTTTTCACAGTAGCTGTTTCTGCCTGATTCAGCCTCGAATCGAATCTAAAGGAAAACGCAGCAAAAAATATTATTGATTTTTTTGTCTGGTAAGGGGAATTCTCATTGTATACCTGGTGCCGCCGGTGCCCTTCACAGAGACATCACCTCCCATCTGCTGCACCATCCCATATATTAAACCGACCCCAAAACCCTCTGCATTCTTAATATCGAAACTTTCAGGGTGGACTTGAAGACAAGGTGACTCAGTCCAGGATAAGCCGGGATGGAAGTTCCATC
>CAZHNW010000167.1:0-6706 GCA_964534225.1 uncultured Leptospirales bacterium | reverse complement strand
CGGCAGGATAATGGCGGATAAACTGAAAGAAATGATGCCCGGGGCAAAGTTTCTTTTCATTTCAGGATATACCGCTGATGTCATTTTCGACCGCGGTATTCTGGAGGGAGAATTTAACTTCCTGCAAAAACCATTCTCTTCGCGTGAACTGGCAAAAAAAATTCGCCAGGTACTTGACGAATAACCCTGACCACCACGTTCTCATTCAAGAAATAAAAAATCAATTTTCTAAAAAAAACTCACCCTCTTTTCCCTCCCGGCTGTCTCTCTATATAACCAAAACATGTAACCGAAACATATACAGACAGATACCCGGGAGAAACAATTTTATGCATTTTACGATATTCAAGACACCCGTTATACGAACTTTTTTCAGGCTTCTGTCTCTTGCTCTATTGAAATTAAAGGGATGGAAAATCGAGGGAAGTTTGCCCCCCGATGGCCGCTGTGTCATTATTGCCGCCCCCCATACCTCGAACTGGGACTTTTTCTACGGCCTCCTGATGGTACTGGCCACAAAGGTCGACACCTACTGGATGGGCAAATCATCCCTCTTTCACTTTCCCTTCAAAAATTTAATGAAATGGCTCGGGGGAATTCCCGTTGACCGGAGCAAAAACAGTGACATGGTCACGCAGGCGGTTGAAAATTTCAACAACAATGAACGGCTCTCCCTTACCATACCCCCTGAAGGCAGCCGCTCTGCTGTTTCATCATGGAAAAGCGGTTTCTATTTTATAGCCCTGCGGGCAGAAGTCCCGGTACTCCCGGGATACATCGATTTCGGGAGAAAGGCAGTGGGATTCGGGCCGTTGCTGCATCTTACGGGAGACATCGACAGGGACATGAAAAAAATACGCGACTTCTATCGTCCCATACGGGGGCGCTACCCCGAAAAGGAAACAGAAGCCCGTCTCAGCCTGCACCACTACAAGAAAGAAATTTCATAAAAAATATCTGGTTCATGTTCGTGACTTTCTCTTTTTAATGAAGTCACGGACATCATCACGTTCAGCATTGCCACTCATGAATTTACGGGCAAGGCTTATTGCCTCTTTATCACTGATGACAACAGAACCCAGGGGACTGCCGTTTTTACTGAGAAACTTGACGTAACTGTCACTTCCCCTGTTGATATCGATTTCTGAAGCATCATCACTGCTCACTTCACCTGAAGAATAGAGGCTGATACCGGACACCTTCAGTGTTGTCGAGGGGACAGTTCCCTGGTAGATGACTTCTGTTCCCGACATATTGCTCCCGGCGATTTTTCCCTGTTCCATCGATGCTGTCCAGAGGCCGCTTACCCGCCCCTCGAACTCGGCGGCATCACCCGCGGCATAGATATTCTTTACTGATGTTTCACAATGCTCATCAACGATAACCCCGCGGTCTGTTTCAATCCCTGCCTTTTCTGCAAGGGTGATTTCAGGAATAATGCCGACACTCATTATAACCAGTTCAGCACCGAGCTCTTTTCCCGATTTCAGTTTCACCCCTTTTACCGCCCCCTTTTCTGATTCGATTGAAGCCAGCGAATCATCGAGACAAAAAGAAATCCCCCGTGCACAGAGCATGTCATGAAGGACCTTTCCGCCATCCCGGTCAAGCTGCCGCGGCAGAAGAAAGGGGGCGTATTCAACCACCGAGACATCCATGCCCCTGAGAGAAAGGCTGTTTGCCGTCTCCAGGCCCAGGAGCCCGCCACCGATAACAACGACTTTCTTTTTATCATTGCAGTAATCGAGAATAGCATCAGCATCGGTAATACCCCTGAGGGTAAAAACCCCCTTCGTATCAGTGCCCTCAAGGGGCAGCATCCACGAACGGGCGCCGGCGGCATAGAGCAGCCTGTCATAATAAAATTTTTCTCCTGAATCAGAGGCCACAAAAGACTCACTGCTGTTTATCTCTGCAATATTCGTATCGAGAAGGGAAACGATACGGTTCTTTTCATAAAAATCTTCTTTGAAAGTAACCAGTTTTTCTACCGGTTTTTCACCGCTGAGGTAATCGATAAGGCCGGGCCGGTAATAGTGAAGATGAGAGGAACGTGAAATCATGGTGATCTCACCCTTTTCATCGTTTTTCCTGATTGCCTGCGCCGCGCTCATTCCCGCTGTTCCGTTTCCTATGATTATATATTTCATGACAGGCTTCTCCTTCTAATGTTCATACTACGTCCTGCATCTCTTTCACAAATGAAAGCCCCCCCCCCTCGATTCCCCCCGAAGGGGGGAGTGTTAAAAATTGCTTTACAGTGTAATTTTTTTCGAAAGCTCTTCCATTACGGTTACGGGGAGTTTCAACTTCCCCCTGCCGAGAACCTGGTCAACCAGTTTCTGGGGAGCACCCCTGTAGAGAAGGCGAACCCTGACATCGAGTCTCTTTGATGTTCCCGTGGCAATTTTGATTTTTTCTGTCAATGCCTTTAGAGGGGGGATACGCCGGTCCCGAAGAATCTCACGGGCCTTTGCGATATTGGCCACGGCCTTTCCACTGCCGTCACCAAAGACAGTATTGTAGATAAAAGTTCCCTCGGGAACATACCCGTACCTGTTGAGCTTCCCCGAGGTATAAAGAGTTTTTCCCCGTTCATTTTTCACGGTAATCTCGAGCCACATCTGGCGCGTATCGGTCAAGCCCGTGGGCAGGTAATGTCCCGCCCCGGTATTTTTCACAGAAACATAAAAAAGGCCTTTTGCAATATCCTTTTCATTAACAGAAAGCTGCGCCGCGTGCTGCAGGCGTTCCACCGCCATTATGCCTTTCTTTTTATCCTTAAACATTTTCGGCGCAAAGGTGTTTCCCCCCACAAAATAATGGGTAAAGATATGGTCCCTCTTCGGCCCGCCTGCCGCGGCGTAGCCGGGATTCAGGGGCCTCTTCGTTTCACCCGTTCCGGGAAGGCCGGGACGCTGGTTCATGTGACATCCCTGGCAGGTCACCCTTTTTGCCGGGTCGTCACTGTTGTAGGGGCTTTTTTTCCATTCATCATAGGTTGATTCGAGAACGGTTCCATAGACGACATGACGCACATTATGGCAGGTACCGCATATCCGCGATGAAGTATGAAATTCAGAATAAACGGACTTATGAAAATCAGACTTTGAATCTTTAAAAGGCCCCCTCTTGATCCCCGGGTTCTCATCCCCCTGTCCCGGATCAAGGACCAGCCCGTTGTTGTACATCTTACGTGCCCCTGTGGCTGAATGGCAGTAGTCACACTGTATTCCCTGTTTTATTATTTCAGGTGTTGTTTTACTGGTCAGTTCTTTCGTTGTGGTTTTCATCAGGCCTGTAACAAAACCGATGGGGGCATGGCACTTAACGCAAGACTCAGCCTCTGCTATTTCATCCCTGTCCGTAAGGCCCTTACGGTAAAAAAGGGCTACTTCCCGGTAGAGGGGGTCAACATGGGAAAGACCGTGCATAGAATTTTTCCACTGTTCGTAGATTTCATCATGACATCCGCCACAGGTATCTGGAGCAATAAACTGAGACAGCTTATGGTGATGCATTTTCACCTGCCGGACACAGCTGAAAACAAGCAGTGAAAAAAGAAGTGATATTATAATTCCTGTAAAAACTTTATGCCTTTTTATCATGTTACCCCCGCAAATATCAAGTAAACCTCTATGTGAAAAAACCGACTTCAGGAGGGCGGTGCGCCGCCCTCCTGAAACAGACTGATTATACCTCTGAAAACTCGTCTTTTCCCGCACCGCAGGTGGGGCAGACCCAGTCATCAGGTATATCTTTAAAAGCTGTGCCGGGAGCGACACCGTTATCAGGGTCGCCTGTTTCAGGGTCATAAATATACCCGCATACGTCACATACATATTTTTTCATACATCTTCCTCCTGGTTTACATTTAATAAACGCATATGAAAAACAGGGAGTTTTTTAACTTCCCCCTCAAACCCCTGATTCTTTCAGGTAGCCTGACCATTACGAATACGTCAAATATTAATTGTTACGATTAAAGGGATTACCCCGTCGGGACTGCCCCTTAACTCCTCCAGTGGCCGTGAAGGTTGCAGTATTCCCGTGCCACGAGACTGTCACTGAATTCGACATTAAATTCAGCCACCGGCGCCTCACCAGGTTTTAGAAACTTCCTGTTGATATAATCCCCGTTGATCACATCAATCCACTGGATATAATGCTTCTCTTCCATGGGATGAGGTACAGAACCAACGCTCACCTTGATGCCGTCAGCGGTCTTTTCGATAACAGGAACATGTTTTTCTGTTGCGGCATCAACAGTATTTTCCTTCATCAGTTTCATATCCTCGCCGCAGCATGAGAGAGTCCCCCCGCCGACATGCAGGAGCTCTACGATATTTCCACATACGTTACATTTGTAAACTTCAAGCCTTTCTGCCATATTCATCCTCCTTAAGTAATTGATAAAAACACCTGTACCGTACAACCGGCACAGGCATTAACTATAGACTATACAGCCTCCTTCGGCAGTTTACCAGTACTTACCGAGATCTTCGAAATGCGCCTGGGGATGCTTGCAGGCGGGACAGATCTCAGGAGCCTCAACACCGTCATAGATAAAACCACAGTTCAGGCAGCGCCATGTTATCGACTTATCCGCCTTAAACATCCTGCCCGCTTCAAGGTCATTTAAAAGAGCGAGAAACCTTTCCTCGTGATGCTTTTCAGCAATAGAAACATTGCGCCAGAGATCAGCAATTTCAGAAAGTCCCTCTTCGTCGGCAATACGTGCAAATTCAGGATAGAGATCGGTATATTCCTCGTGCTCTCCCGATGCAGAGGCCTTTAAATTTTCAGCAGTGGTGCCGATCTTTCCCGCCGGGTATTCGGCAGTGATCTCCACCATGCCACCTTCGAGATAGCTGAAAAATCTTTTGGCATGTTCCTTTTCCTGCAGTGCCGTCTCTTCAAAGATAACCCGCACCTTTTCATAGCCTTCTTTCTTGGCCTTTTTTGCAAAATAATCATACCGCATCCTTGCCTGGGATTCTCCGGCAAAAGATTTCAAAAGATTTTTTTCAGTTTTCGTTCCTTTTACTTTCAAAGTATACCTCCAAATAGTTTTGTTTTCAATGATTACTGCCTGCCGCCTTCTTTCTGCTTTTTTCGGCACTCCCGGCAGATACCTTCAAGGACAATATCATAATCGGTTACAATAAACCCGGGTATAACAGCGTCAAAATCACAAAAGTCGGCAAGGTCAAAATCAAGCCTTGCATCCTCTATCCTTCCGCAGCGGGTACAGCGGACATGATAGTGTTTTTCATCATTCAACTCGTAACGGGCGGGACCGTCAGGTACCGCAATTTTGCGCACCTGTTCCATACGAACAAGCTGGTCAAGGTTGCGGTAAACCGTGGCAATACCCGTACCGGGAAATTCACCCTTCATTATTTCCCAGATCTCATCGGCAGTGGGATGACCCTGCTCCCGTGAAAGGACTGCGGTAATACCATCCCTAAGCTTTGACCTCTTATGCATATACCCTGCCGTAAATTCGAAATAATGATAATGATTATTACTATTATTTATTTACTCTTTTGTCAAGCATAGATTTTATCTTTTGTGACTTTTTTTATAATTTTACAATCATGAAACAACACATCATTTCCTGGTGCCGCCGATAAAAAAAATTAAAAAGAGATAAAGGGGGGAAGTAGAAGCATCCTTAAAGAGAGTACAAATTCTATCCTAACTCCTCATACCCTCACCCTCGCCTCCGGCGCGTCCCCCTCCCTGAGGGCGAGGGACTCCTGATAAAATATTTCATCATGCGACCGCCCCCTCTCCCCTGTCCGAAAATTGGTGCATCCGACAGCTACTAAATACAGGAGGCGCCAGGCAGGATGCTTCAGTGTCGGGCACAGGAAGTCTAAAAAACGCCCGACTGGAAACCGAGAAGTCAGGGCATTCACACATTACAAAGTTATCACTTCAAAAACTTTTTAATATGTATTTTGAATCTCCCCCACGGCTCGGCAAAGCCTTTTCAAGTCTCACCGGCTAAACCGGTGGTTCACATCAGATAATTACGACAATATTTTATACTAAATTTTTTCTTGACAAAAATAGTGAATTTGTATTTAATTGAACGTCCAACCAAAAAAGGTGGAGGTGACACATATGTATGACAGCTACTTTACCGAGTCCCATGAAATTTTACGCGATTCTGTTAAAACCTTTGTTCAGAGAGAAATTGCCCCCAATATCGACCAGTGGGAAGAAGACGGTGAAATCCCCCGCGACCTCTACCGCAAGGCGGGCGATGCCGGGTTCTTTGGCATAAGCTACCCCGAAGAATACGGCGGTACACCCTGTGACATTTTCTACGAAGTGGTCTTTGTCGAGGAACTGATGCGCTGCGGTTCAGGGGGCCTTTTTGCCAGTCTTGGCAGCTGCGGTATCGGTATGCCCCCCATTTTCAACCTGGGCACAGAAGAACAGAAAATGAAATACCTGCCACAGATAATAAGCGGTGAGAAAATTGCCGTCCTTGCTGTTACCGAACCAGGGGGCGGCTCCGATGTGGCCAGTCTCCAGACGCGTGCAGTGCGCGATGGTGACCGGTACATTGTCAACGGCACCAAGACCTTTATCACCAGCGGCACCAGGGCAGACTATATCACCACCGCAGTCCGAACCGGCGGGCCCGGCCCCGGGGGCATCAGCCTGCTTCTTATCGAAAAGGATTTCCCCG
>CAZHNW010000166.1:0-6942 GCA_964534225.1 uncultured Leptospirales bacterium | reverse complement strand
TAAAACTCAGAAATGCTCAGAGCCCCCAGTCAAAATGATTATTTTTTTGCATTAAACTACCTCAATTCCCTCTTTTTCGAAAATATTTCTGCATTGATTTACTTCATCCTGGGACATAAATTTTTTCATAGACTTTATTTTTGAGTATTTATTGTTTATTCCAATTTTTTTATTTTTTTCATGCCAGAGGGGATTGTATGCCAGAAGGGCAGTGTGATCTACTTTTTCGTTTTTTAAAAATGCTGCTATTGCCTGGAGATTGACAGCAGTCGCCGTAATTCCTGGTATTAGGGGCGTGCGGGGAAGAATGGATACCCCTCCAGAAAGAAATTTTTCCTGTAAGAGGGAGAAGTTTTTCAGGATCTTACTATTTGAAGTACCACAATATTTTTTATGAAGTCCTTCATCAATGATTTTAATGTCAAAGTAGATCTCATCTATATAAGGATAAATTTTCTGTAAAAAATTATCCATGTCAAAGAGACCGCATGTTTCAAGAAGTACATGGATGCCTTTTTCTTTGAGGCTCTGAGCCAGTTGTCCGCAGTAGTCGATATTGAGAGTGGGCTCTCCCCCGGAAAGGGTGACGCCTCCTCCAGAGGTATCATAGAAGGGCTTGTCCTTCTCCAGACGGGTAATAAGACGGGAAAGGGGCTGTGAACTTCCTACACGGCTCAGAGCCCCCGAGGGACAGGCATCGATGCAGGCAAAACAGAGGGTACATTTGCTGCGGTTGATGAAAGTCTTTGTTTTTAGAGAAATGGTCTTTTCAGGACAGGCATCAGCACAGGCACCGCAGCCGATACAGAGTCCCCGGTCATGGGACAGCTCAGAGCCTCCACGTTTACTTTCCGGGTTGTGGCACCAGACACAATCGAGGGGACAGCCTTTGAAGAAAACCACTGACCTGATTCCGGGGCCGTCATCAAGGGAGTTGCCCTTGACTTCCAGAATGAGAGGGTCGGTTTCTTTTTTGTTGGATTTGACAAGTGTTTCTGTTTTCATGGTCGTTTTCCTCGTATTACAGGCCATATTCCGCCCTTTCGATCAGTTCCATCTGCATGTCACGGTTGAGAGTGACAAAGTAGGCATTGTAACCTGAAATACGTACCAGGAGATCTCGGTAGTTTTCAGGGTTTGTCATGGCATCGCGCAAAATGTCTGAGGAGACAACATTGAACTGCATCTGCATGCCCCCCAGGTCGAAGTAACTTTTCGCGTATGAATAGATGTGGTTTACAGCTTCTTCGTGAGTTTCAGAAGAATCGGGTACAACTTTTACGTTGAAGGCAATGTTGTTGTTCATGTTTTCCTGTTTCAGGCCCGCAACGTCTCTTATGTTGTCCAGAAGGTTCTTTGAGGCATGGGCCTCGGGGGTAAGTCCTGGTGTAAAGGCCTTTCCGGAACGGCGTCCCGAGGGAAGGGCGCCTGTCAGTGTCCCGAAGGCAACATGGTTTGACATGGACCAGAACCCGGCCGTATATCTGCCGCCCCGGTAATTTTCATGGGCACCGAAACAGTCATGGGCGAATTGAACGATTTTATTGGCCAGGCTCAGAGCCTTCGGGTCTCCGGAGCCAAAAAGGGGCACTTTCCCGGTCACCATGGCATGCAGGGCGGCATCATTCATGAAGTTACTCTTAACTGCCCGGCACATCTCGGCGAGGGTGACTTTTTTTTCGTCATAGACCAGTTTCTTTATCGCCATCAGAGAATCGGTCACATCTGCCAGGCCGATACAGGCCGTCCCTGATGAGTTATACCGCGCCCCGCCCTCGGTGACGTCTTTTCCTGATTCTATGGTACCGTCAATCATGCTGGAAAGAAGGGGGGTGGGCCTGATAACCTGGTGGGCCCTGCCAAGGATATTGTTGTAATTGCAGGACTGTCCCGCCAGAAAGTCGAATTGTCGGCAAAAGGCATTATAGAATTTTTCAAAGGTATCGAAGGTATCCTCTGTAGCCTCTCCAGTCTGAGGTCCCACCTGCCAGCGCATAAGGGGATGAAGGCCGTTGTTAAGGGCCATTTCCAGGGCTGAGACCATGTTGAACATCATACAGTTGGTGTGCCCCATGTGGCGGCCTGAGAGTGTTGGTTCCACGCATCCTGTGGCGGACCAGTCACGCAGGTGTTCTGCGGGATAGTTGAATTCTTTAAGTGATTCCATGACCGCCTCATCGTTGTGGATGGAGGGTGTCGCCGTTGTGTTCAGGTTCACCTCGCTGAGACGGCGCAGGTAAGTATCACTGTTTTTCTTCCCGTGGTAGCGGGCGTTGACATTGGGATCACGGATTTTCAGCATTTCCGTGACTTTGAGAAAGATGTAGGTCATATCGTTGACGGCATCTTCCCCGTCAGGGGTAACTCCACCCAGGGTGATGGCCTGGTCGGATGAACTTCCCCCAAAGAGATAATTACCAATATCAGGCACAAGGGGCAGGTGATCGGTGCAGCGCATGTAGAAACAGCCAATGAGCTCGATGGCGTGGTGAATGTACGCTGTACGCTCCTCGGGTGTGAGGAGCTTTTTCATGTCAGCGTCGAAGAAGGGCTGAAGCCACTGGTCGAGACGCCCCAGGGAAAATCCCGCGTTGGTGTTTTCCATGTGTATTGCCACCCAGACGATCCAGAGGGTGTTGACAGCCTCGTGCAGGGTGCGCGCCCCCTTCATGGGAACATGGCGGCAGATTCCTGCCAGGTCAGAGAGTTCGCTTTTTCTGCGCGGGTCAGTGCATTTTTCAGCCTGCCGCTCTGCTTCGGCGGAGAGGCTCAGAGCATAGGCATCAAGCCCCTTCAGGGCAATGGTCATTGCCTCGAGACGGATTTGTTTTTCGCGGTTTTCCGCAGGAGTCTTTTCCCGCTCGGCGGTGATTTTTTTTCTCAGTCCTTTGGTGCCTTCAGCGAGAAGCGCGGGATAGTCGATGATGGTGTGCGAAAGCGCCACGGTCTTCCAGAGAAAGTAAACGGCAAATCTTTCATCGAGCTGCTGGCAGAGGGGATCGTTTTTTTTCTCGCGCACGTATTCGCGGATATTTCTTTTGATCCACCAGGGAAAGACTTTTTTATGCAGTACCTCGATAGTTTCTTCATCCACGTCGTAGGGGTTCAGGTGGCGGTGGGGTGTGGTAAAGAGTTCCCCCCAGATCATGGTGCCGTGGGTATCAGGATAGAGAACAACGCCGATTTTCTTAGAAGTAGTGGTGCCGGCGATGAGGTCGTCTTCGCCGATGATGGGGCGGCGGTGTGACATGAGGTGCTGAAAGGCGTGGGCCTGGCGCAGTACCGGTTCCCAGGGCGAGCCGTCAGGCCGGGTTTCAAAGCCGTTGGCGCGAAACCATTCGGTTAACAGCAGGGGCCGTTCATGGCAGAGTGCGGGCCTGGTGGTAAAATGCCTCTGGAGAAATTTTTCAAGGCGGGGGAAGTCTTTGAGACTGTAGTTGCTGAGATAGGGGTCTTCGAGGTGGCATACACCGGGGTCGCGTTCTGTCGCGGCAAGGTACTCCTGCCGTGGGGGCCGGGCAGGGTCACCGGCATGATTACCTTTTTTTTGGCGGGGGGAAGTTTTTGCCTCTTTCTGGAGCATGCGCACCTGTTTTTTCTTTAAAAGTACAGATATAAGGAAGTTAAAGAGCTGGAGGCCGGCAAGGTTTCCCCGGGGGACCATGCGGTTTTTCATCAGGAGATTAAAGAGTTCACTGGGGGGACTGGTTATCATCTTCCGCAGGTCCTTTTCGTCGGCAAAGACAAGGCGGGCATCAGTATCTTCCCCGCTGCAGGAAGTTACGGTGGCTTTGCCCTGGAAAAAGGTGATGCTCTGAGCCACGGTGCCTTTTTCGGTTTCGATGCCGATGGAAAGGTCCAGCCATCCCTCTTCCCACTGAAGATAACGGCGCAGGGATTTTCTTCTGTTGAAGTTGAGGGCCATTAAATGCAGAAGGATTTTTACGAGGCTGTTGGTGGGGCCATTTTTTCCGGTTTTGGCGGTGGATTTCTTTTTGAGATTCATTAAACTTCCCCCTTTATCCTTTTTATTAATTTTTGATGCTGCCCGTATCGATAAAGGCCTTGATTTCTTTGACCGTTTCTACGCAGTCGTCAATGCGGCGGTCAAAGATGCGGCGGCTTTCAGGGTTGACCTCGTAGAGGACCCTGCTGTTGAAGATGCTGATGATGCCGTGGAGATCTGACCATATTTTTATAATGAGATAACTGACTGTTTCTTCGTCGACTGTGAGTCCCCGGGAGGCGGTGTAGGTGTCGATTTCATTTTTTACGATGGCAAAACTGCGCAGGGATGTCTCTTTTTCGAGGCGGGCTGTTTCTTCGATGTCGGTGCCGATGTAGTCGGTGTATTTCGGCGTGGGGAGGCTGAACATGAGGTCGTAGTAGTCGGGCCAGGTGATGCCAAAGGTTGCGTAGGCCCGTATCATGGCAGCGAGGCGGGCGATGAGGTCATTTTCGGGTGTTTTTTCGCCGGGGCTCTGAGCCATGCTTCGGTAGAGGATTTCAAAGCCCTTCATGCGTATCATCAGGTTCAGTTCGTCCTTGCTGGCGACATAATTGTAAATGGTGGTGGCGGTAATGCCCAGACGGGCGGCGATTTTCCGCATGCTCAGATTGCTGAAACCCTCATCGATGATGAGGCTCAGAGCCGTAGCTATTATTTTTTCCCTGACAGCTTCGATTTCTTCCAGGGAGCGGGGAGCCTTTGGCATAACATACTCCTTATTTTTAAACAGTGTTAAAATAACGGTGTTAATTTATCCTGTCAAGAGTTTTTATTCTTCACGTATATTAATTGACTTTTTACCCGGAGAAATGCTCCCCTGTTATAAGGAAAAACCGATGAGTCCTGTTGAATACATTGAACCCTATTCTGAGCTTGCATCAGCCTATGACTACATCCTCCAGGGAGTAGACTACCAGGGATGGTACCGTTACATTCGCGAGGTGATGCTGCGCTATGTCCCTGAACCGAAACTGATCCTTGAACTGGGATGCGGTACCGGGCGTTTCGGGGCGAAGTTTTCTGCCGATAATTATACTGTCTTCGGCATGGATGTGAGCCTTGACATGGTGCGCGTGGCAAAGGCACGGGCATTCAAAAATTTCAGGGTATTCTGCGGCGACATTACATGTTTCAGCCTTGCAAAGACCCCTGATTTTATTTTTGCTGTTCATGATACGATGAACTATTTTCTCGACCTCAAAGAGGTGCATGGGGCCATTGCCTCGGTGCGCAGTGTCATGAGTGATGAGACTATATTCATGTTTGATGTCACCACGGAATATAACATGCAGGCGAACTTTCACGGGCAGACCATGATTTTTGATGTGCGCGGCCGTGACGTAGAATGGTCAAACCGGTATGATCCTGCTGAGAAGCACATGGTATCTACTCTTCGTTTCTATAATCATGACGGGACCTGCCTTGAAGAAAACCATCACCAGAGGATATATACAGTGAAAGAAATAAAAGAGGTACTGCGACGGGAACGCATGGAGATACTCGGTATTTTTGGCGATTATACCTTTGAGGCCCCGCAGCCTGAAACCGTTATGATTAATTTTATTGTCAGGAAAAAGTGATGACTGTTTTTCTTTATATTGTCGGTCTTATCATGGGGGTTGCCCTCTTCTTCTATCTACTCAACCTTGCCAGTACAGGCAGAGATAAACTGAAAAAAGCTCCTTCCGTCAAAACCCCTTCTCCTCAGAGAGGGAAAGAGCCGTCACGCCCCCCCCTGGAAACAATTCCCCCCGGTGAAAGGATCTGTCCCCTCTGTCGTTCAAAGCTTTCTAAATATGAGCCACTCTACGCGGTACCCGTGAAGGGTGACCGTGACCAGAAGCTGATGATTTACGGCTGTCCCTACTGCTACAAGGATGAAGAAAAATCCGGCGATGTGAAAAAAACAGCTCCCTGAAGCATATTTGTTGACGCGTTAACATTGTTAAACTATACTTACAGTATAAAGAGATAAAAGCAATAGAAGGCGAGGTGACGATTCATGAAACACGGAATGAGTTTATTTACGGTTATTATTTCAGTATTACTTATTGCAGCAGCAGGCTGTAGTGATTTGGGGGGAAGTTCAAAATCAGGTGATAACCTTGACAGTCCCCTGGCGTATTATTTCTTCACAGAGTTGACAACAGTTGGTTCTGATTCTGTTCTACAGAATGATTACACTGACGGAGATGAACTCAATGCTGTTGCCGAAAACGGTGCAACTGTTGCCGAGGGAGGGAAGTATCCTGACGAAGACACCAACAGCGATGGTGTTGCAGATACAGCTCACATGGGTGTTTTTGACGGTACTGATGATTATTTCCAAATAACTTCTCTTGTCACGGGATTTAATGCTGATTTTACCGTAACGGCATGGGTCAATGCAGATGCCGTGGATAACATGCCCATTGTGAGCAAACATACTTCAAGCGGCAGCAGTGATAACAGCACCGAGTTCTATTTCGGTATCGAGAGTAATAAACTGACCCTTGTCCTGGGGGCCGGTTCAAGCGCGGCGACTGTGTCCAGTGACACCTCCCTCGTTACAGGGACATGGTACTTTGTGGCGGCAGCGGTATCGGGTACCGGTCTTTCTCTCTATATCAACCCTGTTGACTCTGATGATGCTGACGATATACCTGATGTAGAAAAAACCGGCATCTTTTCCGGCACCCGCCAGTCAGGCTCTGAGCCGGTACGTATTGGCTATTATAACAATGATGCGGGGATAATCTATTTTGATGGAAATATCGACCAGGTTCGTTTTTACGGTGCGGCTCTTGATGCCGGGTCGGTCGGTTTTATCTACGAATCTGAAAAATAGCAGGTAAGACGGAATGCGCGATCACGTGATCGCGCATTCTTTAATTATATTATTTCACTGCTGTCCCATAGAAATGGGTAAAAATAAAAAAATGCTATTAATCTCA
>CAZHNW010000165.1:0-6982 GCA_964534225.1 uncultured Leptospirales bacterium | reverse complement strand
ATCTGTCCGAAAGCCAGGGCCATGTGGGCCAGCTTTATCAAGTCTTTCGGCTGTGCAAGCATACCGAGCACTACTTTGAAAACAGGGAGTTCCATCTGCCGTGCAATTCTTGGACCTACCAGGGCAGCTTTAAACAGGTTCATCCCGCTTTTAATGGATTTTTTTGCTGATTTTGACTCAAGAACGCGGCACCAGATTCCGTCGAATCTGTCAGAATAGATAGTGTTGTAAACGTCTGCGTCAATGTGGGCCTCTTTTGTTCTCTGATGCAGGGGGCTTTCCTGTGTTGTTGACAGTCGTGTTCCCATGGCGACGGCATCTGCACCAAGTGCAAGGGCTGCAGCCAGTCCCCGGCCTGTGGCAAAACCACCGGCGGCGATAATGGGAACATCGAATTTTTCCCTCATGGCGGGGATGAGACATACACTGCCCACGTCTCCCGCGTGTGCCCCGGCTTCATAGGCTGTTACCTGGAGAGCATCTACGCCCCCCTTTATCGCTGATGACGCATGCTTTTCATTTACGACGGTCTGTACGACCTTTCCACCGTAATCATGCACTCTCTTAACGATGTAGTCAGGTTTGCCCAGGGATACATTGATAATGGGTACCTGCATGTCCATGAGAACCTCTGCATTTTCCTTTGCACCGGGCATGAGAAGAGTGGCGCCGGCACCAAAGGGCTTGTCGGTAAGTTCCCTGATGCGTTTAATGGCGGCTTCGGTATCCTTTGTTCTCAATGGCCCTGTTGCCAGCCAGCCGATTCCTCCGGCGTTGCAGACCGCGGCAACCAGTTCCGGTGTGCTGATCCAGCTCATACCGGGCAGTACAATCGGGTACTTTATTCCGAAAAGTTCTGTTATTCTTGTTTTCATAACCCACTCCATATTTTAATTTAACATAATGGTGAACATGGTATGTTCAAAACCATAACGGTGTTACTCTTTTGACCTTAAGGTTACCTGATATTTTGTCAAGAAAAACCCCTTCTTTCTTTTATGTGTCTTTTCACGCCGCTGTTATTCGGCGGGAATGCACGGGGCTGCGGGGGATTCTATCCCTCCCGGGATGTATCTCCCGGCAGGGAGTAAACTTCCCCCACCCTGCTTTTTAAAGGGTGTTGCCTGTATCGGGTATTTAAAACCTGCTGCAAAGATTTTATCCGCACTTTTCTACCATTGCCTGTATCCGCTTTTCAGCTTCGGCACTCATGCGGGAAAGCAGTTCTTCACAGGTAACGACATCGTGAACGAGACCGACAGACTGTCCCACCATCATTGGCGCGATGTCTATATCACCTTCGTCCCATGCCTTTTTGCAGCGCTCACCTGACATGAGGGGAATGATTTTTTCGAGGCCCCCGCCGGCTGCTTCAACCTCGAGGATGTCCGTCACCACCTTGTTTTTCAGGGCGCGTCCCTGGAGATTGACTGACTTGCATATCAGGGTGGTGTCGTTTTCCTTGCGCGCCACCAGTTCCTGTCGGATCTTATCGTGAACAGGGCACTCCTTCGTAGCCATAAAACGTGTCGCCATCATGACACCTTCGGCGCCCAGGGTCAGTGCTGCTGCCATTGTCTTTCCATCGGCAATGCCGCCTACGGCAACAACGGGTATATCAAGTTCTTCTACCAGGCGCGGTGTGAGGACCATGGTGGTGACATCATCGTTGAGGGGGTGGCCCCCTTCTTCGATACCGGCGGCATAGATTCCGTCGTACCCTACCTTCTGGGCATGAAGGGCGTGGCGTACTGAGCCGACCTTGTGAAAGAGTTTTACGTCAGCTTTTTTAAGCATTTCCACAGCGTCCATGCCTACAGCCTTGTCAATGGGGGCTCCTGATATTTCCATGCCCGCTACTTTTTCTTCGGCGCAGACGCGCAGGTACATGCGGTGCTGTTCCGGACCCACATGCACTGAGGGAAGAATAGTAACGTTGACCATGAAGGGTTTATCTGTCATCTCCCGTGTTTTATGAATGGCCTGCCTGAATTCTTCTTCAGTGGGGTAGTTTGCTGCTGTGAGGTTGCCAAGACCTCCCGCGTTGGAAACGGCGGCGCAGAGCTCTGGTTTGCAGAGCCAGTACATGGCACCGCAGATGATGGGGTGCTGGACACCGAACATTTCAGTTATTTTTGTTTTAATCATTGAGCCCTCCTGTTCTGTAAAAAGGTAACACTGGAAACAGTCTCTATTCATTTTCAGCGTGAACCATGCCCTGATTTTTTCTCCCCGGAAGAAGTGAAGAGGCAGAGCATTGTTATCATTGATGTGCTTTAAATGAATTCTGCAACAGAAAAATATTTTTCTGTAACTGTTTTGTTATTGACATAACATAACAGTGTTATGTAATGTCAAGGTAATTACTTAATTTTTATGATTTTTTTGCCGTTGCAACGGTCTGCTTACGGACTGTTTTATTACAGGTGGTAGTGAAAAGTATTTTAAGTAATTGACTTTTAAAGTTAACACTGTCAGGTGTAAGCAGGAGTGATTATAGAGAGCCTCCTCATACCCGCAGTGACCGGTCGCGACAACAGTTATCGTGACAGGGCCAAAAAAAAAGAAAATAAAAAGATACCGGTATCTCTGAATTTTTAGAAGATACTAAAAAACTAAAGGATATCTGTGGGTACGTGCAGATAATTGAATAAGGACAGGGTGAGACAGATGTTTAATAATTTATTCAGCCCCATTACCATTAACAGCTTCGAGGTCAAGAATCGTATTGCCTATCCCGCTCTCGGCCTCATGTATTCCTATGACAAAAAACTCAATGACAGGCACCTGGAGTTTTACCGTGAACGGGCCAGGGGCGGTGCCGGTATCGTTACCGTGGGCCCCATCGGTTTTGATGAACTCGGCTCGGGTTTTCTTACCCCCAATATCGGCCCTGATGAGGCTGTTGCGTCATTCAGCAGGCTCGCAAAAGCCATCAAAGATGAGGGCGCCGCAGCCTGGGTGCAGCTTTATCACGCTGGTGCGTATATGTATTCGATAATGATTGATAACAGGCAGGCAATAGCCCCCTCGGCCATCTACAGCAGGTATACCAAGGAGACGCCCCGGGAGATGACCATTGAAGATATCAAAGAGGTGCAGGAGTCATTTGTGCGCGGCGCACTGCATGTAAAGGAAGCGGGCTTTGACGGTGTTGAACTCATCGGCAGCGCCGGTTATCTCATTTCTCAGTTCTGGTCTCCCTTAAAGAACCAGAGAAAAGATGAGTATGGGGGAAGTTTTGAGAACCGGGGGCGTTTTGCCCGGGAGACAATCGAGATGATCCGAGAAAAGGTGGGCCCCGACTATCCCCTGACGATACGCATGGCGGGAAATGATTTTGTGCCGGGGAGCAACACCGACCGTGATATGCCCGCCATCGCACAGGTCTATGAGAAGTCCGGTATCGATGCCATCAATGTTACCGGGGGATGGCACGAGGCGGGGGTACAGCAGCTTTCAATTGAACTTCCCCGCGGGGGGTTGTCCTACCTTGCACTGAATATCAAGAGGGCAGTGAATCTTCCCGTTATGGCATCGAACCGTATTCCCGACCCCTTCACGGCGGAAAAGATCATAAAAGACGGTATGGCGGACATGGTCAATCTCGGCCGCGTTCTCATTGCCGACCCGTTCTGGCCGAAAAAGGCCAGGGAGGGACGTGTTAATGAAATACGCCCCTGTGTCAGCTGTTCCCAGGGATGTACCGACGAGATTTTCAGCGGGCGCCCTGTTTTCTGTGTCGCCAACTCCCGTGCGGGATTCGAGGGGCAGAGACATATTGAAAAGGCGGCAAAGCCCCTGAATGTCATTGTCATCGGCGCGGGCCCCGCGGGCATGGAGGCGGCCTACCGCGCCGCCGAGGCGGGGCACCATGTTGAGCTTTATGAAAAGAAGGACGAAATCGGCGGCCAGCTCTGGATTGCCGGAACGCCCCCGCATAAACAGGAACTCTGGGAACTGATTCGTTTCTATGATACCATGCTGGATAAGTACGAGGTTGATGTCTTTCTGGAACAGGATGTTGATCTCGATTTTATCCGGGAGAAAAAGCCCGATTTTATTATTGTCGCCGAGGGTGCGGAGCCAATGCAGCCCCCCATTGAAGGGATCGATGATGATACGGTTATCGATGCCTGGACGATCCTCGAGGAGGACCCGAAGATCGGCACCAGGGTGGCGGTTATCGGCGGCGGCGCCGTGGGCCTCGAGGTGGCGGAGTTTATCGCTTCAAAGGGGACCATCGATGCGGAGACATCATGCTTTCTTTTCAGGTACAATGCCGAGGACATGGAGCGGATACATGAACTGCAGCGGAAGGGCACCAAGGAGGTGACGGTTTTCGAGATGATGCCGAAGATGGGCACAGGTGTGGGTAAATCAACAAAGTGGATTCTCCTGGGGAACATCGATGCCCTCGAGGTTGAGTCAATTACCGCGGCTAAAGTGACTTCCATCAAAAACGGGGCCATTACCTTTGAACGGGATGGAAAGGTGGAGACACGTACCTTTGATACCATTGTCAATGCCGCGGGGTCACGTTCAGTACGCCGCGTTTCCGAGGTTATTGGCGAGACAGGCATTCCCTTTGCCACGATAGGTGACTGCGTCGAGCCGCGGCAGATCAACCATGCAATTCATGAAGGCTATCTGGCGGTGATGAACCTGTCTGATCTATAAGACATTGCAGGGGGGGGGAAGTTTAATAACTTCCCCTCATTTTACCTTTTTTCTTTGGCGGTAAAGAGGGGCCGCACTGATTCTATCTCTTCGCTGCTGCCAAGGAGGAAGATAATGTCTTCGGCCTCGATCCTGTCGTCGCTGTCAGGGTTGGCAGCAAGGCTCCCGCCGCGCTCGATGGCGATGACGCTGACCCCATGGAGCTTTCGAATGTTTAACTCCTGCAGGGTTTTACCCCCGGCGGGAGAATTGTTTTCCACCCGCCACGATGATACGTTCAGGCCCGAGGCCCTTTTGATTTCCGCGGTGAAAGAACATGACGGGGCATTGGCGCCGCGCAGTTCACTGTATCCGTCGCAGCGGATTTCATCGATAATATGATGAATATCGTTTTCTGGTATATTGTAGGTGTGAAGGACACGGGAAAATATTTCGATTGAGGTTTCGAATTCTTCAGGTATGACAACATCAGCCCCGAGGCGGTAAAGGGATTCAACTTCCTGCACAAAACGGGTGCGCGTGATAATGGTAATATCCGGATTCATTTTTCGCGCCATGACCACGATCCTCTGTGCCGTGGCCGCGTCAGGTATGGTGACGACGATACAGCGTGCGCTGTCGATATCCGCCTCATGGAGAATCTCATCGCTGGAGGCGTCGCCGTAGATAATGTTAATGCCCTTTGACTGTTCCCGCCGTACTGTTTCAGGGTTCATCTCAACAACAATGGAGGCTATTTCCGCCCATTGGGATGAGCGCGCTACATTTCGTCCATTAACGCCGTAACCAATGATGATGATGTGGTCATCGAGTTTTTCATGGTGCCCCGCAAGGGAGAGGCTGTAGTAGCCGTTGCTGAGAAATGGGGGAAGTTTGATTTTTTCCAGGAGCCGGGGAATGCGCTGTGCCGCGGCAATGATAAAGGGGGCCGCCAGCATGGTAAGAATCGATACGGAAAGAAAGTACTGGTAGTGGCCCGTCTCCAGGAGCGAATGTGTGCGGGCAGTCTTTGAAACGATGAAAGAAAATTCTCCCACCTGTGAAAGAACAAGACCTGACATAAGAGAAACCGAAAGGGGAAGCCCGATAATGATGCCGGTAACGGTAATTGCCGCCACTTTCAGTACAATAATGGAAGAGACAAGGAGAAGTACCGGGGCAATATTTTTAACAGCAAAACTGTAATCAAGGAGCATACCGATGGATATGAAAAAGATACTGGTGAAAATTTCCTTGAAGGGGAGGATGTTCCCCATGGCCTCGTAGCTGTAATCGGTTTCAGAAATGATGAGTCCCGCCAGGAATGCCCCCAGGGCCAGGGAGAGGCCCATGTAGTAAGTAAGCCCCGCGATGCCGAAACAGAGAACCACGATGGTAAGTATAAAGAGTTCCCTGCTCCGTGTTCTCGTTATGTGAAATAATAAAAAGGGGACAATCCATTTAGCTCCCGCCAGGGTCAATATTATCATGCCCGCGGTTTTGGCAACAAAAATGAAAACCGCTGACGTTGAGGCCGCCCCTGTTCCGGAGAGGAGGGGAATGAGAAGTATCATGGGAATGGCGATGATATCCTGGAATATCAGTATACCCAGGGCGGTCTTCCCGTGGGAAGCGTTCATCTCACCCCTCTCCTGCATCAGTTTAAGGACAATTGCCGTTGAGCTGAGGGAAACAAGAAAGCCGTAGGCAACGGCCTTGTTCAGGGGTTCATTGAAGTAAAGGGCGATGGCGATGACGATGCCCGTGGTAAGTGTCACCTGCAGGGCGCCTCCCAGGAGAACGGTTCTTTTGATCTGGAGAAGATTGCTCAGTGAAAATTCCATGCCGATGGAAAAGAGTAGAAGGATTACCCCTATCTCAGCGAGTATTTCAACATCATGGAGGGAGGTGAACAGTCCCGCACCATGAGGCCCGCAGATGACACCGGTAATGAGAAAACCGATGATGACGGGGATTCTCATTTTTTGAAAGAGAAAGATTACCGCGATTGATATGGCAAAGATAATGATGATTTCATACAAAAGGTTCATGAGTTAATATTCCTGAATCAGTTTATTTCGTGCACAATCTGTTGTTTCCAGAGCCAGCCCCTGCAGGGGCTGGCCGGCGGTTTAACATCAGCGGTTAACCTTTTTGAATGCCCCTGATGGCATAAAGCAGACGGGGCATTCTTCGGGCGGTTCTTCGCCGTCATGGATGTAGCCGCACATGGAACAGCGCCACAGGGTAACATCTTTCTTGTCCTGGTCAAGGGGATCGCCAAGTCGTTTCATCACCTCATTTGCAAGACCGTCAGAACCAA
>CAZHNW010000164.1:0-7008 GCA_964534225.1 uncultured Leptospirales bacterium | reverse complement strand
TTCTGGGAAAAGCTAAATTTTGCAGAGTATATGAACCATGATTACATTACCCATGCAAAGGGGGCTTAACCCCCAAAATTAAACTGCTACCTAATGCCCTGGCCTATACCACTTTTGTGAGCTATATAGATCCGAATCAGTATTATTCCCTTTCTGATCAGCTTCGCATGGATATTCGGGAAATAGAACTTGATGTCCATTACTACTTCAGTATGTCAGGATGGCCATGGGAATGGAAACGGAGGCTTCTCCTTTCCCATGGGACTGATGATCATACCGGGATTTCCGCCTTTGACCGGGACCTGGGAGAAGGTCTTGCGGAGGTAAGGAACTGGCTTGAAAACGAATCGCGCCCTGGAGACCTGCTGATAATTGATATAGAAGACCACATTGATGGTCACTACGACATGGCGGTTGAAGTCATTGAAGAATACCTCGGGCCCTGGGTATACCGTCCGTCAGGAAGTGCGGCTCTGCCTTTGAATGTATCCAGAAATGATATTATCGCGTCAGGGAAAAAAGTGCTGTTTTTTTCAAGCGGTGGCAATGATGCCCTCTGGCGGAGCTGGGTTCATACCCGGGAAGGGCTGAAACAGTCAAAGCCTGATGGTTTCAGCGCTGATCCTTCAGTTGGAGGAAGTTTTACCCCCTGGGATTACGAAAATTATATTATCAGGATATATGAAGACAGGACTAATCTGAGCGCCATGTTCAGTGATCCCGGTTCCCCTTTAACGCAAGACCTTGTCTATGACATGGTGCGCACAGGCGTAAATTTTGTCTCGATGGACAAACTCAAGCCCTTTGATGGAAGGCTTGAGGCGGCTGTCTGGAGCTGGGACGTGAACCAGCCTGATGGCTCCGGGGACGACTGCGCCGTGCACAAGGAAAATGGAAGATTCGATGATATCCCCTGCAGCGCGTTATATCGTTTTGCCTGCAAGAATGATGCAGGTGTCTGGTATATTACCGGAGCCGCGGGTTCCTGGGCCGAGGGCCAATATCTGTGTGAAAGCGAAGGGGGTGCCGGTTTTTCCTTTGCTCTCCCTGCAACAGGGAGCGATAACGAGGCCCTTAAGGCGGAAAAGCTGGCTTCAGGAGTCTCCCGGGTCTGGATCAGGTATGGAAGCAGGGTCATGCTCCCGGGACCGGAGACTGACGGGCCGGGAGATGCCGTTGATTCATCAGACATGTTATCTGATAAGGGATCTGTCATGACAGGATGCGCCTCTGAGGCCAGTGCGGGACAGCGGGGCAATAGTCATTCCGGGGGAGGAATTCTCAGCCTGATTTTATTTCTTCTTGTCCCCTCAGTTATTGTTTACATGGGAAAAAAAATTATCAGGGCGTCATAGGGGGCTGGTCAAAAAAATTTTTTCTATTGTCAACATCTCATTTGTCCTGCCAGACATTTGACCGGATTGTAAAGAAATTCGTGATAAATTAAAGATACTTTTTTATTGTTTTGATAGTCTTATTGGACCTTCTTCACCAGAAGCACAGAAGCAGCATAATACTTCTGCATGACTTCGTTTGACATTGATTACATCTTAAACATATATTCTTGCCATGCAATTTATAAACTCACCGCAGCACTATACCATTGACAAAAACTTAACGGCGTGCAAGAATTTTTAAAACAGTTATCCTGGAGATACCTTATGAAAAAACGAATTCTTCTTTCTCTTGTTGTACTTGTTGTATCTTTATTAACTGTATATACGGTAATTACCCGCCCTGAGAATGCTGACCTTACACTGTTTAAAGACCTGAACAAAAAATATTCTGTCACCATTTACAGGGACACATGGGGAGTTCCCCACCTTTTCGGGAAAACTGACAGGGATGCAGTCTTTGGCCTGGCATACAGTCACAGTGAAGATGATTTTGCAACCATCCAGGGTGTTCTTGCCGCGGCACGTGGCAGGCTTGCGGTCTTTCTCGGTCAGAAAGGCGCTCCCAATGATTTTATGGTGGGCCTGCTCAACAACTGGAAACATGTCAGAGAAAAATATACAAAAGACCTTTCTCCTGAGACCAGAAAAATATGCCAGGCCTATGCAGATGGCATCAACTACTATGCCTCAAAACATCCTGACCAGGCATGGAAAAGCCTCTACCCGGTAAGGGGTGAGGATATTGCCGCGGGTTTCGTTCATAAAGTACCATTATTTTTTGGATTTGAAAAAACCCTGGGTAAACTCTTCAGAGCAAAAACAAGGAAAGAGCTTACATTATTATTGTCCAGTGCATCCAAAACCATTTCCCTGCCGGGTTACAGAATAGTGGGTTCCAATACCTTTGCTGTATCTCCGAAAAGAACATCTGATGGCAGCACATTCCTGGCAGTCAATTCGCATCAGCCATGGAAAGGACCCGTGGCATGGTACGAGGCCCATCTTCACAGCAAAGAGGGCCTGGATGTAACAGGGGGCCTCTTTCCCGGTTCTCCGGTTATTCTTCATGGCCACAACAGGAACCTGGGCTGGGCCCACACTGTCAATCATGCGGACCTTTATGATGTCTATATTCTCGAAAGCGACCCGAAAAATCCCCTGCGGTACAGGGTGGATGGGAAATGGCTTACTCTGACAGAACGAAAAATTCCGATAAAAGTTCATCTCCTGGGGCCTTTTTTTATTACGGTTACTAAAAAGGCCTATGATTCAATATATGGCCCTGTCGTTAAACTCGATCATGGGACCTATGCAGTCCGTTTTTCTGCAATGGGTAATATTCGCCAGGTCGAGCAGTGGTACAGAATGAACAGGGCAAAAAATTTTAAGCAATGGCGTTCAGCCATGAAGATGATGGCTGTTCCCTGTTTCAATTGCGGCTATGCAGACAGAAAGGGGAATATTCTCTATCTTTATAATTCAAAAATCCCCCTTAGGGACCCGCGCTACAACTGGAAACTCCCTGTTGCCGGGAACACACGCAAAACCCTCTGGAAAGATTATATCAGCTTTGAAAAACTCCCCCGGGTAATGAACCCGGTTTCAGGTTTCATCCAAAACTGTAACAGCAGCCCCTTTAAAACAACAACAGGGCCCGGCAACCCCGGAGAGTCGCAGTACAGTCCTGCCATGGGCATTGAAAAGACAATGACAAACAGGGCACTGCGGGCACTTGAACTCTTTGGTTCCGATCCATCCATTACCTGGAAGGAGTTTCATACCTATAAGTATGACATGAAATATTCAGACAGGTCATTAATGAAAAGCTATCTTAACCAGGTGAAAGCATTTAAAAAAATACCTGCTTCATTACAGGAGGCGCATGCCAGTCTCATAAAATGGGACATGGGGACAGAACCCGGTAATAAGTATACTGCCCTGGCAATCTTGACCTTCACTGAATTCTACGAGAAGAAAATTGAAACCCTTGACCGAAAGCAATATACTGAAGCATTGGGAAAAACCTGCAGCCTTTTGAAAAAACATTTTTTTTCACTCACGGTTCCCTGGGAAAAAATAAACAGAATCGTGAGGGGAAAGAAAAGCCTGGGAATGGGGGGAGGCCCGGACATTCTTCATGCAGTCTACGGCAAACCATATAAGAAAGGGACATTAAAAGGGCATACCGGGGATTCTTACGTGCTGCTGGTAAAATGGGACAGAAAGGGAAAGGTCTTTTCAGAGAGTATTCACCAGTACGGTTCTGCCACCAGGGACGCCTCATCTCCCCATTACGCGGACCAGATGCCTCTCTTTGTTCAGAGAAAGCTGAAAAAGGTTCTTCTTGACCTTGATGATATCAAGAAGAATCTCAGCAGATCATATGCACCCTGATTCTGCGATTTATCGCCGGATTTGTAACACCCTTTACAGAACAGTATTGACCGCTACCAGTGCCGCAATACCCACGGCAATGGTGATGCCAAAACCGACCAGGACAATGCGGCGCATTTTTTTGCTCCCCAGAACAAAGGCCATACCCCCCTTGAGAAAGGTATTGGAAAAGGAGGCCAGGGTAATGGCAATGACAGCCTGCTGCGCCTTTGCGGGATCGTCCCTGGCGATCTGGCTCATGGTGAGGGTGATGGCGTCAACATCGGTCAAACCTGAAAGAACACTGACGATATAGAAACCGCTGTCACCCACTATTTTTCCGAGAAGGCGGGTCACGAAAACAATTACCGCGTAGAGAAGGCCGAACTGCACCGCGGGCATGATACTGAAGGGGTTCTTCAGTGGTACCCCTTCACTCTCCTCCCCGGCGGTTTTTCGCCAGAGAACGAGACAGACAGTAAATCCCGCCAGGGCCATGCTCCCCATGGTAACAGAAAGGCCCGGAAGCAGATCCGCGTTGATAATCAGTACTTCTGTGAGGATGCGGGGAAACATGGTGGAACAGGCCAGGAGAACAGCCAGTGCAAAGGGAAGGGCCATGGTATTATCCCCCCCTGATGCTTCTACTTCCCTGCTCCGCTTTGAAAAGGTCATGGTGGTGGCGGTACTGCTCACCAGCCCGCCGAGAAATCCCGTAATACCAATGCCCCTTCGCTGCCCCAGAATCTTGATGGCGATATACCCGGTAAAACCAATACCGCTTATCAATACCACCATGACCCAGACATTATAAGGGTTCACTACGGGGACATCAAGTATTTCCGGGTAACGCTGTATATACTTTTGCGCAAGTGGGCCGATGTCCTTAATATAAAAGGTGAAATTGGAATCGATAATGAGAATAATAAAAGTAATAATGGCAAATTTCAGGATTGCCCTGATATCTTCATGTTCAACACGGCCGGAAATTTTATTAATCGATTCTTTCAGGTGCAACACCACCGTTACTGCCAGAGCCACAAAAACAGCAGCTACAACATGCCCCTGGTGAACTGCAATCCCCACGAAAAAGGTAAGAAGCATGCTTACTTCCGTGGTAATGCCTCTTTCATTGAATTTATAAAAACTTATAAGGTACGAAATGACCGTCAGGGCAATCAGGCCGCCCAAAGCTGCTACAAGAAATGATGGCCCCACCTTTTCTCCAAGAAATGATGCCAGGGAGCCGAAAAGGGCAACAAGTGAAAAAGTACGTATTCCCCCCAGGAGATCATCATTCTGCTCAACCTTTGTGGAGAACTCTCTTTCGAAACCGATAAGGGCCCCCAGGAAAAGGCTTGTAATAAAAGGCTGCAAAAGCTGTAATTTAATCATGGTCACCGTTCCTGTCAAAAATCCCGCGGTGGGATAAAATTCCAAAAAGACTATCCTTTCGAAGTGATTGCTGTCAACAACAAATACCCACAACCCGCACCTCGATTTTCTGCAACTTTTTCACATGGTTTCTTTCATAAAAATGAAAAACATGATTGAATATCTCTTTTTATCTCTTTTTCAAAAACGGGGGGAACCATGCATAATGAAGAAATCAAACAGAACCTGAAAAATACAAATACGTGGCTGCGCCTGGTATTCATGGTGCTTTTCGGCTTTTTCTATTTTGTTGCAATCGCCCTGTACGGGGCAATGCTGATCTTTCAGATAATCGTCTCCCTGGTCACGGGTCTGCCCAACGAAAGGGTCAGGACATTCCACGCTTCACTGGTCAGGTACATCTACCAGGTGCTGCGCTATATCAGCTACGGCACTGAAAGAAAACCCTTTCCCTTTGACGAGTGGCCCCAGGATGAACCGGAAAGCCTGGGAAGGGACATTGCGGAAGTAAATAAAAGCACAGAAACCAAACCAGTGAATCCCCCTTCAGAAAGTTAAGACAGGGGACCAGTTGCCGTCAAATTATCCCGGGGATGGGGGAAGAAAAACTTCCCTCATTACTTTTTTAACATATTATGCATCGGCGTTTGTTCCCGTAAAGGCGGGACTCATCACCTGCGGTATGCCTCTACTTCCTGCCACCCCTCTTAAAACATTTCTGGAAATGAAATATTTTTCTTGCGTCAGATATAATTCTATGATTATCTGCAGGAAATTTATTCCCGTCATGGAGAAAATCGATGGATGCAGTATATACAGAAAAACTGATCAACCGGACACGCTACGTCATTGCCCTCTTTATTCTCATTTCAGGCATTTCCGCCCTGAAAAACGGCTCCGCACCCTCTGTCTACCTGGTCATCATTATCGGCAGCGGTATTCACCTCGGCGTTGCCCTGGTGAACCAGTACTTTATACAACAAAACAGGATTCCCGCGGCCCTTGTCTACATTTCTGTGACGGTTGAAGTTCTCAACCTGCTCAACGCAAAGATCGCCTTCAGCGGCGACCCCTTTAACGGCTGGGGCCTTGCCGTCAAGGAGCCGGCGACCTTTATCCTCTTTTTTCTCTATGCCATTATCCATGCCCTGCGGTTTAACAAATCCCTCATCATTTACATGGGTTTTATCACAATAGGAAGTTATATCGTCCTCGTCACCCTGGGCCTTACCCTGGGGGAAATGAAATTTGTTAACGACCCGAAACTGATTTTTACACCCGGCGCCCTGAGGATCCCCACGGAGGTGGCAAAAATTCTCTTTATGGCGGGTAACACCTACTTTCTCTACCTGATGGCGAAGTTTACATCAGGCTTTATTGTCAGCATCCAGGAGGCGCGCCGTGGATCAGATGAAAACCTGAAAGCGACCAACGAGCTTCTCGATGATGTAAGGGTTATCTCACAGAGACTTTCCTCTTCGATGGAAGAGATGTCAGCCAGCAACATCTCCCTGGCTGACAACATTTCAAACCAGGCGTCAATGGAAAATACAATCGTTGATTCGGGAAGTCGCAACGTGGAAAGCATTGAAATACTTTCATCCAACGAAGAAGAACAGTCACGCATTTTTAAAACCCTCTCCGCACGTGTCGAAGAGCTCTCCCATTCTATTGACGAGCTGAGCAAAGAAACTGAAAACGCCATCAGCCTTACTGAATCGATTACACAGCGTGTCGCCGAGGGAGAAAAATCCCTGGGGGAAACGAACAAAATCATGATCGCCGTGGAAAAGAGCTCTGATGAAATGACCACCATCATGGGTCTTATCAATGATATTTCCGA
>CAZHNW010000163.1:0-7012 GCA_964534225.1 uncultured Leptospirales bacterium | reverse complement strand
TTACTGAAGAACAGTCTTTCGCCGTCAGTGCCGAAACCACAGAGGCCCTGCTCTGAAGCGACCTGAACCTTTCCTTCCAGGTTGCCTTTGGCCCGGGAGGCCCCAGGTCTGGATTCAGGCCTGTCCATATCAGTATAGTGGCAATAAAAAGTATGGTTAACATGACCCCCGGCAGAAGTCCTGCCATGAAGAGTTTCCCAATGGACTGTTCGGTAAGGATGCCATAGACAATGAATATAACACTGGGCGGGATAAGAATCCCCAGACTTCCCCCTGCTGCTACAACCCCCGTGGCAAGACCGGGCTTATAGTCATAGCGTTTCATTTCAGGGAGTGTTACCGCCGCCATGGTTGCCGCCGTGGCATTGGTTGACCCGCAGATTGCAGCAAAGGCGGAACAGGCACCAATCGTCGCAATGGCAAGCCCCCCTGGAAGATGGCCGATAAACCTGTAGGCCGCGTCAAAAAGACGGGAGCTGATACCCGCATGAAAGGAGAGCTGGCCCATTAAAACAAACAGGGGTATAACCGTCAGGTTATAAGACCCGAAAATATTAAAAAAATCCTTTGCGATAAGGTTCAATGATGCATCTACAGAAACAATGGAGGCGAATCCGAAAAAACCGATGATACCCATGAGAAAACCAATGGGCATTCTCAGGAATATCAATGTAAAGAGGGCGGCAATGCCGATTATTCCGATAACTGTGGGGCTCATTCAGTATTCACTCCTCTGAGAAGACGCATGAAATCAACGAGCAGAACAAGACAGAGAAGGATACAGCCCGCACCGATTCCACAGACAAAGGGCCAGGTAGGCACCTGGAGGGTCATGGAAACCTCGCCCGCTTTCATGAGGCTCATGGCGTAGAGAAAAGACTGCCACGCCGCAAGTGAAAAAAATGCCATGGCAATGATATCATTTACAGCAGAAACAGCCATTCTCGTCTTTTCGGAAAACTTCTGCATGAGAAAATCAACAGCGATATGCCCTTTCTCCATGGAGGTATATCCCAGGGCGAAGGAGATGGCAAGGGCCCCCAGGAGACCGACAATTTCATAGGTACCGGGAATGGGGCTGCGAAAGAGACGAAGAATCACATCAAGAACGGTGAGCATCATCATCAGAAAAACCGCAATGGCGGAAATCCAGTTCGCTTTATCGGCGATCTCTAAAATAACTTTTTCTAATCGAATCATATCTCCTGCAACTCATTTCGCTTTTTTGCTGTTCAATGCCCTGAAAAAGAAGGGCCACAGATAAGCACCTTTTCGAGGTGTCAATCTGTGGCACTCTCCTGTGTATGACTCTCCTGTCAGGAGTAGTCTATCTGCTGTATTTGGCAATAAGTTTTTTCAGTTCAGCCACTGACCGGGCGCCATCGATCCCCTTCTTCTTTGCTTCTTTTTTATAATCGTTAATGACAGACTCAACAGCCTTGACCCATTTACTGTTCTCTGCTTTTGAAAGGCTGACGATTTTATTCTTCAGCTTCTTTGTATACTCTTTACCGGCGACATCGGCCTGGTCCCAGGTTTTTCCGTGTTCTGCTACCCACTGGTCGCTGACTTCGGTAAAAATCTTTTTCTGGTCATCTGTAAGAGAATTCCATTTTGCGCGGTTCATGATAACAAACATTGAGGTGGTATATCCTATATCGCGGCAGTCTGTGGTACTCTTGATAACTTCTGCCTGTCTCCATCCCTTAAGGGTTTCAATGGGAGCGAATGTCCCTTCGACAACTCCCTTCTGCAGAGCCTCATAGGTTGCCCCCTGTGACATGGCAACGGGGGTTCCTCCCAGTGCGGTAACGACCTTGGCGCTCAGCCCCGTTGAACGAATTTTCAGTCCCTTTATGTCAGCAAGGCTTTTGATTTCTTTCTTTGCGTGAAGAAGACCGGGGCCATGGGCGTGAATGTATAGGACCTTTACGTCTTTCAGTTCTTTCGGTTTCATGATTTTATAAAATTCGTTAACCGTTTTTGTTGCCACTGTTCCGCTGGGGTATCCCAGGGGAAGATCTGCCGCTTCCATGACCGGGAACCTGCCGCGGGTATAGGCGAAACATGACATACCGATATCAGAAATACCTTTCATGACACCGTCAAAGGTTTCGTTTGCCTTGGTAAGGGTACCACCGGGAAATATATTGATCTTGATTGCGCCGTTGGTACGCTTTTCGATTTCCTTTGCCCATGCCATGCCCGCTTTGCACTGTGCATGCGTGGGAGGGAAAAAAATACTGTAAGAGAATTCTACGGTGCTGCCACTGCCGGGAGACTTCCCGCATGAGAGAATCGAAAGAAAGAGTGTTGCTACTGCTAAAAACTGTAAAAATCTTTTCATACCACTTAACCCCTGTAGATATTTTTGCGCCCCCGAGCCGCAGGCCTTTTTGATGTCAGGGCCCCGCAACAGGCATTTACGTGACTGTTGCTGGTGAGAAGACAATCTGATTTTTCACCGGATTTGCTCTAAGCGAGGCTGGCAACATCCCTACCAGTTTTCATGATAAAATCAAGTAAAATTAACAGACTCATGAAAAATAATACTTGAGAGAGAGCCTCCCCTCACCTATACTCGCCTCCCATGCCCCATACCGGGCCGGATCATCATTTCATAGCAGGGGAGGCAGACATGATTCTACGCGTTGACCATATCGCCATTGCGGTAAAAGACTATCCACGGGCACGAGATTTCTTTACACGGATACTCGGCGCCATTCCGGGAAGCGCCGCCGATGACAACCATGCCATGATGTATCGCTGGGAAAACCTGGGACTGGGAGATCTTTCCCGCCTTGAACTTCTCACCCCCACGGGGGAAAATTCTTTTCTCGACGGGTTCCTTGCCAGAAAAGATGGAGGGGTTCATCATATAACCCTGCAGACAGACGACATTTATGAGACAAAAGAACTCCTTGAAAAGGAAGGGGTACCCTTTTTCGACTTTCACGATTACGGTGATACCTGGAAGGAACTTTTCATTCATCCCCGGGACGCTTTCGGGGTACTGATACAGATTGCCGAGTTCAGACCCGATGACTGGATCGCGAAAGAGTTAAAACTTCCCCCTGAAAAACCTTTTAAACTTTCCCGGGAAAAGAAAACTGTTGTTCTGAAAATGACACATGATGGCGGTGGTATTGCTACGTCGCGCCTGTCCCGGGAAGAAGCCGCCAGGCTCAGGGATGAGCTGAATGTGATTCTGGGGAATTAATATTTTTTTCGTTCTTTATCGTGATTCAACCGGTTCATGACATAAAGGGCAAGATATGCGCCGAGAAACCCGGCAATAACATTGAAACCCGCTCCCTCGGCGAGAAACTTTAATACCTGGACAGAGATATCATAGAAAAGCCGGTCCAGGATGAATCCCCCGATAAGAGCGCCAATAACACCAACAACAAAACCGCCGATATATCCCCCGAAAAGGTCACGCCGTTTCATGTTATAAAAAATCGATGCCACGGCAGCACCAAGAACAAGAATAATAGCGATAACTTTCAGTACATTTAAAAAACTCTTTATTTCAGGAGACATGAAAACCTCTTTTCGTATTTCTGTTTTTTCCAGCCTGTAACGGCGTCAGTATTTTCCTTTGCTGAATTATGTCCATTAAAAAAACATCTCCCCCTTCCCTTCTCTTATTATTTCGGCACTTCCCCCGGTAAAGTCAACAATGGTTGAGGGTTCTGAAACCTTTGGCCCCGCATCTATAACCAGATCAACTTCGTTTCGATAAACCTTTTCGAGATCACGGGGATCAATGATATACTCGCCTTCGGCATTATTGACAGAGGCGGAAAGAATGGGACGGCCCAGGGTCTTTACCAGTGCAAGGGCAATATTGTTGTCGGGAATTCGCACCCCGATGGTCTTTTGATTGGTCATCACCATGCGGGGTACCTCTTTTGAGGCATTGAATATAAAAGTATAGGGGCCGGGACAGGCCTTTTTCATCACCTTGAAGGCTTCGTTTGAAATGTTCCGCACGTATTCATTGGCACTTGAAATATCAGGAAAAATAAAACTGAGTGGCTTTTTACGGTTTATTTTTTTAATTCGGTATATCCGTTCCACCGCGCGCTTGTCCTTGATATCGCACCCGTAGGCATACACCGTGTCAGTGGGATATATTATGACCCCGCCCTCTTCGAGGACATCACATGTTTTTTTAATCAGGCGTTCCTGTGGATTTTCTTCGTGTATCATGAATATCATTGCACTCTACCCTGAGTAAACGTTTCTCTTCGTTATCATTATCGTATGAAATGGATGCATTATTAATAACTAATTATAAAAATTAATATATTATAAGGGGGAAGTTAAAAGCAAAAAAAACAGTGTTTATTCCTTAAGGCAACCTCTATTAATTATTATTTCCCCCCGCCTCCGGCGGGGGGAAGGCTATTGCTAATGTATATTTGTACTTAATTATATGTTCAAAAATGATTACTAAAAGAAAAAGGCTTTTGCAGTAGTGCATTCTGCAAAAGCCTTTAACCTGGTAAATGTATTTAGTAGGAGTGTAATTATTAATCGATTATAAAATCGGCCATATTCTCAAACTATTTAATTCTTTTTATGTCTCAAAGCATGTTTTAATTCTTTTTTTCACTTCGTCTTATTTACTTTTTTCTCCTAATCAACTATTATTGAGCATGGTAGACTTGAAAGGGGGTTGGGGGCGGGATTCAAAAAGTATTCCCGTAAAACCAAAAAGTACCAGGAAATTTACTTGAAAAGGATATTTTCTTGATATTAAACACCCCTTTTCTTACATTGCGCTGTATAATGAATTTACACACACGGGAGCTACCATCTTATGAGATACTTCAGGATGATTATTCTCTTTCTACTGATTGTCGCCTGTGACGGGAAACCACGGGTTCACTTTGATAAAATCAACCACGATTTCGGCTTTGTGCCGCAGCGGGAAATAATAGCAACCACCTTTACCTTTTTGAATAAAGGTAATTCTCCCTTAAAAATATTAAGAGTGCGCGCCGGTTGAGGCTGCACTGGCACGCTTCTCACAAAGCGGGTCATCCCTGCCGGCGGCAGGGGAGAAATTGAAATTTCACTTAATACAGGGCATCGAAAAGGTGAACTGATGAAACGCATCTATGTCAGCACCAGTGATCCGAAACGAAGAACAGTCATTCTTCTCGTAAGGGCTTTCGTGGAAAAAAGGAAGGAGACCACTCAAAAGAAAAATAAAGTGAAGTCTTTTCGAACAAAAAGGGATCCCCTTGACCGTCGATTCTGGCCACGGTCTGTACTTGGTTATCCATCCTTTTATGGCAGAAAAAATATATGATAACTTTCCCCAAACATATTGAGACCTCACCGGGAAGCCCCCTGCCACTGGGAGCAAGCATTACACGGGGAGGTGTACAGTTCTCTATCTTCAGCCGCAATGCTGTTTCGGTTGAACTTGTTCTATTTAAAGAAAAGCATCATATGGCTGAAACCTGCATCATCCCCCTGGACCCGGTAAAAAACCGTACCGGGGACATATGGCACATCTGGGTGGCCCGTTTATCCGAAGGTCAGCAGTACGGCTATTTCATCGACGGCCCCCTTGAGCATGCAAAAGGGCACCGCTTTAATAAAAACCGCCTTCTCCTCGATCCCTATGCACGGGCCATTACAGATAATTTCAGGTGGGACCTCAGGGAAGCCTGTGAATATGACCATGAGAGCGGGGAATGGTCACGTGAACGTTTTGAGAAACAAACCACCTACGAGGTACCCCGTGCCATTGTAATTTCCCCCGAAGAAATTATTGAAGACCATTCTATCAAAATTCCTCCAGAGGATACCATCATATACGAAACACATGTCAGGGGATTTACCCGTCATGAATCCTCTGAAGTCGACTTCCCCGGCACCTTCAAGGGCCTCACGGAAAAAATACCCTACCTGAAAGATCTCGGCATCAATGCCGTTGAACTTCTCCCCATACAGGAATTCGATGAATATGAAAATATCAACATCAATCCACTGACAGGGGAAAGATTAAAAAACTACTGGGGCTACAGCACCCTGGCCTTCTTTGCCCCCAAGGGGACCTACTCATCCACCGAGGCAATGGGACTTCAGATTGTTGAGTTCAGGGAAATGGTCAAGGCCTTTCACGAGGCCGGCATCGAGGTTATTCTCGATGTAGTTTTCAACCATACCGGAGAAGGCGACCATCGCGGCCCCACCATCTCTTTTCGTGGCATTGAAAACAGCATCTACTATATACTCGATGAAGACATGGGATTCTACCGCAACTATTCAGGGTGCGGCAACACCTTTAACTGCAACCACCCCCTGGTAAGGGACTTCATTCTCGACTGCCTCCGTTACTGGACCATGGAGATGAAAGTGGACGGATTCCGTTTCGACCTTGCCTCGATTCTCGGGCGTGACCAGAACGGCAACATTCTCAGCGATGCTCCCCTGATAGAACGAATCGAGGAAGACCCCATACTGAGGAACACCAAGATCATCGCCGAGGCATGGGACGCTGCCGGCGCCTACCAGGTGGGAAACTTCCCCGGCCGCTGGCAGGAATGGAACGGCCGTTTTCGTGATGATATCCGCCGTTTCTGGAGGGGAGACGAAAACATGACCGGGGCCTTTGCCACGCGCATCTGCGGAAGTTCAGACCTCTACGAGCATTCAGGAAAAGAGCCGTGCCGGAGCATCAATTTTATTACCTGCCATGACGGCTTTACCCTCTACGATCTTGTCAGCTATGCTGAAAAACACAATATCGCCAACGGTGAAAATAACCGAGACGGTGAAAACCATAACCTGAGCCGCAACATGGGTCTGGAAGGACCGGCGGCAACTTTCTTTATAGAAAAAATCAGAAAACAGCAGGCGAAGAATCTCATTGCCACGCTCTTTATATCACAGGGAATCCCCATGCTTCTCGGGGGAGACGAAATACTAAGGACAAAGCAGGGAAACAACAACTCCTACTGCCAGGACAATGAAATTTCATGGATTGACT
>CAZHNW010000162.1:0-7015 GCA_964534225.1 uncultured Leptospirales bacterium | reverse complement strand
ACTCTTACAGTTTCCCTACAGCTTTCACTACGAACCTGAAAGGCGCCGCTACCTCGACCTCCTGGTACGGGAGATTCATGAGCTTCCCCTGGTGGTGGAATTCCGCAACACGGAGTGGCTCAACAAGCGGGTTTTTGACGCCCTCCGGGAACGGGGTGTGGGCTTCTGTTCCGTGGACACGCCGCGCCTCCGGGGGCTTCCCGCCCCCCTTGACATCGTCACCGCCCCCCTCGCCTACATCCGCTTTCACGGGCGCAACGACAAAACCTGGTGGGGCTCTGACGCGGCGGCACGCTTCGACTACCTCTACCGCGATGATGAACTCAGGCCCTGGATCGACCGCATCATCTCCATGGCCAACAGCGCGGAAAAACTGCGCGTCTACTTCAACAACCACCGCCGGGGACAGGCCCCGGCAAACGCCCTGATGCTGCGCCGCCTCCTTGCCGACGAAGGCCTGGTCTCCCCGGAGAAATAGACATGGACCGCCAGGTACTGCATCTCAACGTGGCCAATTTCATGGCGGCAGTGGAGGCCCTGCGCGATCCCACGCTGCGGGGAGAACCCTTCATCATTGCCCCCCCCCACAACCGGCGTGCCGTTATCATCGACGTCTCCGAGGCGGCCTTCAGGGAAGGCCTGCGCCGGGGCATGCCCCTTGCCCCCCTGGGGAATCGCCTCAGGGGAATGCGCCTTCTCGAGCCCGATTATCCCTGCTACCACCGCGCCGAGAGCCACCTCTATAAAATGGCCCTTTCACTGGCTCCCCGGGTGGAACGCCTCGACGGGGGAAACCTCTTCTGTGACATCACCGGCACCACCCGTCTCTTCGGTGCCGCGGCGGATCACGCCCTGCGGATACGGCGTGAAATATCCGCCACCCTGGGGTTTCATCCCGTCACGGGCCTTGCGTCGAACCGCCTGGTATCAAAGGTGGCTACCCGGGTGGTAAAACCTGAGGGTTTCGTCACCGTCCCCTGGGGAGACGAGGAGGGCTTTCTGTGCCACCAGGAGATATCCCTTCTTCCCGGTATCGGCGAAAAACTCTCCGAGCGCCTTCACGTCCTCGGTGTCGAAGAACTGGGAGAACTGGCGTGCCTTCCCGATGAAGCCCTCGCCGCCGCCCTGGGGAAACGGGGCCCCCGCCTGCGTGACGCCGCACGGGGCATCGACTTTACCCCGGTAAACACCGCGTCAGAGGCAGAGAGGCGCATCCGCGAAGAGGTCCTTCTCGAATCAGACACCAATGAACGCCATGAACTGGCGGCGCACCTCTTCGGCCTTGCCGAAGAGACGGGGTGCCGGCTCCGCCGCGAGGGAATGACCGCGGGCCGGGTGGATGTTTCCCTTACCTATACCGACGGTATCCGCACCGCCGGTGGCACCCGCCTGGCCTCTCCCTCATGGTGCGACCGCGACTTTTTCGATGCCGCGACAGATATTATGGTCCGCATCAGACAGCGGCGGGTGCGCGTGCGCCGCCTCTCCCTCAGCCTCGGTGACCTGCGGGGAGGGAGCCTCCAGCTCGATCTCTTTACCCCGCCGGAAAGGCTCCGCCGCGAATCCCTGCAGCAGGCAATCGATGCCATCAGGAACCGTTACGGCAGCGGCGCCATCCGCGCAGGATACAGCCTCAGGGGGGCCACCCATGCCTGAACGGTTCGTTCATCTCTTTGTGCGCTCCAACTGGTCTCTCCTCTACGGCACCATGCCGGCAGACGAACTGGTTGCCCGCGCCGCTGCCGACGGGTGCCGGCACCTTGCCCTGACAGACCTGAACAATCTCTACGGGGTCCATGAATTCATCGACGCCTGCAAAAGAAACAGCATCCGCCCCATCATCGGCGCGGAGGTACGCCGTGACGCCTGTCGCGCCCTGGTACTGGCAAAAAACCGTCAGGGATTTTCTCACCTCTGCCGTCTCCTTACCGCCCTGAAGAGAGAACCAGGCGAAGACATTGCCTGCCTGCTGCACCGTTTCCACGAGGGGAACATCATCCTCACCGACAGCGAAGACCTTCTCTGCTTTCTTGCGGCACGCCGCAAAAAAAATGAAACAGAAAAAATACCGGACCTCTATGGCATGATACTTCCCTGGTCACAGTGTATTGTTCCCGCGGCGCGCCGCCTGGACATTCCCCTCGCCGCGGCGGGTGAGGTGACCCTTGCTGAAAAAAATGACTTCCTCACCCACCGGGTGCTGCGGGCCATTGCGAAACAGGCGGCCTTAAGTGACCTTTCCCCGGGAGACTGTGCCGACCCGCGGGGCATCTACTTCCCCCCCGAAAAAGCCTCTGAAAAATTTTACGGTTTCGAAGAGGCCGTGACAAACACGGCACGCATCGCCGGGGCCTGCACCTTTCATGAAATTTTTGAAGGCTATATCTTTCCCGCATACCGTGACGAACAGGGCCGCCCGCCCTCTACTGCCTTGAGGGAGCGCACCTTCGCGGGGGCCGAAACCCGTTACGGTGAACTCTCCGAAAGTGTTACCGAACGCATCGAGTATGAACTCGGCATCATCAGCGAAAAGGGTTTCGATGACTACTTTCTCGTCGTCGCTGATATCATCTCCCGCACGGAACGGACCTGCGGCAGGGGAAGCGGCGCCGCCTCCATCGTTGCCTACTGCCTGGGCATCACCAACGTTGACCCCATACGCCACGACCTCTACTTTGAGCGCTTTCTCAATCCCGACCGCCATGACCCCCCGGACATCGACATCGACTTCGCCTGGGACGAACGCGACGCTGTCATCGACGCCGCCATGAAAGATTTCGGCGGGGAACACTGCGCAATGGTGGCGACACACATTCACTTCAAAAAAGCGGGTGCCCTGCGCGATACCGCCCGCGCGTGGGGGATACCCGACGCTGAAATCAGCGCCCTTGAAAGATCCTTTGACCGCAGCCGGGAGGGCACCCTTCCCGAAATCGATGACACGTGGCGCGAAATCATCAGCGTTGCCCGCCGTATCAGGGGTTTCCCGAAACACATTTCTGTTCACGTAGGCGGCCTGGTCATCACCCCCCGTACCCTCTGCCACTACGTGCCCGTGGAGACAGCGCCAAAGGGTGTTCCCGTCATCGCCTGGGACAAAGACGGCGCCGAGGCTGCCGGCCTGGTCAAGATCGATCTCCTGGGAAACCGTTCACTTGCAGTGATCCGCGACGCCCTGGCGGGCATCAGGGCAGAGGGCGGTAAAGTCGATTTCTTCACCACCGATCCCCTCACCGACGCGGCAACGCAGGATCTCCTGGCGCGGGGAGAGACCATGGGTGTCTTTTACGTTGAGTCCCCGGCGACACGGCAGCTTCAGGCAAAGGCGGCCACGGGGGATTTCGAACACCTGGTGATTCATTCTTCAATCATACGCCCCGCGGCGAACCGTTTCATCAACGAATACGTTGACCGCCTCAGGGGGAAAAAATGGGAGTCCCTGCATCCCCGCCTCGATCACATCCTGCGGGAAAGTTATGGCATCATGGTCTACCAGGAAGACGTCTCACGCGCCGCCATCGCACTGGCGGACTTTTCACCCGCCGAGGGTGATGCCCTGCGAAAAATTCTCACGAAAAAAAATAAAGAGGAAAAACTCGCCGCCTTCAGGGAACAGTTTTTTACCGGTGCGGCGCGCAACGGTGTTTCGGAAGATGCCTGTGACCGGATATGGGAGATGATCACCTCCTTCGACGGGTACTCCTTCTGCAAGCCCCATTCAGCCTCTTACGCCATGGTCTCCTTTCAGTCGGCATACCTCAAGGCGCACCATCCCGCCCACTTCATGGCGGCGGTCATCTCCAACGGCGGCGGCTACTACACCCCCGGCGCCTATATCAGCGAGGCGCGCCGCATGGGACTGGCCATCCTGCCCCCTGACATCAACGAAAGCCGCTACCGCTACCACGGCACAGGCTCAAAAATTCGTGTCGGTTTCATGGCGGTGGGAAGTTTACACACCGCCACCGCAATGGCCATCCTTGAGGAAAGAAACAGGCGCGGCCCCTTCACCTCTTTTGAAAACCTTCTCCGCCGCCTGCGACTCTCCCGGGGAGACCTTGAACTTCTCATCTCCACCGGTGCCTGCGACTCCATCGCCGGGGGAAGAAACAGGGCACAGCTCCTCTGGACCGCCCTCATCCACGAGGGTCAATTCTCCCCCGCCGGTGAAGAAACAACAGGCAGCCTCTTCGAAGCAGCCGAAGAAACTTCCCCGCCCCCTGCGCGGGAAATGTCACCGGCAGAAAAAATGCGCCGGGAGTACCGCGCCCTCGGCTTTCTCTGCAATGCCCATCCCCTGGTATTCTGGGCAAAAGAGACGGCGCCCCTTCGAAAGATACGGGCCCGTGATATGAAAAACTTCCTCGATAAAAAAATAAGCATCGTGGGATGGCCCGTGACGCAGAAAGCCATTCTCACCGGCACGGGGGACATTATGATATTCGTCAGTTTCGAAGATGAGACAGACATCTTTGAGACGGTCTTCTTTCCCGGTGCATACCGACGCAATGCGCATCTTCTCTCCGCCGGGGAGCCCTTTCTCATTGAGGGTACTGTCAGGGATGACCGGGGGGCTCTGAGCATTCATGTTGCCGCCCTGAGACGTTTCAGAGAAGGCATTGATGTTAACCCATAAAATCTGTAATCTCAAAGACAATGATGCCCCGTCAAAAATTTTAAAAAATGAGTTGCAGGAAGTTTATTCCCCCGGGACCATGATCCGGAAGAAAGAACCATCTTCCGGAGGAATCCTTAATGATCTTCAGCCGCCCCGTCAACGACCTTATCAGGGAACGATATTCATGCCGCAGCTACACATCTGAACCGGTCAGCCAACAAGACCTTTCTGCCCTTGAGGCCTTCCTGCCGGAAGAGGCTTACGGGCCCTTTGACAGCCAGTGCCGATTTGAACTCATCACTGCCACAGACGCCCGGCGCGCAGAGTTGAAAAAACTCGGCACCTATGGTCTCATTAAAAACCCTGCGGGATATATTGCCGGGGCCGTGGTCCCTGCAGAACTCAGTCATGAAGACTTCGGTTATATCACAGAAAAAATTATTTTAAAGGCAACAGACCTCGGCCTGGGAACCTGCTGGCTTGGGGGCACCCTCAGCCGCAGTTCCTTTGCTGAAAAAATGCGTCTCAGTGATGATGAAATCATGCCCGCCGTAGTCGCCCTTGGTTATATCGCATCCAAACGCACCCTCCGCGAAGGGATATCCCGGGCTGTGGCGAAATCTGACCACCGCAGGTACTGGGGATCCATATTCTTTGATGGCACACCTGAGAATCCCCTTGATGAAAATGATGCGGGCGAGTATACCGAAGCGCTTCACATGCTGCGTATCGCCCCCTCCGCATCGAACCGCCAGCCCTGGCGTGTCATCAAAGACAGAAACAGCTTTCATTTTTTTCTTTTGAGAGATCCGAAATATACGCAACAGTTGAAAAAAGTCAGGGCAGAAGACCTTCAACGTGTTGACATGGGCATCGCCCTCTGTCACTTTGAACTCTCCGCCCGCGAAGCGGGCCTTGACGGAACCTGGCAGAAAAACATGCCGGACATCCACTACGAAGATGTAGAGCATATCATCACATGGGAGTGCAAATAACATAAACTCTCCCTGGAAACATAAAAAAGGAAAAGACATGCAAACCAAAAGTCCAGTTCTTATCTACTTCTCCCCCACGGGAACAACAGAAAAAATACTCAGAGCAATTGCAGCATCGATATCACCTGAAGAACCCCGCTGCATTGACGCGGCGCGACCTGAAACAAGGGAAAAGGATTTCACATTAAGAAGTGATGACCTTGTGATTTTGGGTCTTTTCTTTAAAGTAATATTGGTGATTTTTGGCATGCCTGTCTATGCGGGCAGGATCCCCGAAACTGTCACCACCTTTCTCGAAAAACTCAGCGGAAACGATACACCCGCGGTCATTATTGCCCTCTACGGCAACCGGGCCTTTGATGATGCCCTGCTTGAAATGAAAAATATTTCTCTTGAAACCGGTTTTATTCCCTTTGCCGCCGGGGCCTTTATTGGCGAACACTCCTTCGCAACTGATGATGTTCCCCTTGCCCTGGGGCGACCCGACGAAAAGGATATAGAAGAGGCACGTGGTTTCGGAGAAAAGATAGCCGGTTTGAAAAAAACAGAAAATACCCACTCGTTGAAACCGGCAGAGGTACCGGGCAACATTCCCTACCGGGAACGGCATCCTTTCCCTCCTGTAGATATTATTACCGACAGTGAAATCTGCACCCGCTGCGGCACCTGTGTAACGGTCTGCCCCACTGCTGCGGTCAGTGACGATGACTACAGTCACGATACTGAAAAGTGTATTGTCTGTGCCGCCTGCATCAAGTCATGCCCTGAAAATGCCCGTTCTTTCCAGGGGGAGTTCATGGAGGCCCTTTCAGCTAAACTGGCGAAACTCTGCGACGAAAGAAAAGAACCGGAGTTTTTCTTTTAATTTCAGAGACAACAATGGTGGTCTCCCGAAAGGGTGCCCCCTTTTTGTACAATATCCCGGTATCCGGGACTTCAGTATGCAAAGGGGTGTTTACGCGAACAGCAGTCGAAGCCTTTTTGTTTCTCCTGGAGAGCGCCGACATTTACGTTATCTGCAATCCCTCCGGGGGTTTACTTCATGTATTTCTGAACTTTCCGTCTTTAATTTATCTCAGGTAAAATATACTGGTTGGGCTTTCAGCACTCAAAAAACTGGTTCTGTTCGGGCTCGAGAGTAGCCTGCCCCTCAGGACGAGGGAAATGCCGCGGAGGACAGGAGGTCCGAAAGCGGCCTTCGGACTGCCGAGCCCGGGGGCATGTATTCCTTTCTCCTGGTAAATGGGAAATTACTTTGTGGTGAAATATTTAACTCTTTAATGGAGTTGAATATTCATCAAACAGATTGTATGCGAATTTCTTTCGACAACCCTCTTCCTGTAAACCATAATAAATGTAGTGCTGTGTAAGGTGGCAGGATACGATCCAAAAAGTCGACCGG
>CAZHNW010000161.1:0-7020 GCA_964534225.1 uncultured Leptospirales bacterium | reverse complement strand
GGTTCTCTCATAAACCAAATAATTAAAACTCCGCGAACTCCGCGGCTCCGCGTGAGTCATATTCTTCTCTTTACCAGCAGCCTGTTTCGACCATTTCAGGCACAAACCGGAAAAAGTCTTGACTATTTCCGGTTATAGCATGAAATAGTCATTATGGAAAAACGAAAAATTTACCAAAAAACCTGGCAAATGCTGGCTCCACACAGACAGATGGTTTTTATAAGCGGACCGCGCCAGTGCGGAAAAACCACCTTCAGCAAAATTATCGCGGAACAATTCTCCAATTCACTCTACTTTAACTGGGACATTCCTGATGACAAACACCGCTTTTTGACCAACAACCTTTTTTACGAAGACATAGACAGAAAGGACCTGACAAAACCCCTTATCATTCTTGATGAAATTCACAAATACAGTGACTGGAAAAACTACCTGAAAGGGATATATGACCGGGATTCTGAAAATTATAAATTTTTGATAACAGGCAGCGGCCGCCTGAACCTTTACCAGAAAGGCAGCGACTCCCTGGCGGGGAGGTATTTTTTATTTCAACTCTGGCCTTTCACACTTGCCGAGCTGGGGGAAAGAAACAGGGCTACAGGGGATTTTCTCGCAAATCCTCTCACTATCGATATAGAACAGGGCAATAATCTTTTAAAAATATGGAACAGGTTATCAGCATTCAGCGGCTTTCCTGACCCCTTTTTGAAAGGAGAAAAAAATTATTACAATCTCTGGTCACAGACCTATCAGAAACAATTAATAAAAGAAGAAGTAAGGGATTCGACGGGAGTAAAAAAAATAAATGACCTGGAAATGCTCTTTATCTTACTGCTCTCCCGCGCCGGGGGTATTATTTCCATGAACAATCTTGCGAAAGATATAAAGGTCTCTTTCGACTCTGTAAAAACCTGGCTCGATATTTTTGACGCGCATTACCTCAGTTTCAGAATTGCCCCCTATTCAAATAACATTGCACGGGCCATAAAAAAAGAGAAAAAAATTTACTTTTTTGATTATGCTCAACTAAAAAGTGAGAGTGCAAAATATGAAAACATGGTGGCCCTCGAATTGACCAGGCTTACTTCTTTTCTCACCGAAAGCGGGCATGGCAGATTTAGCCTTCATTATCTGCGCACAAAGGACGGGGTAGAGGTTGATTTTCTCATTTCAAGAGAAAATGACCCCTTTTTGCTGATAGAGTGTAAACAGGCTGACACAGAACCATCTGCCAGCCTTAAAGCCATGCAGACGATACTGAATGTCCCGGCTCTTCAACTCGTTAACAAACCAGGGGTTTACCGTCTGAAAAAAAATGCCGGGCAGCAACTGGCTGTTGTTTCAGCCCACCAGTGGCTGGCTACATTACCATAAAAACATGAAACTGATCAGTGCCTGAATAACAGCAGAGGTTCTCTGATAAACCAAATAATTAAAACTCTGCGGACTCTGTGTCTCCGTGGCTGTTCTTTTCTTTTGCCACAGAGGCGCTGAGGCGCAGAGCAATTGAAAGCGCTTTCGCGCCTTCAATTTCCCCCAGCGGATAAAGATAAAAACAATTTTTTTCTTGCCAATTCCCGCCCCTTTACGTTTCCTCTCCTCATAAAACAAAAAAGTACCCCGATAAGGAAAACAACATGCTGAAACGAACACCGGTCCTTTCTATCGTCTTTACCGCCATACTGACCCTGTTGACCATATTCATTTTCGAAGACCCTGCACGGCCCTTTACTTCAGGCCAGGCGGTACTGATCTTTGTCATCGCCTTTTTCCCTGCCGTGGGTTTTGCCCTCTTTTTCGACCCTAATTCAGCGGCAAAAAAACGCCTCTATATGAAAATCAACTTCTACGACCAGGATAAAACCGCCGAAGAACTCATTGCCGAAATGGAAGCGCAGGAAGAGGATAAGCAGTAATAGTTCACAGTTCTATTAAATCAATCTTTTTCCTGGAAAAGGCCAGTTCCCTGTAAAATTCGCCCATAATGGAATCAAACATGTCTTTCGTCTGTTCCGGAAGGTAATCATGTAGAATTCTGTTTCTTACATCCCTCATGTTCATCCAGAGGGGTGTATGGGAGTATATATCTTTTCCGGCTCATAAGAAGGAAGATCCTCCAGTGAGGATTCCACAAAAAAAAACTCTTTTCAATTTTCTGCCTGTAATTTTCTACCAGCTGCCTGTAATCCCTGTCGCTCATTATTTCAGTCTCACCATTTCTATTGTTTTCAAAAATGCTTTCTGGTCTTTGCTTATATTATCCTTGTCCATGACCACAACATCAAGCCTGCTGTCAAGGGCAGCTAAAAACCTGGCAGCAATTTTCTGTGAAAGCCTGAGTGAATTTTCCTTTGAAAAAATAAGAATATCGATATCTCCCCCTTTTTTACTGTTGTCTACCCTGCTACCGAAGAGATAAACTTCCCCTTCTATGTCTTCGATGGCCCTGTAAAGGGCTTTTTTCTCATCCTGGTAAAGCCGCATTTTTTCTCCCATTTATAATCCCCTGGTATATTCGTACACTTCCTGTGAAAAATACCGAAAATCATCGAGTTTACTGTCTGCGAGATAAAAAACCAGTTCGTAATCCAGTCTGGTATATTGATGTACCGCGATATTTCGAAATCCAACTGCATTTTTAAGATTTTCTGCGACAGCAGTAGATAAAATTCCATTTTCTGCCGCAATCGAAAATGTCTGTCCCATCGTACCGGCCATTTTTACCTGTTTTTTCGACAAAATATAACTGACTATATCAACACAAAGCTGGATTGCCCGTTCAAGATTTAATACAACAATATCCTGTTTATCCAGATCATCGAGAAAAAGCTGTAACTGATCGGGCGTCTTCTCCCTGATTCTATCTATACACCTGGCAAGAGATTCAAGTTTAGCCAGAATCACATCATCCATTTATTTTTCCTCGATCAAAAAATTCTTCACCATCATCTCACGGGAACGTTTCACATAAGGATAAAAATCCTCTATATAATAAAGCATTTTCATATGAAGTTCATGTAGAGCTATATTGTCATGTACAAACAGGAATTCTCCCTTTGTCAGGACCTCCCTTACAAGGAGTCCATCTGCATGTCTTAAATCAACCAGATCTATTCTTCTTGTAAAGATGTCTTCAAGGCTTTCGCTGATTTTTAATTTCTCCTCTACCGATATTTCTTTTTTCGTCATGATTGCAATATCAATATCGCTCTCTTCCCTTAGACTTCCTGTAGCTGCTGAACCGAAAAGAAACGCAAACAGAATGTTATCATCCTCGAGAAGCATATCCCTGCAAATTTTAGCAATTTTTTCCGCATCTTCTGTTTTACACGAACTGTTTTTATTTATCATATTCCCGTTCCCCTCACAGACACTATATACTTCCCTCAAAAGAAAAATCAACCATATTTACAACGCGAAAAATTCCCGGAATAATCACTTGATTTTCAGGCCTGCATAAAAATAATGACTTCCCACTGACCCGAAAGGAGACGACTATCAGGGCACTATTCTTTGACATTGACGGCACTATTCTCAACTGCCACAGCGCCGGCAGGGCCTCCCTTCTCGCGGCAACAGGGGAAATCTTCGGCACCACCGGCGCCATGGAAAAAGTAGACTTCCAGGGAAAGACCGATCCCCTGATTCTCTACGAATCCCTGGAAAGCCTGGGCCTCGACAAGAAGGAGATCAACAAACGTCTCCCTGAACTGAAAAACGCCTATTTTCGCCTTCTCGAAAAAAACCTGCAAGAATTCCAGGTAAAGCTGATGCCCGGCATTGTCCCCCTCCTCGAGGCACTTTCCCCGCGGGATGATATCATTACCGGGCTTTTGACAGGCAACTTTTCCACCAGCGCCTACATGAAGGTGGGGGTACACGGCCTTGAGGGCTTTTTCCCCTTCGGGGTCTTTGGTGATGACACGGCGGTGCGCAACGAAATGCCCGCCATCGGGCAGGCAAAAATCAAGAACCTCTATAATCACGATATCGATTTCTCTGACATCTTCATCATCGGTGACACTGAACACGATATCGCCTGCGCGAAACATGCAGGGGCCGTTTCCGTTGCCGTGGGCACAGGCTGGACAGACAGAGGCTTTCTCCGGTCACAGGACCCTGACTACTATTTCGATGACCTGGGAGATACCAGGGAAGTAATGAAAATCTTTTCCTGCTGAAGAAGCGAAAGCGCGACAATGAAGGCGCGAAAACGCTTTCGCGCCTTCATTGTCTATTCGTAATGGGTCCACATACGTATTATTTTGACCATTTTCTCTTCTTCAAGGACCTGGTAGACAAGTCTGTGCTGAATATTAATCCGGCGGGAATATGCCCCGGAAAGGTCACCTGTGAGCTTTTCAAAGGAAGGGGGAGTTTGAAACGGATCATTCTCAAGAATAACGAGAAGTTCAAGCGCTTTATCCTTAAGACCTGAGGCATTCAGCTTTTTTGCGTCTTTCTGCGCCTGCCTGGTGTAAACCAGCTTATATTTCACCAGCCGGGTTCCTCTGAACATTCCTCCACGGGAGTCTTAAGGCCTTCCCTGATTGAATCTCTCATGCCGGGAATAGAAACAAGGTAAAGAGTTTCCTCTATAGCCCTCCAGTCATCATCAGAAACAAGCACAGCTCCGCCCCTTTTGCCGGTAATATGAACAGGCTCATGGTCAGTGTTAGTCTCATCGATCAAACGGTAAAGATTTTCCCTGGCTTTTGTTGCATTAATAGTTTTCATGACAACCTCGTGTTATAAAAATAACGTACGTCATTACGAACGTCAAGTTCTTTTCGTTAACAGTACTTATTCTTCAAATAATCATTTTTTCGTGTATTCTCCCTTATCCTCCCAGAAAGGACTCTCAAGAAAAAATACCGAATTCTTGACAAACAACACTAAATGTAATACATTGTAAACATGATCTTTTATGAAGATGCAGTGGAAAAATCATATAAAAAGGGTGATATTCCGAAAAAGCAGTTCGAAACTTTTCACCATGCTTTTCAATCACTTGATTTAACAAAGGACCTAAACCTGTTCGATATAAAAAAACTTAAAGGACAATACAAAAGAGATTACTACAGGCTGCGCAAAGGAAAATACAGGGCAATATTTTATATCGAAGAGGGAAACTTTTACATCGCAACCATTGGAAAACGAGACGAGGTATATGACTTATGGGAGTAACATCAATCAGATTAAACAAAAAAGAAGAAAAGCTTTTAAACTACCTGAAAGAACACTACCAGTGCGACACATCAACACTGCTAAAAAAATCATTAATCGAACTCTACGAAGACATCAAAGATAAAGAAGCTGTCGAACAATTCGAAGAAAAAGAAAACAGGGGAGATACAGCATTCAAATCTTTCGAAGATATTATTTCATAATCTCTTACACCCTCGGATCGAGAATATTAATATACCCCTTTTTCGCGTACTCTACTTTCGCTCTATCAAAAGTAAGCAAGGTGGCATTGAGAACCCTTGCAGTGGCGGCAATGATCCTGTCTGCGGGATCTCCATGAAATTCTCCGGGCAACCGTGTGCTTTCACAGGCCACTTCAGGAGAGAGGGGAGAAATGGACATCCCCGGAGCAGAAGAAGCATTCCTTATCCAGTCGAGAACATTTTCCGAAAGAATAAGCCGTTCCTTTGCCACAAGCATGGCCACCTCCCATGTGCTGATTGCGGAAATAACAATACCATCGCCTTTTACCGCCCTGTTAATGTGCGGTAAAAAACCTGCCTTTTTAATCCTCTCGTCACCATTTACCAGCCAGACCCAGACATGGGTATCGAGTACTAGCATTTTACACCTGTTCATCTGCTTCCCATTTTTCACCTGTTGGCTCAATGATATCTTTCTCACATGAAACAGAGCCTCTCATATAGCCAAAGAGTGATTTCCCCTGTTTTTCACTGTAGGGGACCAGTTTTGCAACCGGCTTTCCATATTTTGTTATCACCACTTCCTCGTGATAGGTATTTACATTATCCATAATTTTCAGGCATTTCGACTTGAATTCACCGGCAGAGATTTTCATAAAGGCACCCCGATATGGTCATATTTCAATAGTCATATTATAAATAATTTCTTTGAAAGTCAAATTTTATTTCACTTCCCTGTATCCCGGCCTGCTAAAACACGATAATGGAGGCGCTATTTCAAAACAAAGTTTTAGAGAAATTTGAAACATAGCGATCTGTTCCTGTCTGAAAATAAATCTTATTCCTACGGTTTTTTAACTTCAGAGTTCAAAAAAACATGCTACTCCCTACCCCAGGAAAGGGAAAACTATAAAAAATTAATTCTTCAGCGGCACGATGCCGCTTCGAGGGCAGCAGGCAGGAAGCCTGCATCTGCACTCGGGAAAGCCCTCTGCCTAAGAGCGCAGGGGGATTTCAAAGGGGGGTTTGCGTGAACCCCCCTTTGAAAACTATTTAGTCCCGGATACCGGGACATTACCCCTAAAAGGGGGCACCCTTTTAGGCCACCTCTATCACCCCCTTTTTTTTCAAAAAAAACCTTGCTAAAAACAGCCCGCGGCGGGATATGTCGGAAGTTGAAACATTCTGAAAAAAAGCACCTTTATACGGGCAGGTTTATCCACTCCCGGCAGCACTGAAAAAAACAACCGGAGGACATCATGCAGGCAGGACATTACGCCGTAGCATTGACAATAGCATCATTCGCGCCTGAACTCACCGGCGGCCAGGTCGAAGCATTTTCCGCCGAGGCAATGGTGGTGACCCTTCTTGCCACACAGCTTCCCAATCTCGACGCCATCCCCATCATGCTGGGATGGATGCCAAAATCATTTCACTGCACCTGGTCACACTCATTCTTATTTCCAATACTGCTGGGGTTGCTGCTGCTCCCCTTCAGTGCGGCCTGGGCAAGTCTCACGGTGGTGAGTATCTACGTACACTACCTGTCAGACCTGCCCAGTTTATCATGGAGTTTAACCTGTTTTATATCCATTCCTCCTGTGCTTCCTTCTGATACAGGTGTTATTAT
>CAZHNW010000160.1:0-7030 GCA_964534225.1 uncultured Leptospirales bacterium | reverse complement strand
CCACCAGCCTTGTACAGAGGGCCATGGTGGTCTCATCGCGGCTGCTAAATATTGCCGCGGACGCACTTGCCGGTGTAGGCATTGACTCCACGGCCCTGCAGGAAACGGTGGCGCAGATCCCTGAGGGCATAAACCGTTTTGGCAGCACGGTTCAGCCTCCGCCACGGGTTCCATCAGAGAGAGATATTCCGGGGGGAGAAACGGCTTTTCCTGCTTCTGCCATTGAGACTCTTCGTTCCACGGCAGCTGGTCTTGCCGAAGGCAGGGCGCCGGGAAATGAGGTTTTTGACCGCGTTGACGCTCAACTCCGGGAAGGGGAGACCGCCCTCAAGGGGAGGGTGGAAAGCTTTCGCAGTGAGATTTATCAAGCCACGGGTGTGACCATGGATGAGAATCCTTCAGCGACAGTGGAGCAAATGGCTGCCGCCATTACCGGCGCCCCGGGGAATGCCCTAACTGCCCAGGGGAATATTATTGCAGAAGTTGCCGCAGACCTGATCTGATTCTGCAGCAGGAGGGGGCCTTTCGCGCACCTTTTTGTTTTTTCTGTTTTAAACCTGTTGTATAATTTGCAGGAAATGATCTATCCGCCGCAGGCGGGGCGATGTACTCTTTTCCCAGGTTTGCAACAGGTCTATTCAGTCGAAGATGGCGAAAAACAGGAAAAATAATATGTCTCTTTTTTTTCTTTTTCTCAGTAGATTTCTCTTGACTTTGAATTAATTTTGTATTTTGATGTTCTGAAATTAATGTATTTTTCCTGATTTTTCCCAGTTCAACAAAAATGCCCGGAAGTTCTGCGGGTTTTCGCCCGGAACGGTTGAGAAAATTAATTTTTTTACAGTTTTTCCAAAAAATTAATTTACTAAATTAATTTACTCAATTAATTTAGTAAATTAATTGAGTCTAAAAGTTATTTGGACATTACGTCGGTATTCAGGCACCCTGTTGAAGATAATGATTTATAAAAAGAAACCAGCTAATTTGATGACCAGCCCGAAATGGGATTCCTTATCTTTCTTTCAAGATTCTCCCCGAAAGACGGCACCGGCAACCACCTCCGAGAAAGACATCTTTTCCACCGTGACTGATATGGGCATGATTCTCCATGATCAGAAAATAACTCTCTCTTCATCTTTTACTGACTGTTTTGCCTGTGATATTGCGCGTCTTCTCATGAATGCTGTTGACGCTGCGCCTTCACTTCCTGAAGGGCCTCTTCCTGAAGCATTTTACGAAGGGGTAACGGATATTGCCGGAGGTGAGGGATTTCTTGATGAGACGGGTGGTGATCGTGAACTTTTTTGTATCCATCTCAAGCAGATGATTCATATCCTCAGGGCCTGCGGTCTTGTTTACTGCAGTGACGGCAGAACATCTGTTTCTGACAGTGATCTTTCCGGCAGGGCCCTCTATTTTCGCCTTCTCGACAGTTTCTGGAACGCTGTTTCATGGCAGGATATCTTTCCCAGTGATGAAGATGCCGCCCTGGCACTTTACGAGGAGAGATCGATAATGCAGGATCTTCTCCTGAGAAAGAGGGAACAGGTTACCGTTGATGATCTTACCAATGAATTTTTTGAACTGACCGGGTTTTCTGATGAGAACAACCTTATGCTTATCTCTTTCATAGATTTTTATCTCTATACCTGGTTGAAACATTTTAACATTTTAAAGTACAGAAAGAGTACCGGAAGGGCGCCCGTAACCCTTTCTCTTTCAGATGAAGGGCGAAAGCTTCTTGCCGCGTGTAACAACTAGTCAACCCGGGGTCAAAAATGAAAAAATTAACTCTTTTATGCCTTTCTTCACTTCTTGTTGTGTCCTGTTCCGGTTTTTCAGTAAAGAACGAAATAAGCAACACGGAAAAGATGAAAGGCGCAAAAAATGTCGGCGTTATATTCAGAATTCAGAAAACTTCTTTTGTAGCAGCACATGAATACAGTAAAACCCTTGCCTACTGGATCGAGGGGTATGAACAGCTAAAGAAGATGTCTCTTCTTTCTGATGTTCCCGCAGCCCTGACCGTTTATGAGACAGATGTTGACCGTTTTTATCAGCTTTCTCCTGAGAGAGATTTTCTTACCTTTAAATCTCTCGGGGTAGTTAAGTATTACCTGCAGACAAACAGGGCCGCTGTTGAGGATCTCTTTAAAAAGAATAAGCTGGATCTCCTTGTTATTTATGAGGTTGACGGTTTTTTCCAGGCGGAACTTGAGTATATTGATTTTAATTCTATCATTATTGTCGTTGATCCTTCCATGAATGTTCATTTCCTCGACAGGCAGAGCGATACATTTCATATAAACGAAGTAAATCCTGAAAAGGTAAAGAAACATCTTCTGGACAAGGTGAGTGAACGGTTTGTCGAAACGATGAGAGATATTGATTTTCTAAAAGAGAAATAGTTTTTCGTAAATATTCATCCTGCCGTATTAATTTGTCAAAACAGGATAATCAGGCCCTATGGAATCAGTCATCCCTCTGTTTATACTTAACTCTTTCCTGTTTAAGCTGTTCGTTGCCAGTGTTCTTGGCGCGGCAATCGGTTTCGAAAGAGATATACATGGCCGGGCGGCGGGATTACGTACCCACCTGCTTGTTTCCCTGGGGGCCGCTGTTTTTATGATACTGTCTGAATCTATTGCCATTTCCTATTCAAGCCCCGGTTCACAGGCCCTTTTTCGGGTTGATCCCAGCAGGATTGCCGCCCAGATAATAACCGGTATCGGTTTCCTTGGTGCCGGGGCTATTATTAAATCAGGAATGTCAATCCGCGGGTTGACAACAGCCGCCTGTCTCTGGCTTTCTGCCGCTATCGGTATGAGTATCGGGGCCGGTTACTACATGATAGGTGTTGCTGCAACACTTTTGGGCCTTTTTACCCTGGTATTTCTCAACAGGGTGGAAAGATTGTATGCCAAGGATTCTTATCGTGTGTTGAAGGTGATCGTTGCACTTGAAACTGATATCTCTGATGTTATCGATATTGTAAAACGCAGCTTTATAAAGATACTGTTTCTTGATATAGAAAGGGATTATGAACAGAGGATAATAAAGGCCACCTTTACGATACGTTTAAACCATAAGGGTATTACAGATAAATTATCCCATGACCTGGTTGATGAACTCGAACAGTCGAATATTAAACTGCATAATATTAAATGGACTCACCAGTACGAAAGACGGGGCATTAATCAAAAAGGGGGCACCCTTTTGGGACACCCCCTTTTTCTGTGGAGACGGCGGGATTCGAACCCGCGTCCTACAAACCAGCCATACGGCGTCTACATGCTTGTCCTGTTCATTTCATATGGCTTTCCGTCCGGGAACAGGCACCGTCCATGAAAGCCAGTCTCCCTTGAATTCGCCGCTGTTACCGGGAGTTGAAACAGCCGCTATCCTCTGATTTTGACGCCCCTGCAGTTTCCAGAGGAGAGAAAGCCGCAGGCGCGTGGCCGCTAATTAGGCAGCCAGTGCAAAATTATCGTTTGCAATTACGTTAGATCCGCCGTGATTAACGAGTCGACAGTACACTCGACATGCAGCCATACGTCCGCACTTGCAGTCGAAACCAGAATCGTCCCCCTTTGAACGAAGGATAATATACACAGGGTATTGAACCGTGTCAATAGATTAGGATGAAATTTATTGGCAATGTTACAATGAAAAGACTAAATGATTATTGACAGGGGACTTCAATGGGGGCATCTATGTTGTCCTGAGCTCTTTTCACAGGGATGTGCGGGAAAAGGGAGATTCTCGATGGGTATTTTATTTCAGAAACGCTCTCCCCACAGGGGCTCTTTTTAATAATTTTAATGACGCGGAACGGTTTATGCAGGAAAATAACAGGAAATGGCACCATAGCGCCGGGAATATCCCTTTTTTAATATTTTTATTTGTTTTTTCTTTTTTCCTTTCAGTATCATGCGGGAACAGTGAAAAACAGAATGATCCCCTCGCGGCCCCGGAGGCAAAGACCAGTAAAGAAAAGAGCCCTCCCCTTCCTGTCACCTTTAAAACAATAAGCGGTACATGGGAACTGCGCTATCCCAACAGGTACGGCTATGTCTTTAAGCTGTATAAGAATTACCGTGCCGTTGTTATTCTTTATCTTAACAGCCATTCTCTTATCTTCAAGGGTGTCTATACCCTTGAGGGAAGCAACAATATCAGGATCAATATTTACGAGATGAAAAAGTGCCGCAGGACAGCGTATCTGAACCTTGCCTCCGGTTTTGTAAAGGCGAAATCATCCTATTTTATTTTTTCAGCAGAACGGAGAAAAAAAAGGCATGAGCATCTCTTTCTGCGGCCGCGCCGTATTATTATCGACGGCAACAACTCGGATGGCTATTTCGAACCGGTGATTAAGCTCAAAAGGGCGGGAAGGAGGCAGTAGCATGTCCGGAGATGTCACGCTCGTAAATATAAAACATGAAACGGCCCTTTTATCGGGAAGATGGTATATGCCCGAAGAGGGTTCACGAAAGGGGGTCATCTTCAGCCACGGCCTTTTTTCGTCGAAAGACGGATACAAGATAACCCGTCTTGCTGATGCCATTACCGGTGCCGGGTTTTCGCTCCTGACATTCGATTTCCGCTATGCAGGAGATTCAGGTGAAGATATTTCCTCTCTTTCCCTGCGGGGGGAAGTTGAAGACCTTGCCGCTGTTGTAGACTATGCCCGGGGAAGGGGGCTCGAAGAGATTCATCTCATGGGATCGAGCATGGGGGCGGCAGTTACCCTTCTCTACACAGGAGAAGCGGAAACTTCCCCCTCATCTCTTATTACCATTGCGGCGCCGGTGCGGCTCTTTGAAATACTGCCCGGTATGACCCGCGAAAAGGCCTTCTCTCTGCCCGCGGAGGGGTACACCTCCGTTGAAGGAATACCCATGCGGAACAGTTTTTTTCGGGAACTTGCCGATGTCGATATCATTTCTCTTCTGCCGAAAATAACCATTCCCCTGCTGTTGATCCACGGGGGACGTGACAGCGTGGTGGCGCCGTCGCAGGCAGAGATCCTGCAGAGGGAATACGGGGGGCCCCTGCGCTGCCGCATTCTCGAAGAAGGGGACCATAACCTGATCACGGAAAGAGACCTGGAGGATATCAGGGGGGAAGTCGTCTCATGGCTCGAAGGGGGGCCTTTATGATGACAGTTATTCCTGAAATTTTTTTCATCTATTATGTTCCCGCCTTCGGCGCCGCTCTTGTTTTCCTGGGGCTCCTTGAGATGTCCATGCCTCTCAGGGCCTTCAGGCTCTGGAAGTGGTGGGCGGGGAACCGTTTCTTTTTTCTTCATGGTATTATGTTGATCGTCGTCGGTTTTCCCCTGACGGTTTATCATGGTCCCCTTGAAACGGCTGTTTTTGTTGTCGGCCTTTTCATCGTTTTTTCTGGCCCCTTTATTCTTCTCTTCCCGGAGAAGTTTAAAAAAACCTTTGAAATGGCCGAAGAGGAGATGAAGGAGAGAGGGGGAGAAAGGCGTGTTGTTTTTTTTGAGGCATTTATGAGAATTGCCGCGGGCCTTCTCTGTGTCGCTTCCTTCCTGCTCCGCTAAAGAAGAAACTGTTTGACAGTGATGGGGAATTGCCGCTATTTATTCTACAATCCTTTTTTGCAGGGATACCATTAATGTTTTGCAGAGGTGAGGGTTCGCTTTTCTTCTGCAGGCGGATAAATTAGATCTTAATTGAAAGACCTGTCACCGGGAGTGATTATGAAGTTTATTAACATAAGCCATAGAAAATTTTACCAGGGAACCATAGGAGCATCTTCGTCGGAAACGGCGCCGCAGGGGGCGGCAGAGAACCTGCTTGCTGAAGGAGGGGCGTGGGGCACGGAGCGGCGCAGTTCTCCCCTGCTGGAACATGTTGTCATTTCATACGAAAACCCGGTAGTTATTGATTACATCGAGATGTCTCCCTCTCCGGGAGGGGCCCTGACTTTCCCCCGGGCCTTTCGTTTCGAGGTAAGCAATGACGGTACTGTTTGGAAGGTCCTTCACCGGGAACAGGATTTTGAGCTGGAGGAAGACGACTACCGCCTGCGTGTTCCCCTCATGGAGATATCTTTTTTGAAACTGGTGGTTACCGAACCGGCGCGGCATAACAGCATGTATTATGTTGAGATTGGTTCTCTCCAGGCGGGGATTGCCGGTGTGGAAAGCATTACCGGTTCCTCGGAGGCTTCGCAGGAAAAAAATGTTCTGTCTCTTTTTTCTGATGATACTCAGAAACAGTGGCATTCAGAGCCGCGGCAGCAGAGCCGTTTTGAGGAAATTTTTGTCGACCTGGGTGAAGTCTATCACCTCAACAGGATAGTTCTTACCGCGGCGGGATCGGGTTTTCCTGAACAGTTTAACGTTAACATGAGCGCTGATAATAATGTCTGGACTACCCTCTATGAGATAAAGAATTTTAAACCGGAGATGTTTCGAAAATACTGGTGGGACATCAATGTAACGGCGGCGCGTTTTATTCGCCTTGAAATGAAGGGGAGCCGCCTCGCTTCTGGTGATTTCGGTGTGACCCTGGCGGGCCTTGAAATCGATGCGGCCCTGATGGAGTATGATCATACCCACAATACAGGCCAGCTTGCCCCCCATGCATCGATTTTCCAGGCGGGCCTTGTGCGTCTTTCCCGTGACGGTGATGACAGCCCCGGTACGGCAGTGCAGGGAAGTGACCGGCGTCTGCGTGATGCCACCACCATATTCAAGGGTATCTGCCAGCTTGCCGAAGACGGGGAAACATCCGAGGGGCTTGTCGTACAGGCCTCGGACCATCGCCTCAGGAAGGCAACGGACCAGACTCCCGGTATTGTTCGTCTTGCCTATGACAGGGAGAACCAGGCGGGCACAGCGGTCCAGGGAAACGATTCACGCCTCCAGGAGGCCACCGAGGAGACCTATGGCATCATGCGCCTCTGCCAGGACGGGCTTTATACGGAACATGCCGTAGTGAAGGGGAATGATAAGCGCCTGCAGCCCTTCCAGGTCATGCGGCAGGCGCACCTGAAC
>CAZHNW010000159.1:0-7209 GCA_964534225.1 uncultured Leptospirales bacterium | reverse complement strand
CGCGGTGAGACCTTGACAGTATCCATTTCAGAATGCTTATCAATACGGAGTCCGCCCACAAGGTTGATCCATTTGTAGTCCCAGTCAGCCTGGAGAAAACCACCAATATTATAGTACTGTTCATCCACTGACGCCTCTCCGTCAACAGCAGTGCCGTCCCAGAGGTCATCATGCATAAACTCCAGTCCACCGGTAAGGGTCAGAGATTTAAGAAGCTTATAATGGGCAATGGCAGAAGTCGTATGGTACGGATTTTTTGATCTTCCATAATCAAACATCTGACCGGCAAGTTCATCATTATCCGTAAGGTCTTCACGGCCCCCGTAATAGGTGTCACGCTCCATGTATGAAAAATTGTAGTTCACTTCATAGAACATGTTTTTTGTCACTTCATGCTCAAACTTAAACATTGCCACGGTAATATCGCTTTCAATTCTTTCTGTTACAAAAGAAGTTGGCTCGGGTTGGCTTATCCTGTCACCACCGCGTCGATATTCATGAATATTAAAAAACTGAAAAGTAAGATCCATGCCATTTCCGAAACTGTAGAAACCGTTTCCTCCGAACATGGTATTCTTTAGCTTTGCCAGGTCAGAAACATGATCCCCGTTTCGATCATAGGGATCATGATGCTGGCGTGAGCCATAGAGGGCGATTCCCATTCTGCCTGACTGTGCCACGGCGGAAGCGTAACCTGAGACTGTCCAGGCCATACTGTCTGTACCATCAAGAAACTCACATTTCGTGGAGAAAGAAGCGGTATTTGTATTGGGTTTGCGTGTAATAATGTTTACCACACCACCGACAGCGCCGCTCCCGTAAAGGGCTGAACCGCCCCCTTTGACTACCTCAACTCGATCAATCATTTCAACAGGTACCTGCTGAAAAATATAGGTACTGGCAAGACTGGAAATACCCGGCACACCGTTAACAAGTATCTGGGTATAATTGCCTTCAAGGCCGTTAAGGCGCACCGTGTTAAGGCCACAGTTCTGGCACTGGTTATCAGCAATAATACCACTTTCACCTTCAAGGGCATCAAAAAGTGTATTGGCTCCTTTCTTTTCGATCTTTTTACGGCTGACAACCTCGGTCTTTACCGGGGCGGTCTTATATAATTTTTTAGTCCGCGTACCGGTTACAACGATACGCGCGGATTTTTCTGATTTCTTTTTTGCGGTAATAACTTTTTCATCATCGGCCTTTGTTTTTTCATCACCGGTTTCGATTTTGAATTCCTGCGCGGTTGCCATGGACATTGCGCCCACTGCAACGACCGCGAAGGAGATAAAAAATTTTTTCATAAAATTCATGTATAACTCCTCTTTAAGTTCTGAGTCACTCACCTTCCCGTCAGGCCGTACATTACCATGCCTCAACCATACAGGAGGTTTCAAGCCCGGCACTCAGCGAAACAGGGCATGAGTACCGGAATCAGCAACCTTAATCAGGCTGCCAGGGGGAATAGAACTTTTTCGGGAGGAGCCCGTATGGAGGTAAAGTCACTGACGATCCCGGAAAGGACGACAGTGGCAGGTTCAGGATAGGTATCATGGTAGTCCGGCACCTGGATAACGACCATCCACCCCAGGTCACGGGGATCTACATTTATGTACGATGTAAGCTGGCAGAAAATATCATAGTGTATGCCAACATGAGGGTCAAATGTCTCCCTCGGCAGGGCCAGTGACATGAAAGAAAAAACCAGGACCAGGGCGGCCAGCAGTTCTTTCTTTTTCTCGATATGTCGTATGAATCTCATCATATCCGCTTAATTCTTTAGACGTGTTGCAAATCCAGGGGAAGAGGATATCCGCCCCGCCTGCGGCGGGGCGGATATATCACTCCCTGCCAATTTCACACCAACTCTTTTTATATCCTCTTTTCAGCTTCCCCCTGAAAGGGAAAAGCGTATTTCCAGTTTCAGTACCAGCAACTCATCCTTAATACGGGGAGAAAAGGCCTTAAAGGGATGTGCCTTTTTTACCGCGTTAATGGCTGCCCTTGTTAACTTCATATAGCGCGCCTGCCTCAGAATTCTCACCTTCTGAATCGTACCGTCACGCTTGAGATAGAGCTTCATGACAATGGAACCCTCGTGGCCCTTCTTCTGTTCGCTGACAGGATAAACTTTAAAATGCTCAATCCTGTTTACCACATACATGTAGTAGCGTTCTTTTAATTCTTCTTCTGTCAGCCTGTCATCTTCGACGGCGATCTTTTCCGCTTCTTCCTTTTCTTTTTCTTTCGGGATCTGAGAAACCTTTTTCACATGGTATTGCTTTTGGGCCTCATTTTTATATATCTTTGTTGTTTCGGAAGTAGAAAAATCGACCCCTGAAAGCACAGTCCCTGCGACAAGAAAAAAGATAATTGCTCCCTGGATATAACGGTAGAGCTTTCCCTCCTCAAGAAGATTTACTGTCTTTTCAAAAAAAGGCGTTTCTTTCGGCTTTGCTTTATTTTTCATCTTCAGGTTCAGAGACTTCACCTATTTCTCATGCTCAACGGAAAAACTGGTAGCCCCGGCAGCCTTCGCGGTATCAAGAATTTTCACGAAAGTATCATAGCCGATAGCCTTGTCTCCTCGAAAAATAACGTCATATTTCCCAAGAGACGCCATTTTCTCCTCCAGTGCCTTCTTTAAGTCATCCTTTTCAGGATCGAGTTCAGACTTATTGATAAAAATCCTGTTGTTTTTATCAACTGTTACCACCAGGTCAACTTTTTCGAGCTTTTCTTCGAAAAGGGCTTTAGGAAGTTCCATCTTCAGCTTTGGGGAGATAAAGTTACTGCTCAACATAAAAAATATAAGAAGCAGGAAGATAATATCCACCAGGGGCGCGATCTCAATGTGAGGTTTTTCCGTTTTCTGCCTGATAAAATCCATCAGATCTGTTCTCCTGATTCAACATGATGTATTAATTCTTCTGCCCGTGCCGGTTCAGCAGAATCATCAGAACATGAGACAACACTGTGCAGCTCCTCATCCATGTAGGTGATGATATAACTCATCCGATTTGCCCTGGAAGTAACAATTTTTTCAAAATAGAGATAAGCAAGCTGTGATGGTATGGCAACGACAAGACCTGCCGCGGTGGTGAGCATGGCCTCCCAGATGCCACTGGCAAGGGCGGTAACATCAACCTGTCCCCCCAGCTCTGAGATAACAGAAAAGGAACCGATTATTCCCGTTACAGTGCCGAGAAGACCCAGGAGGGGAGAAACATGACTGATGGCGCTGAGTCCCTTGAAATTTTTCTCCATTCTTTCGATCTCTTCTGAGCCGACACGACGCAGGGCCTCTTCGCGGCTCCTGTTTCCCTTTTCACTGCTCAGAGCATATGTTTCAGAAACCTTCAGATAGGCGGAACGGTTCCACTGCTGCTGCCGTATCCAGTGGAGGACACGCCCGAAGATATTCCATGATTTACCCGCGTAGGCGCTTCGATCAATAAGGTCAAGGGAAACAATATCCCCTCCGGAAATTTTTCCAAGGAGTGTTGACCTGAATTTTTCGTAGCTGACACCGGTAAGATAAAAATAGAGTATTCTCTCGATCAGGATCCCGATGGTAACAACTCCCAGGGCGGCGATGGGCCACATGACAAAGCCACCCTTCTGCAGTAGTGTGATCATTCTTTCCTCCGTTTATGCAGACGGTACTGCCCAGGCAGTACCCTGTTTTCAATTGACTTCTATTTTCAGCAATCCATTAAAGGGAAGCCGTCGCAATCTGTCTTCGACTTTTTTTCTTTCTTTTATAGATTCGGCAAGATATAGATTTTTCTTCCCCTTCTTGAGGGCGGCACGTAATTTCAGGAAACGCCGGGAATAAAGAGCTTCCGTTCCGCGTAAGGTATATTTTTCCCCTCCCGTCATTTCAATGATAAACCAGTTGTCCTGAATTTCAAGGCCTGCAGAAGAAGCGCCCCTTTTTCGCAGTATGATTTTTTTTCCAGGGACTCTAAAAACTTCCCCCAATACCTCTTTGATCTCAGGCGTTGCCCAGCCCGTTTCAATGCGCTGGATCTGGTGACTGCGCAGAACAGACTGCCCGTCACGGGCCGCAATAATCTGTGCCATACGAAAAGCAAGGGCACGGCATAGACAAATTTTTTTTTCGCCATCCTCTATCTCCACTACGGATGTTTCGTAAGCCATATTTTTCACATGGCCGCCGGGAACATTCTGCACCCGGAGTGTATTGGAATTAACCGCAAACCTCTCATTTTCTCCACAGCGCCCCCCGCAGGAAGAAAATAAAAAGGCCGGCAACACCGCTGCCAGGAGCAGAAAGCCTGAAAAGCGGGGTGCAGAAAAAAATAAACCGCGCCGGCACTGCCGGTCTGTTTTTACATATCTTTTCATCGACATCTGGCACTCTCTCCTTGTCTCTGCGGCAGCCCCGTCAGAACCAGGACCGCGCCGATTGATGCCAGTCTTTTTAATATATTACGATTGTCAACAATTATTTAATAACTCTAACTAAAATAGTTATAACTAACTTAAACAATTACTCACCCTTGATTATTAAAAATATTTCCCTGGCACTCATGTTATTATCACGGGCAATAAAAGCCAGCCTCTGCTGTGCACCTTTAAAGGAAATACCCGCTTTTTTCATTCGCGCCATTGCCCCCTCAAGATCGATCCTTTCTTTTTCACAGAGTTCCTTAATTGACATCAACTCCGCGTGAGGAAAAGGAGGCTTCTTATCCTTTGCAACCCAGCTCTTTTCACTTAATCCTACTTTCAAATGCAGCTCTTTTGCAATTATATTTCCTATTTCGACTGTAAACTTTGATACCTGAATAAATCTAAAATTGTGCAGGCTCTGGGCCTCCTGTTCTTGTCTAAGGCTCAGAGCCCCCGCCTGGAAAAAATCCTTGCCTTGCTGTAACCTTTCTGCATTTTTAAACTCTTTAAGTATAAAAGTTCAAAAATAGACAGGCACCATGAACAAAGAAAAAATGAATGAAATCCTCACCGCCGCGGAACGGCTTTTTAACCGCTTCGGCATCGGCAAAACCGCCGTCGAAGAAATCGCCGACGAGGCGGGGGTTGCCAAGGGCACAATCTACAACAACTTCGGCAGCAAGGCGGGGGTCATTAATGCCATTATAAAAGAAAAACTTACCGCCTTTGAAAGGGGCACCGAGAAAATGACGCAGGAAGTCAGTGACCCCGTAAAGGGCCTGCAGATGCTGGTTACCGAACGTATCCGTATACTTACCGGCACCCCTTTTCTGGTAGACGGATCACTGAAAAAAAATACCGGCCTTTTCAAAAAGATGCAGCAGCAGGTTGAAGAAAAATTCCACGCCGCGGCACGAAAGGTCATGGAGCAGGGGAAAAACATCTCCCTCCCCGGCGAAGAAAGGGAAAAAATACTTACCACCATTTCTTACACAGTGAGAGGGATCGAAGAGTCTCTCCGCGGGGCCTTCAGCCGCGTTTCATCTGAAAAGATCAGGGAAGAAACCGACTTTCTTATATCACGCCTCTTCCCCCGCAAAAACAACTGATACAAGAGGATATAATGACTTTTATGACACTACCCATGGACACCATTGACAGTCTCTTTTTTCAATTCATCATTTTTTCCGTCGCGGGATGGTTACTCGAAGTCACCTACCGCGCCATCGAGAACCGCCGTTTCATCAACCCCGGCTTCAACGCCGGGCCCTGGGTCCCCCTTTACGGAAGTGCCGCGGTAATACTCTCCGTGACGGTTACCTCCATTTCGGGCCATCCCATCTATATCCGTGCCCTCTTTTACCTTGCGGTTACCACGTTCCTTGAATATGTAACCGGGGAGTTTCTTCTTCTTGTTTTTAAAAAACGCTACTGGGACTACTCTGAAAACTTTAAAAACTTCCGCGGCCTGGTCTGCCCCGGCTTTTCCCTGGCATGGGTCATTGCCGCCTTTGTCTACGAATTCTTTCTTCACCCCGGTGCGGTGTATGTCACGGGCCTTGTGCCGGTACAAACGATACGTGTCGTCAACGTTTCTTTCATCACGGTCCTGACCGTTGATTTCATCTATTCATCGGGTCTCTCCCGTATCATTTACACGCAGGTCAGGATCATGGGGGGGAAGTTGGAAGACTCCCTTTCCCGCTACCGTGTTCCCGCGCCGGCATGGGCCTTTATCAAAAAATATGATGTCCTGCCGAAGGTGAAGCGGGAAAATAACTTCCGCCTCAGGAACGAAGCCCCCCGCCGCAGGGGGAAGAAAAAGCTCGGAGAACTGATCTTTGAAATCCAGGCATACATTCAGAAAGGAAGGAGAAAAAAATGATACCGGAGAGCAGGCTTCAACTTCCCCCCATTATTCGAAGACACCCTGCGGTACGCGAAATACTGGAACATGAGACCTTTCTCTCCATGCGCGATTACCGCCATCACGGAAATATCAACTGCCTGCAGCACTCACTGCAGGTGGCGTCACGGGCCTACCATATGACACGACTGGGTACCGGCATCGACGTGATCAGCACCGTGCGCGCCGCCCTTCTTCATGATTTTTATCTGTACGACTGGCATACCGACAGCCCGGGGCTTCACGGATTCAAACACCCCTACATCGCCCTCGCCAACGCGCAGAAGCTCTTTGACCTCAACGCCATAGAGCGCGACGCCATCAAACGGCACATGTGGCCCCTGACCCCCATACCGCCGCGCTACCGCGAATCATATATTGTCACCATCGCGGACAAACTCGTTACATGGGCTGACTATTCTGATTTCATTGAACCGATGAAGGAAAAACTGAACCCCCGCCGTCTCACAGGCAGTGCATGAGGACACACCGCCTCAACGCTTAATGACAACCCTGGAAACGTGATTGAGCACTGTCTTTCCCGAACTGGTGGCCTTTGCCTTTATATGAATATAGTAAAGGCCCACGCCGAGTTCACGCCGCGCCTTGTTTGTTCCACGCCATCCCTGGTCCTTGATGTTCTGGCCCCCTTTGCGCAGGGCCCCTTCGAGTATGGTCGCCACGGGGCGCCCCTTGATGTCATAAACCTTGATGGTGACATAGGCATCTTCTGAGAGATAGTAGGCGGGATAGGCCACGGGATTGGCGCGGGTGATGACATTGTTGAGAATACGTGTCGGCCAGGGGGTTAAGGTGGGCTGGGTTGCCCTCACCTGGAAACGCCACTCGAGATCGTCCCAGGGGGTACCGGCACCGACAACGTC
>CAZHNW010000158.1:0-7285 GCA_964534225.1 uncultured Leptospirales bacterium | reverse complement strand
ATTCCAAAGGAATTGTACGAGGCCTTTCTTTTTGATTCTTCTTCTTTCGGGAGATAGATGGAGGCGCGCGTTGAATCGTTGACCATGCGTTCCTCGATGGCGCCCCCCACGGTGGAGGCGACAAAGGTGGCAATGAACTGGCCAGTGAGCTCCTGTACCTGGTCGCGTCCCTGGAGGGAATTGCCTGCCATGTTCTCAACATCAAGAAGGTAGAGCATACCGTCTTCGAAGAGGCGGTCTGGAATTTCAACAGAACGTCCTGACGGGTAGGTGGCCTCAAAGGTGTTACCGCTCTGGTAGTAGTCGATTTCCTTGAGTGCGGCGTAGGCATTGGCACGGGCGTTGCGGTTGTAGACAACGCGTTTAAAGGCGCTGGGAAGAACAAGAATGCCGTAGACCCGCGGCTGGGGCCAGTAGTCCCTGAAGATGTCTTTCACCAGGGCAGCAAGATCGAGAATCATACCGTTACCGGTCCCTCCCACGATGGAACAGGTGATAAAGATGGATATCTGGCCGCTGCGGCGGAAGTGCCGTACCCTGAAGCTCAGGGTTTTGCCTTCCATCTGTGAGCCGCTGATTTCAAAGTAGGGGCCCTTTTCATCCATGGGAAAGTCTTTAATCGAGAGTTTGCCGCTGGTGTGCGGCGACAGGATGGCACGGGTCTGCTTGTCAGGATCGATAAAGACGATTTCATGTTCACGGGGGACCCTGTCGTAGAAGTAGTAGCGGTTGACGCCCCGTTCCATGACGAAGGAAATGTTCTCGTCGTTTTTTTTACTTCCCTCTTTGACGTCCATGAGTTGAAAATATTTCGGGTCGTTGGGAAGTTTGTTGAGTCGGTCCCGTTCCTTGATGAGTGTCTCCCTGATTTTCTGTTCATTGGCGAAAAAGGCGAGGCGTCCCAGGGGGCGTGTCTGGTTGGCACCCTGTCCCGCGCGGGTGGAGATATCGTAGACATCTGGGTTGGGAAGCCATGAGTAGGCGGGATTGCTCTTGAACTGGTCCCGGAGAAAATCAAGGGAGAGTGTCGCCGGTGTGGGAGAGGAGATGTAGAGCATCCGTCTCTCTTCCTGGAAGAACTGTTCTGAAGGAAAGCGGTATCTTCCCCCCTTACCTTCTATGCTCGTTTCAATATCTGTGGTGTCAATGCCGACCCACCGGAGATAACGGTGCGCTTCGAGAGGCATGTTGGTTTCGATCCAGCTTTTTGCCGCCAGAACACCCTTCATGCCTGATCCGCCCACGCCTATAACAATGGATTTACGGACCGTTGGTTTTTCGTCATTGATGACACTCTGAATTGAATTATGAAGATCACTCATTGTTTTTTCCTGTTTTTCTGTATCACACGCATGGCCAGGTGCTTTGCCCTGTCTGTTTCTGCCTACTGTGTCGCAAAGGGGTCTATCATGGGATAGAGCCCGTCTTCTGTGGGAGCGCCTGTGTCATAGCCTGGATATATCTTGTAGAGGCGGAGAAGAAAGTTTTTTTCTGTCTTGGCAATATTTGATTTTGTTTTTACCTCGTAGTCTTTGGTAAAGAGGTGAAACTCAAAGTATCCTCCGGTGAATTTTCCGTCCTGGTCGAGGCGGTCTCCCAGGCGAAAGCGGATCGGGTTTTTCGCATCAAGGGCGGGGAAGGTGGGGTCGCCTGTTTCATCGGGGTCTGCCTTTATGTAGACGCGTTCCCGCGCTCCCATTTCACGGTAACCCTGGAGGCCGGGGTAGTAGATGAGCACCTTGCTGTCGCGGCGGAAGTCGATCTGGTATTCTTCAGCGATATGGTCCGGAAGGTTGTAGATGTCCTGGTCGCGCCTGTTTTCGATGATGCGGATATAAAGGTTCAGGTGGTCGTCAAGTATTTCCGTGGAGTATGTCTTGATGTTGCCGTTTTTCTGTCCGATGGTAATTGTTTTTTCCGTGGTGTTTTCCGCGGCAAGTGAATACTTGAATATGAGTCCCGGGTCAGGAAGTTCTTTCGGCATGACGGGGCTGCTGCCAGCTGCCGGGGTGGCAGAAGGGAGTGTTTTTTTCTCTGCTGATTTTCGTATTTTAGGCAGCCTGCCCGGTGATTTTCCCTGCCTGCCCTGTTTCATGAGACGAATGGAAAGCCTTTGAAGAATCACGATAAGGAAAAGGAGCCCTATCACGATGGAAAGGCCAATGACAACGGTCTGATAGAATTCAAGGTCTTTTTGTAGTTCAACGATGCGCGGATCGATTTGCTGAATGATCGAATTGATCAGGGTTGTGAACATGTAACTTCCTCCCCGGAAAATCTGTAAATTACCTCTACCGGACAGGGACAGTCCTGGTGATTCAGGCTTTTCCCGTAACCGGTATATTCCTTGAACAAATTATATTTGTATGCCATGGACAAATGAATCTGAAGATCCGAAAACCAGGAGCCCGTTTTTGATAAGGGGCCTGCTGTTAATGTTTCCGTCCGTGGCAAACTTGAAGAGTTCCCTTCCCTTTACGGCATCGATACAGTAAAGGTTGTTGTCTTCTGAGCCGAAATATATTCTGTTTCTGTCAATAAGTGCTTCGGTGCGTATCCTTCCTGACGCTTTGAAAGACCACATTTCTTTACCCCTGCTGTTGAGGCAGTGAAATCTGCCGTCATCTGCACCGGCAAAGAAGTATTCGTCGCGGCCAATAATTGATGAAACAACAGTGGAGAGAACCGGGGCGCGGGTGACAAAACTCCAGCGGTATTCCCCGGTGTGCCGGTTAACGGCGTAGATGTATCCATCTATTGATGAAAAGACCAGAAGGTCCCGCTGTGCTGAAATGCAGGGGCGTGATCGAACCGAATCGGTACAGGGGTATTTCCACAGGATGTTCGATTTCCTGCTGCCATAATCAATGGCGTAAACATTTTTATCTTCGCATCCAAAATAGAGGGCGCCTTCATGCATGGCGGGGCTGGAAACGATCCCCTTAAACTGTTTACGCCATATCTGTTTTCCTATCGATTTATGTTCGCTGTCTCTGTAGTAGGCTTCGAATCCGTGGATCCCCCCCAGGGTTGCGACAATGAGGATTTTTCCTGTTGCAATCGGTGCGGTGAGTATGCCCTTACCGAATTTTTTTTTCCAGAGAACTTTCGCCTCAATGGCATCGGCCTCGCCGCGGGGCCTGGCATGAATGGCATAAAGGGCCCCTTCCCGCGTGGCACAGTAGATAACACCATCGATGTATGCAGGTGGGCGGATAATCTGCCCCTGTATGGAAAGCCTGCCGATAACGGTAAAGGTTTCACTGGAGGGGGAGAGAAAGTATATCTCACCCTTTGTGTTGGTAACAAGAAAGAGGTCGCGGCTGCCGAGACTGCCCGCATAGACGATATCGGCAACAATGGGGCCTCCTGTCTTTATACTGCAGAATTCTTCTCCTCTCTGCTCATCATCTCCCTGTGATTCTTCCGGTTCAAGTTCGCTGAGGGTATCTCCCCCGTTGTTTTTAATTGAAGCGGTAAAGGATTCCTTGACATTCAGGTCATTTTTAGGATCGAATGCTTTAAGGGGTTTGATGAAGGGATTAGACGTCATGGTGAACCTGCCGATAATATTTAACTGATAATTCAGAAAATTAAACAGTCAGGACATAGCTTAATATTATCTGTTAGTACTTGTCAAATAATCTTTTCGGGAAGAGGGATTAAAACTCCATTCTATTGCGACCATGACTCTTTGCCGCATAGAGGCGCCTGTCAGCATCGTTGATGAAACTGCATTTGTCATGATGTCTTTCAGTATCATACTGTGACAGGCCAAAACTTGCCGTTACTCCAAAATCTTTACCGTTAAATTTGAACCGTGTATTTTCGATTGTTTGTTTTACCCGGTTCAGGACACTAATGGCATTTTTGATTTCGGTATCAGGAAGAATAACCAGGAATTCTTCACCCCCGTAACGGGAGACAATATCACATTTCCGCAGCTGTCCTGTCAGGACTTTGCTGATGGTTATCAATACTTCGTCACCAGCAGTATGGCCATAGGTATCATTGATTTTTTTAAAAAAATCGAGATCCAGCATGGCAATAGTAAGGGGAAGGGAATTGCGTTCCACCCTGTCCATTTCTTTTTGCAGCAGGATGTCTCCCTGTTTATGGTTAAAAAGGCGGGTGAGGCTGTCATGAGTCGCTTTTATGTAAAGATCCCTGACGAGAAAGACGATTTCAAGAGCAATGTTAAGCTGGTTTGAATATCCCGTTATTTCTTCTATGGTTTTTTTATCAAAACATCTGTCAGTGCCGATATGAAAAAAGCATTTATAGTTCTTATTCTCTTCAAGTGCCGGGAGGGCAATAATGGTCTCAAGATTCATCTCTTTAACCACTTTCCCCGCTGTTCCCATGTCCCCTTCAAAGTAGATTGTGGCAAGATTTATCAAGGTATCGTTATAGAAGACATTTTTTTCGAGGAAACTGTCCGTTCCTCTGTAGAGGCGGTGCATTCGTTCAATGGAGGTGTCACTTTCTATGGTGATACTGTTTTTTTTAAGAATATCTATAACATCTTCTGAAAATGAGTCAGAGATGTAAATGAATTCATCAAAGCGTTTGTCGAGTATGGAAAGAACAACGCCGAGGGCACAGAAACGCTGTTGGAGATGATTGCAGATACCTTTTATGGAATCTGACCAGTCTCCGTCAACCATCTGGAGCAACTGGTTAAAGAGGCCGAGGTCAGCCTCCATTGAATAGTGTGGGACATTATCATGGGAGAAGAATGGCATGACCTCACTTTTTTTATCATTCATAACAGGGCTCCCCTGGATTTTTTAGTATGCTGACAGGAAGGTTTAATATGTCAAGCAATAACCGTCTGATTGGTTGGTTATTATTGACAGGCATTATTCTATACCGCGGCTTGTTAACGAAATGATACTTCATCCTGACATGATCAAATCAAAACTTAAAAATATTAAAGGTTTTTGATAAAGATGGTCATCTGTATACGGGAGATGGCGGCTATATTGATGAGGATGGGTACATTTTCATTGTCGACAGGAAAAAAGACATGATAATAAGAAGCGGTTTCAACGTTTATCGCCTGTCAGTCCTGCTGAAAAAGCCGGGCCTGGTCAGGGAAAATTATACTTAGATGGCATCGTAAAACATGTATTGAATAAGGGAGATAAGGGAAAAAGAAGTATAGTTGATTGCGGCCCTTCTGCCGGGGAGAAAATATCTTGCCGGTTTTGCCCGGTTATGCATGATGTAGAAAACCGGTCCGTTCTCTCCGGCAGGGCACAGGTTTTTGCAGAAGGGTGAGGCAGGGCAGCCGGTATTTTCTGTTATTATGGAGAAGGAAGATGAAACAGCATGCTGGTGCAGTTTTTTTTCTGTTATTCATGGTTTCCTGGGCGGGAGTGGCGAATTCCCAGGTCTATTCAGCATCGAAATGTAAAAGAAGAGGCAACCCCTCTCTTGCCGCAATGATTCGAAAGGGGGAAGTTAAAAAACTTACCTGGATGGGAAGCTGGCACCTGGGGCTTTATGCCTGCGACTGGGCCACATCCTTTCTTGCCCCTACGGGACATCCTCCGAAGCAGCCATCGCCGAAGGGAAACGATCTGGATCGTGGAGAGTCTGATTACCAGAGGGCCCTTGAAAAGTGGTCCTGCATGTACAGCCCCTGGAGCGCCATGGACGGTAATTCGCGAACAGCCTGGAGCGAGGGAAAGAAAGGATACGGGGAAGGAGAGATCCTCCTGGTCAAGGTGGATACATTGCGGCGTGTAAAAATCTGGGCGGGACTCGGGGCAGGATCGTCACTTTTTAAAAAAAACAGCAGGCCGAAGGAGGTACGCGTCTCTATTCTCCAGGCAGAAGAGTCGAGCCTTTTAATTGGACAGTATGCCAGCGGTTTTATTTATAGAAAAATAAAAGTTCTCGCACAGGGGAAGTATACTCTCAGGGACAAAAACGGCTATCAGCCCCTTCCGCTTCCGAAATATAAACCCCTGAAGAGGGTGAAACCGGTAAAGGGGCATATGCCTGAAACACCGAAAATCAGGGATACTACCTTTGTGGCTATAGAGATACTTTCAGTCTATCCCGGAACAAAGTACAGGGACACCTGTATTTCCGAGGTAAGGAACTGAAGTTGTTTTCACCAGAGGTGAGTTATACAGGTTTTAATAAAAAAAGGCGACCCTGGGGGCCGCCTTTTTTTAACTAAGCCTCAAGAAAAATTATTTTCCCTGGGCTTCCTTTGCGCCTTCGATCATCATTTCAACGACTGAAGGATCTGCAAGGGTTGATGTGTCACCCATGCCGCTCTTGTCGAAGTCACCTGCAGCGACCTTTTTCAGGATTCGACGCATGATCTTGCCTGAACGGGTCTTGGGAAGAGCATCTGCCCACTGGATAACTTCAGGAGTAGCGATAGGTCCAATCTCCTTACGTACAGTAGCAACAAGTTCTTTCTTGAGGTCATCTGATTTTTCAACACCAGCGTTAACAGTAACGAAAGCGTAGATTGATTGACCTTTAACGGGGTGGGGGTATCCAACAACTGCAGCCTCAGCAACTTTAGCGTGAGCAACCAGTGCTGATTCAACTTCTGCGGTACCCATCCTGTGTCCGGATACATTGATAACGTCGTCTACACGACCGGTAATCTGGTAGTATCCATCTTTGTCTTTGCGACAGCCGTCACCGGTAAAATATTTGCCGGGGAACTGTGCGAAATAGGTATCAAAGAATCTCTGCTCGTCGCCGTAGACTCCTCTCATCTGGCCTGGCCAGCTCTGAGTGATACAGAGGTTACCTTCAATTTTTTCGCCTGGCTTCCAGGGAATTTCTTTTCCTTCATCATCAACGATAAGGGGATTACATCCGAAGAAGGGAACGGTTGCCATAGCGGGTTTGATATCGATACATCCGGGAAGCGGAGTAATAAGGATACCACCGGTCTCTGTCTGCCACCATGTATCAACAATGGGGCATTTTCCACCACCGATTTTCTGGTAGTACCAGTTCCATGCTTCAGGGTTGAGGGGCTCTCCAACAGATCCGAGGAGCTGCAGTGAGGAAATGTCGTGCTTGTCGACCCACTCGTCGCCTTCTTTGGCGATGGCACGGATAGCGGTAGGAGCTGTGTAGAAAATGTTGACTTTGTATTTCTCTACGATTGCCCAGAAACGTCCAACATCGGGATATGAAGGAACGCCTTCGAACATAATTGTGGTTGCGCCATTGGCAAGGGGCCCGTAAACAATGTAGCTGTGTCCGGTTACCCAGCCGATGTCAGCTGTACACCAGTAGACGT
>CAZHNW010000157.1:0-7474 GCA_964534225.1 uncultured Leptospirales bacterium | reverse complement strand
AAGGAATTAAATAAAGCGAGTTAAAAAAGGCGACATCTTTCCTGAAAAATTTCATCCGTCGGGAAGCCGTCTCAGTTCTTCCTGGTTTTCGTAACTCATGATGCCGCCTTTTCCTGTGAGGTTTGACTCTCTTTCTTGCTTGCAAGCCATAAAGAAAAAGCTCCTCTACATGCACGATTTGGGTTGGAATTTTCCTGTCTGCTGATTTCCTCAATTTCGTTTAGCATTGATATGGGCAGGCTAAAAGACCTTGTTACTGAGTTTCATGCGGTCAACGATGCTGGCCACAACGATGCGGTGCTCTTCGAGGGAGTCCTCGTCGAGTATGCAGGTGATGCAGTAGCGGGCGTTATAGCGCGCCATCTCTTCGCGGCTCGCCTCTTTCAGTTCGACGCGCATGTTGGTCCATTTTCCGTTTCCAACGTGGTAGGTCGTCTCAACGGGAAGAGAAATGTTCCCGTTGACGCGGCGCAGAGCAATGCCCCCCTCGCGCTCGACCTCGACGTTTTCAAGAGACGCCATGGCGTGTTCGAAACAGATCAGCTCGTATTCGTTCATGTAGTATGATTCGTAGTATTCCATGGGTAGGTGCTCCTTTGATTTTTTGTTTTTTCACCTTTCTTTTTCCCGGTTAGACGAGGGGTACTGAAAAATTTTAAGATTTTTGCGGGGAAGTTTTTGCGGCACTGTTTTTTTCTATTGCCTGTATTTCGATAATACGGGATTACGCCAGGAGTGTCAATGGTGGAAGACGGCTGCGGGGTGAAGGTATACCGAGGGGGTTGAGGTCTCTCAGGTAGCTTTTATCGTTTCTATCACCCAGGAATAAATATCCATAAACTGCTTCAGAGATTCTTCAGGCATCAACAGGCTAAATTTAAACTGGGCCTGAATTTTATTTTTTCTCCGGGAATGTTGACTGAATCAATTTCATTCAACTTATTCAACAATTCAATTCTAAGCTCTTCTTTATCAAAGGGCCGCTTGTTCGACATATGCTGAAATACGACCTCAACATCACCAGAGGCATAAATACTGAATAACTGATGTCTATTCCCTCCATGTTGGAGAACAGGAATAAATGCTGCATTTTGTTTACCTGTACCAAAATATATTTCATCAACCTGCGGTTTTATCCAGTCATAGATTTTTTGTCCAACTGCTTGAACTTTTTCTCCGCCTGTTTCTTCAAGTCGCTCCAGAATCATCGCGAGGTCCCATTGTTTTCCCCTGGAACCGGAAGGCCCTTTCTTTTGACATCCACCACTTCACGGCGAATTCTTCTATCGCTGGCACGCTTAACTTCAACCAGTGTGGGTATTGCATCCTGATCCATGAGTAAATGGTCTATTGACCACCTGCTTCCTGAATCGTTGTTGTCAGGTACTCCCATTTCACTGTTTACCAGAAGCCATTTGCGGGGATTGTCAGTATCAATAACATCGCCGGGGATCAGTTCAGGATGTTCTTCAAGAAGGGGCTGCAGCTGGTCTTCTGAAAGGTATTCCTGCTGTTGCATGCGAGTGAGCTGGTTGTCTTTTATTATGTAAATGTTTTTGGTCATGGTAATATTAAAATGATTAAACTGTACAACTGATCTTTTTATTCTCCTTGATCAATCGTTAATTTTCGGGCTATTTCTACACCAATGCTTTTATTAAGTCTCCCATCTACAAGCAAATCAACAAACATAAAACCACAAGAAAGATTGTCCTCTTGCTTTTTTGTTCCAGGAACATAAAAATTGCCTTTTTCCACTCTCACTTTTCCATCATCAATTTTATCTGGATACACTAAAAAATTCTGGTCAGCATCAAAATACATACCATAAGCATACATCTGACGCACATCTTCTGCAGAAGTATCCTTTCTGTATTTCCATTTGGTATCAAGTATTACAGTTTCCTGATTATATTGTAAAACAATATCAGGTATCAAATGTATTGTCTTTGCTTTTGCCTGATGCCAGAACTTTCTTCTTACCTGGGGTTTTACAGATATTTCCTTTCCAGATTTCTTCAAGGTATAATAAACATAATTTTCCCAGAGAAGATTCATATCAAACATGATAGCGAGAATATTATTATGTCCTCCGCGAACATCAGGGTGGTAATTCAATAAAATAATTTTCGCAAGGTTTACAGTTGTTTTATATCTTTCAGTTTTTCTGTCATAATGCAAGCGTTCAAAAACCTTTTCATTTATTGAAATTGTATTACACTCCGGGAAATTCAGCATAAGGGCCTGAACCTTTTTAGCAATACCAGAAGAACAGTTTATTGTCAGTATACATTGAAGAGTCTGAAAAATAATGGAATTATAAATATTGTTGCAGTCATATACCTGGTGAGACACATAAAACCGTTCAGCATGAATATAATTTTTAGTTATCTGCTTATGAACAAGCAACTTTCCTTTAAGGGCATTCTGGTTACTCTCCCGGCTCCTATATTTTTTTACCAGTCCCTGGTGGAGCAGATTCTCAGTCTCACTGAGGAAAAGATTGAGGTATGTTTCAAGTACAGTGTATTGACGAATATTGATATCTGAATGCGTTGTTGTTTTTGCTTCAACATTAAGGCTGATTGCAAGCATTTCGAGAAGTACAGACTGCCACTTTTCTTTATCATCTTCGTGTCTGTCACATTTGGGAAGAACTTCAATTGTTAAATCACCAACTTTTATTGCGCCAACAAAATTACAGAAACGGATACGTTTGTGAAGCAATGTGTAAAATGGACAATTTATGTTTTCTGTTACAAACCGGGCAAGAGCCTGGAAATATACATCTTTGAACTCAATATTCTCCTGAGCACCATAGAAAGTGCCTACTTTAAGAGAACCATACTCATAAACCTGTATTGTTTTTGTCATAGACATTAATTTCTATATCCAGATTGCCCTGACAGGGAAGAAGTTAAAGCTTCTATAATATTAAAGTTTTCATCAATTGGCTTTAAATCATATAGTTCTCTTTCGATTTCATCACTTTCAAAAGGGAAGGAAGGCAATTCAATTTTCTGAACAAATTGATCACCAAGTATCAGCCTGATTTTCCCATAGTCATTGTAAAAATATTCCTTTAGAAGCGGGATAATTTTATTTTTGAAAACATCTTTAAGATGATCTTCACTTTCAATATTCATGAAATATGAATGGCCTATTTGATGGTCAGCATCAAGCAGATATTTTATCCGTTCATTTATTAAAATATAGATTTCCCTTAATGGGAGATCGTTGTCTGGAAGATTTTCCGGGACACATTGGGGGTCTGGTGGCATGAACTCAAATGAAAACCTTCGGCGCAATGCGGTGTCAAGAGCTTCAACACTGCGGTCAGCTGTGTTCATAGTGCCTATAATATGAAGATTTGCTGGAACGGAAAATCTTTCCTTTGAATAAGGAAGAATCACTTCTAACTCTTCCATGTTCCCTGCCCTTTTATCCTCTTCCAGCAGGGTAATAAGCTCCCCAAAAATCTGAGATACATTTCCTCTATTGATTTCGTCAATTATGAGAACATATTTCTCCTGATTTTTCTCTTCATCAGTAAAACTCAACAAATTCTTTATATATCCAATATTTATATCCTTTTTATAAAACTGATAAATAGTCTGTTGAGATAAATTCTTTTCATTTAAAATCTGACTGATTGGAATTAATGTGTCAGTATATAGCCACTCCACGTTTCTGAAATGATTATATCTGATGGAAGTACTTTTGTCGAAAAAATAGTCCCCAGTGACTCTTCCTATGGCCCTGATATACTTGTTACCTTTCGAAATTAAAACAATATCATCGATTTTCATAACATTTTTAAAACGATCAACCGCTTCCCAGGAAAACTTTTTCGCATTTCTATTTTTCTCTGTTATAGCATCCTTTATTTTTTCCTTTGATGAAATAGAACTATAATCAATGCTGTCACCATACCCAAGGGCTATTACATTATTTTCGATGCAGTATCCAAAAATATCATCATCGTCTTTCTGCGTATTCCCCAGTGACATTTTATTGAACTCTATTTTATTTTCATCAAAGTTATATTTTGACCTGATTTTCTTTTTCTGGCCTGCAGCTTCAGAGATTTGCCGAAAAATTCCCGGTTCAATTACGTAGCTTATGCCAGAATTATCCTCATCTGAGCTGGTTCCGGCAGCACCATCAGATATTTCAGGTTTTATTCCTTCTATAAAATCCTCATAACTCAGGCTCTGATGAAAAGACGTAAAGACTATTTTGCCCTCATCATATAATCTTTGATATTCGTCCTTTACTATCTTTCTTCCTTCTGGAGAGTGTGGCTCTGAAGGTAAAGTAAAAAAAGGATTCGCTATACCTATAGCTTTTGCTATTGTTGAATATGTTTTCCCGGTTCCCGGAGGGCCATATAAGATAGTATTCAACGATGTTTGATGATTATTATCATAATTATTTTTTTTATGTCCCCCGGTTGTTTCAGGCATCTCTCCTCCTATGGCAATCAAATCCATGATTCTATAATTTTTAAATTTGAAGTTGGCATCTCTGAGTTCTTTAATCTTTTTACAGTTACTGATATATTCAGACAGGTTGCCAGGATCTTCAATCTCCAGTTTAAGTATATTTTTATAAAATTCTCCACCTACAGCGTTCAGAATCGGAAAGACAGTCGGTTTCAAGCAATGTAGAATCTGGGATGCCGATGCAGCTCCAAGCCCCTTGATTTTTCTGTTTAATTTTTTTGTAGCTATACTAATAATCTCATCTTCATCATTCAATTTATGAATTGAAAGATCAAAATCAATGAAGTATTGAGCCTCTTCTTTATTCGACTTGCCAGCGAAGGACATAAAACCGGAACCAAACATGCCCATATGATCATTGTCATTGTTTTCATGGTTGCCAAAATAATTTGACTCAGCTTTTTTTTCTGAATCATTCACTATTTCCAATAAATATTGCTTATCTTTTGATTTTAAATTACTGTTATTGATCTGCTTTCTTTTATTATCAAAGCTTGATTTCCAGGTACCTACAGTCATAAGGTAAAGCATATTTAGGTCAACAATGTCTATTTGCTCAAGCTCAATATTTGATAAACATTTCACTGTTTCTCTTACCACTCGATATGAACCATCATGTTTATCATGATCCATTTCTGGTTGTTGTTTTAAGTTTTTAATAATTGTTGATTTTGACACTTTTTCGCTTCCTTGATCTTTGATCTGAAAATTAAATTTTAAAATTGTGACTTACAAAACATGGAGTTTATTTAAAACCTCAATTCTCCCTCGTCAGTTCATCAGCGATAGCCGCTGCCTGTTTCAGCACCGTCTCCGTCGCCAGCTTCTGCATATCAGGGGGATACCCGAACTGCCGCAGGGTTCTTTTCACGATGACCTTCAGCTTTGCCTTTACGCTTTCTTTTATTGTCCAGTCGATGGAGGCATTCTCCTTTACCTTCTGGTAGAGGACCACCGCCAGCTCTCGCAGTTTCTCCTGCTGCATCAATTCACGGGCGCTCTCATTATTTGCCACCGCGGTATAAAAGGCATACTCAAAATGTGAAAGGCCCATTTCTTCAGGTTCTTTGTCCTGGCGTTTTATCTCTTTACTCAGTTCTATGATTTCCTCAATGACCTCTGCCGCGGTGATGACTTTGCTGTGGTAGCGTTTTATTGAATCTTCAAGCATTTCCATGAGGGTCTTGCCCTGCACCAGGTTCGTTTTCATTCTTGCCCTGATTTCATCATTGAGAAGTTTTTTTAGAACCTCGAGGGCAATGTTCTTATGCTCCATGTTTTTAACTTCAAGAAGAAAGTCTTCTGAAAGGATGGAGATATCAGGTTTCTTGATACCGGCGGCATCAAAGACATCGATGACCTGGTCAGTCACCAGTGCCTGGTCAATAACCTGCCGGATTGCCGTTTCGATTTCTTCATCGGTGCGGCCTGAATCGGTGCCGTCGAATTTTGCCAGGCGCGCCTTTACCGCCTGAAAGAATGAGATTTCATCTTTTACGTCCATGGCCTGTTCATGGGGCACGGCAATGGCAAAGGCCTTTGACAGGGCGGAAACCTCGTTGATGTATCGTTTCTTGCCGTCATCAAGGCTGAGTATATGTTCTTCTGCTTCGAGAATAAGAGAAAGCTTGCGGGACGTGTCGGCATCGAAATATTCTTCGTAGGGGAAACCGTGAAACATCTGTGAGACGACTTCGAGTTTTTCGAGCATAAGGCGCACTGCTTCTTCCTGGGCTTCTGCGGGGTCTCCCTTTCCGCCGCTTTCAGAGTAGAATGAAAGGGCCTCTTTCAGGTCAGAGGCTATACCCAGGTAATCGACGATAAGGCCCGCCTCGACATCTCCGTAGACACGGTTTACCCGGGCAATGGCCTGCATAAGGTTATGGCCCTTCATGGGCTTATCGATATAAAGGGTCTTGAGACAGGGAGCGTCAAAGCCGGTGAGCCACATGTCCCTGACAATGACGATCTTCAATTCATCGTCAGGATCTTTCATGCGTTCAGCAAGTGCCCGCCGCTGTTCCTTGGTGGTATGATGCCGTGAAATTTCCGGCCCATCAGAAGAAGCAGAGGTCATGACAACCTTGATAACTCCCTTTTTCTGATCATCATTATGCCACTGTGGCCGCAGGGCGATAATCTCCTGGTAAAGTTCAGCGGCGATGCGGCGGGACATGGTGACGATCATTGCCTTGCCATTGAAAGCCTCCTGTCGCTGCTCGTAATGACTGATGATATCCTCTGCAACATGTTTGATGCGGTCTTTACTTCCCACCAAGGCCTCGAGCTGGGTCCACTTCGCCTTTTCTTTTTGTGATTCTGTCAGGTCTTCCTGGTTCAGCTCATCGTCAAGGTCTTTGACGAGTTTTCTTCCCTCATTACTCAGGCTGATCTTTGCCAGGCGGCTTTCATAGTATATTCTGACCGTGGCGTTGTCTTCTACCGCCTGGGCGATGTCATAGATATCAATATAATTTCCAAATACCGCCGGGGTGTTGACATCGTCGCTTTCAATGGGGGTACCGGTAAAACCGAGAAATGTTGCATTTGGCAGGGCATCACGCATATACTTGGCAAAACCATAGACAATTTTTTTGCCGATGACTTCACCGTTTTCATCTTTATCGTCAATGGTCTTTGCCTTGAATCCATACTGTGTACGGTGGGCCTCATCGGCAATGACAATGATGTTGCGCCTGTCAGAAAGCATTTCATAGATATTGCCTTCATCGGGCTGAAATTTCTGTATGGTGGTAAAGACCACGCCGCCGGAGGCGACCTTCAGCAGTTTTTTCAGGTGGTCGCGGTCCTTTGCCTGGACAGGTTCCTGGCGGAGCAGCTGCTTTGACGCGGCAAAGGTATCATAGAGCTGGTCATCGAGATCATTTCTATCAGTGATGACAAGGACCGTGGGATTATCCAGGGCAAGAACCACCTTGCCGGTATAGAATACCATGGAGAGAGACTTG
>CAZHNW010000156.1:0-7527 GCA_964534225.1 uncultured Leptospirales bacterium | reverse complement strand
ATCAGACGAACAATAAGATAGATGCAGATACCGCCAGCAAGAGCAGCGCCGCTGATGAAAGCCGCAATAGTTGTATAGTTCGTTTTGTGCATTCCATTCTATCCTTTCTACCTCGTCGCTATAGGCTGTCCAGCTTCAGCTTCCATCCGCTTCTTTATGTTCATGAACCGCTGAGGAGAGAATCTAAAAAGATATCCCATGGCAGGGATCTCCACCCGGGTTTCATCTTCCAGGATAAACCACCTGATGGGTAAATTTGCCGGCCCAATAACCTGTCCATTGGGTCCGGCCTGAAGAGGTCCGCCTTCGATAAAGCCATCCCCTTTGACTCTTTTCAGGGAACGCCAGAAAAGACTGTTGATCTTTTTGTATCTTACTGTATAGGTCATGATTACTTAACCCTCTTATAATATTTTGCCGTGAGATAGAGCGGGAGAATGGAAAAGGCTGTGCCAGAACCAACAGAGGAAGTAGTACTATTGCTGGCACTATTTGTAGACAAACCAGTTTTATCTTCGGTCCAATAAGGTGAATAGCCCGAAGTAACATAATAGCCAGTAGTCTGGCTGTTTCTGAAACCGACATCGCCAAAAGCATAGTGATAGGCAGGTTCTCCAATACCCCCGGCCGAATTTCCTTTTATCTCATGAGTGTGACTCATTTCATGACAGTGGTTTGGAATAGTATGGGTGTGGCTCATCGTATGCGTATGTGAAGGTAGTTCTGTCGTAGTCAAAGTGACCTGATTATCTGAATTCCCGCCAACCGTTCCCGCAACAGTTGAACCCATGATAAATCGGCCATCTGTCAAATTAGGCAGGTATCGCCCGGTGTCATTATAGATAGGACTGTCGGCATCATAGAACTCAGAGCCATCACAATATTGCCAGTTATCACTAACAGAAAGAGAGACGGCGGTAAAACTGCCATTGTTCCCATCACCGAAATATCCGGCTATTACCGCAACTACCGAGCCCACCGGTGTAGCAACTGCAGCTGGAGCAAAGGACGGCAGCTGTGATGACTCAATAATCCCCATACTATCCAGTGATGCCAGTCCTGAAGCCTCTCCCTTGCTGGCGATAAAACTATCTATAGCTGTGTGGTCGTTGACTCCCTTATCTGAAAGCTCTGCATGAGTAACCGCATGAGGATTCCCGGTCTCTGTTGCAATGTGGTTCTGAATATTCGCATTCTTTGCCTCATAGAGATCAGAAAGAACGACAGTGCCGGTACGCCCGTCCACAGATTGTACCGCGTCCGTAGGGCTCTGCAGGAGCTGCCAGTCATCCATGGATGCATTATCACTATTCAATGCTATAAACGACTGCTGCAGGTCAGTGCGTACACAGATGTCTCCTTGCTGGACATCAAGGGCCAGCTGGGCGCTTTCGGTGGATACGGCATAAGTCTCGACAATCGCCAGTGCCGGCAGCTGGCTGGTGGGAATCTTGTTATTACCGTCTGTAACAACCGGTCCCTGGGCCGAGCCCCGTGCATCATAAAAATCCTTTAATTCAGGTAACTGACTTACCCAATCCGTGCCGTACCCCTCAATCTTTAGGGCGTGAAAGGCATAATCTCCGTTGGCAAGGCCCCGGAGGAAATCTTCAAGGGTGTTGATGTCACTGGCTGCAACATTATCTATATTGTCTGTCCGCAGGGGTATCAATCTTCCATACATTACCTTATCTCCTGTAACTGAAAAGTATCTGCCGCGTTCCATGTCAGGGAGGCAAAAATCACCCTGAACTGAAAATAGATATAAGAAGTCACATCAACTGTGCCCTCGCCGTTTACCGGTATTTCTTCTGACCAGCTGCTCCAGGTGAGATTGTCCAGGGATGAACGGTACTGGAGAATTATTCTCCCCTGGCCGGTAAAGGAGAGAAGGGAATAATCCCTGAGTTTATAAACCGGTGAGACGTAAAAGGCAGTAAGGCCGTAATAGTCAAGGCCATAGATCCCCTCTCCATACAGGACCTCTGAGGGCGGCGGGGTGCCCCCTCCTGGATTGGTCATGTCAAGTGTCAGGCCGGTCCAGACGTTCCCTGCCAGGTAGTATTTGTTTTCATAGGCGGTAAGCTCAAGAAGCCCTGCAAAGATGTTGGAGAAGTCAGAAGGGTTGCGGTGGGCATCCAGTGTGCGGATCCGGTACCAGTAGAGGGTCTCCTCTTTTAGTCCGGATATGTCCACGTACAGGTACCCCTCTTCATTCATCGGGGGAGACTTAATATCCAGGAAGGAAATTCCCTGGTCACTGAATGAGGTATCCCAGGAACCTGCAGAGTGGGTAAAGTACAGCTCATAGCTTTCCGCTTCTTCCACCTTCACAAAAAGAACCCGGTAACTGGAAGCGGAAAGACGCAGTACCGTGATAATGGCAGTTGCCGGCGGAGGATCCACATCCGGGGTAAAGACCCGCACCGGCAGGTTTCTGAATATTCCCTGTATGCGGATCTCATGGCGGTCCCGGTCAAAACGGTTTGATGTCACCAGCATGGGTTCCCGGATATAGGCGCGAAAGTTAAGGTCTGCCTGGCTTCCCGGGAGAAGCTCTGCCAGTTCCCGGCCCACTTTCACTTCCCCCTTCATCTGTATTTCACCATACCGGTCAAGGGCAGTAGCGGCCACCCACTGTGCGCCGGTCGAGTTGTTTATCAGTATGGGATAGTCATTGACGCTTATGCCATTGTCCACGTCCGGAACATTGAAAGACCGGCGGGCATAGCCCTTGCCGATGGCCCCGGCATCACTGCCCTTTATGGTCAAAACTGATGTTGCATACTGGTCCTGCTTGTAACGGATACAGTAATCAGTATAGAGATTCTCCGCATCGTACCAGTGACGGTACGTGCCGGGGAGAATGTTTTTGTCTTCCACCACCATGCCCAGCTGCCCGTCAAAGGGCTCATACATGTAGGCGTGAATAATATTGTCCTTAAGATAAATGGAAGAATGGGAAATCCTGCAGAGCTCCTCGATGACTGCCAGGCAGTTCTTGTTCTTCTCCGCCGTGAAAGAAATATCCACGGTAAGACTGTGGCCTTCCTGCTGGCCACGTACAAAGTTTATGGTATACTGGTTGAAATATACAGGATCAATGCCCACCAGGCTCTGGCCGGTTAGAATGTCATAGACTGCCCCCATGGGAGTAATGTCCGTTGCCTGGTAGATGCAGGTGGTATCTATTGCGTCTTTAAGAAAATTGCTGCTCTGGATATCCAGCGTCTGGCGCCCGTCATCAACGGTGATATTTTTAACGCGCCCCACCCAGGTATATATCCCCTGGTCATCATCAAAGACAGTGATGGGCGCGTTATACCAGGACACCCCGTAGAAGAGAGACCCAGGGGTCATGTCATCGTACCTGCTTTTATCCGCATTGCTTATGGTAAAGGTCATCTTTGCGGCAATGATCTCACTGCCGCAGACATCAAGCTTCTGCTCAGAGACACCTTTTATAGTAATATCTTCTGCAGGGATAACCGTGTTGTTGACCGTATAAATCAGGGCCATTACACCACCTCCTGCTCATATTTGCGGATGAGCACGAGGGAATTACCGCGGTTGACGCCGATGTCTGTCTGTCGATAATCCTGTGGAGACCCGGCAAGGCTCTTCCAGGTGAGAGTTGCCTCGAAGTAATAGGCGGGATGGGTGAAGGGTTCGGGATAGATAAAGACAGAATCATCACCGCCGGCAAGCATGGCAAGGACCAGATCAAGGTCCTCTTTTTTTAATGAATCCCAGGCCACCTCGATGATTTCACTCACCCCGTCAGAGTAGAAGCGCGCGGATCCGTCTCCGCGGTACTGTGTGATGGGATTAACAGGCTTGTAATCCACCAGTAGACTTTCCTTGGGGATGAGGATCTCCCTGCGGGAGGTTTCATTGAACTGGTAGGTCACTTCAAGGGCCCCGGCATTTTTATTGCTGTCTGCCAGCCCATAGGCGGGTGAGGTGGCAAGATATCCCATCTCACGGATCTTTATATTAAGATCAATAAGCTCCGGGTCCCCTGCCCCTTCATTGACATACAGAGGGTTGGCCCGTATGCAGTCTACCTCGGTGATCCCAGAGGTGCTGCCGGTAAGCACCGAGCGGAGGATCTGCGCGGTTGTTGCAGCAGAAACGGCCACACCTGCAATTGCGTGAATGATGGAATTGGTAATCCTTTCATTACCTGAATTACCGGTAAAGGAAATCCCCTGGTAGCAGTTGAAGACATCACAGTGATCAAGAAGGATATCCCCCTGGCTCGCAGCGGCCCCTGCAATGGTGATGCCCCCCTGGAGGCGGTAGACCTGAGAATGCGAAAACTCAACAGTGTCTGCATCGATATAGATATCATGGCCGTCACGAATAATACAATTTTCAACGGTAACGCTGCCCGTGGCATAAAGGTTATACCGGTCAAAGACCTCATCAATTAGGCCGTCACGGGGAGCCCTGAAGGATACATCACAGTATCTTAAAACAAGAGAGCTTTCGGCTTTGAGCAGGAAGTTCAAATACTGCTGGTTGCCTCCCTTGATATATAGTCCATTGAGCTCTACGGGCACACTGTTTTTAATACAGAAGGACTCCACCACGTTATAGGCATAAAGGCGGGTATCCTCTTCTATAGCCTCACAGTAGAGAAACATGTTTTCTGCGAAAAAGGGACGGTACATGGAAATCCTTGCCACGGGAAAAGTCTGATACCCCAGATAGGTTCCCTCCAGGTCATAGAAGCGGACAAAGGACTGCCAGGGATCCCGTGTCAGATAACAGATTGCATACTGGCCAAAGGGTGCAAGAGCAAAGGATTGCCTGGAATTATCCGGATAATTATATGCAAAAATCGCCCGGGAAGTATAAGATGTCTCGGTAAAGGTAAATTCCCGTACACGATAATACCCGCTGCCATCAGGATATGCCACGGAGACCTTTTCATCCTCATCTTCCTCAACGGTCAGTTTTGACATCTGAATGTAATCATCACTGCCGGTGAGAGTATACCTGTTTATCAGGACCCCGTTTTCTTCGTAATAGCCGAGATACGTTGCCCCTGCCAGGGCGTCAGTATAGGTCATGACAAAATTGCCATTGTCCAGGGGAACAATCTCATGAGCTTTATCATAGAGGTGCCCGCTGCAGATGGTACGGGTATTGAGCAGGGAACCTGATGCGCTGAAACGTTTCAAGATGAGGTCTCCCCCGCTTGTTTGATTATGAAAGGCAATGACAATATCCCCGCTGATAAGGATCCCCATGGCATTGATGTTATAAATATCATCCATGGCAAACTCGATATAATCCTCATCACCGATCTGCTGTGCCGTTCCATTGACGTGGTATTTATAAATACGGATACCGTGAAAACCAGGGCTGTAATTATACTTCACCGCCACATAGAAATAGTCTCCCCGGGAACAGACCTGCACGCTCACACTGGTGGTATTTTCAAAACCTGTGGCGGGTAATACTGTTGATTGAAAGTCATTGCTGTAGACAGCGATGTACTGCTTTCGAGCTCCGCTTCCTTCATCAGTACTCCAGGCGCGCAGGACATTGCCATTTGACAGCTGCCAGATTCCTAAAGAGTACAGGTAACTCTGTATACCGCTTGAATATTTCTGCTGCATACAGTAATCAAAGGTCTTTACCGGTTCTACCGTGGGGGCCTCTCCATCTGCAGCATAGATGCCGGTTATATTGCCCGACAGGTCCATGTTCTCTACAGAATACTCTTCTGAATCAGTAATAATTATCTTTGTTTTCGAGGAAGTTAAAAGACTCAGGGCCTTTGTAATACCTGCCACCGGTAAAGTTGCGGTTCCGGTACCGGTAGTGTCACTGCCAGTGGAGGCAGAAACAAAGACGCAGGTTGCATCATCAGGGGTGAAGTCAAGACTGCGGAGTGTCACATCCTTTGAGGGGCCCACCGCGTTAAGGGGTATAATCTCTGAGGTGATCTGTGGGGTATGGGCCAGTTTTATCTTTTTATCCTTGTTAAACTGTCTCATCGGTTCACGTTCTCCCGGTGATAGTTTCCGGCACCCATGAGAGAGGCGGCCTCTTCCCGTCTCTTCTCCACGTTTTCAAAGATCACTGCCCCGTCTAAAGTAGCCACACTGTGGACAGTTACATCCATGCCGAGGCGGTCCCCGGTGCGGTTCATCTCCTGCAGGAGGTCTTGATTGTTCCTGGTGGCCTCAGCAGTAATGACCGCTTCCCTTTTACCAATGGCCGCGATAAAGTGATCATCAGGGATCCTGCCCCCGGCATACACGGGAATATGTCCCGCCTCAAAAACAGGTACCCTTCCCTTTTCAAAAATGCCCCCCAGGAGAAGTCCTCCACCGCCGATGGCGCTGGTAATGGCCCGCAGGACCAGGGCCTTTGCTATGGCATAGACAATATCTGCGATGAGACCGGCAAGAATTTCCTTGATGGCCTTGCCCCACTCCTTCCAGCCCCCCTTGCCGAGGAGAGAATTTTTCAGGGCATCCTTTGTGGCAGACTCAAAAGAAGACATGGCAGACTTTGCCGCGCTGGTAAGGCCTTCTTTCATGGCCCGTGCTGCAGCATCATATTTTTCCTCTATTGACAGGGCCCTCTGCCGGTACTGTTCCCGCAGGGCATACATATCCTCTTCATGGTTTACAAAGTATTCCCGGTTCTTTTCATAATACTGGAGAAACTTCTCCTGGAGTTTGGCCAGTTCCGCTTCCTTTTCATTACCCATCATGGAATAGTACTCGGACCACTTCCATCCTCCCTTCTTACCACCGGATCCACTGGCAGAAGAGGCGCCTCCGGCACCTGGTCTTTTCCCGGATCCCTTGACAGTCTCTTCTGGTCTGCGGTACTCTGAATATTTGGATTGAGCCTGCAGGAGCTTTCTGGAATACTCCAGGTAATCCTTATTGAAGCCGATTTTGGCCATGTACTCGCTGTTTTTTTTCATAAGGGCTGCAGCTTTGGCCGGGGCCACCTCTGCAAGTTCATTGAGCTGGGATGCCATCTGCTGGCGGAATTCATACAGCGCCCGGCGTCCCCCTCCGGCGAAATAATCCCCCGCATCCTTCCATGCCTGGCGCGCCGCTGCGGGTATTGCCTGTATCTGCAGGATCAACCGGGAGAAAAGAACAAGCAGGTCATTGACCGCATCCCCCAGGGTACCAAGAAGGGAATCCCCCATTTTCTCATCAGTATCCGTCAGGACCGTGACAAAGGACTCAAGCCCGGGAGTCAGTTTCTCGGCAAAGGTGGCTGCCGCATCCTTTGCCCGTGCCTTTACCACCTGCAGGCGTTCCCCCATGGAAAGGGTTGCCGCCCCTGTCATATCCATGAGATCGCCCCCTGCCTTCATAACGGCATAGAAAAAAGCGGCCCGCTTCTGCGTTGCATTGAGCTGCTGGCGCGTTTTCCCGAGTTTCTTTGCGTATTCCTCCTGGTAGCGCGCGGCTGTGGCAGAAGAGATGCCCAGGTTATCCAGGATCATGACAGACTGGCGGCCCGATGCCACGATAATGTCAT
>CAZHNW010000155.1:0-7803 GCA_964534225.1 uncultured Leptospirales bacterium | reverse complement strand
CGGCGGGGGTAAATCTCGCTTATGCCGATGCGGCCCTGGGTGATGATGCTGCCTGTACCGGGGCGCATGACAGCCCCTGTAAGAGTATAAGCACCGCTGTGAGTAAACTCAATACTTTTCCCGCGGAGGTGCGTATTGCCGAGGGGACCTACGAAGAGTCTCTTGTTGTCAGTGAGAACATTTCTCTCACGGGGTCTTATACTTCAGGTGACTGGTCAACGTGTCAGCCCTCGAGCCGTTCAACGGAGATTAAGCCCCCGGTGTCCGGCACCGGTTATACTGTTGAATACAATAACGGCACTGAAGCGGTGACCCTTTCTGGCATCACCTTCAGGGGGGATACCACTGCGGCGCTGCATATTAAAGACCCTGCAAAGGTGAATATTGTCAACTGCCTTGTTACTGGTGCTGATACAGGTACTGGCGATGGCTACGGGATTGTAATTGAAAATGGAAGTCATAAAATCAGCGGCTCTACCATTCTTGGAGGGACTAATGGTAAAACCTACGGTCTTCTGGTAAATAATGCCACGGATATTCAAATAAGCGGCAGCCAGATCAATGGTGGTACCGGCGTTGACGAGGCCTATGGTATAAAGGTACTGGGTAGTACGGTTACTATTGATAATTCTACTGTTTCAGGAGGGGTGGTTACAGATTCCAGTGGTAAAGGCTACGCCTTGAATGCGGAGGGCAATAGTAAAATAACAGTTACCTCTTCGATTCTCAATGCCGTAAATGGTGGTGGTGAAACATATGGTATCAATTCTACTAACAGTGAGATAACGGTAACAGGTTCAACCATATATGCCGGTGAAGCTAACAGCAAGGCTTATGCGATACTGGCCAGTGAGGGTGTTCTCACTGTCAAAGGATCAACCCTTTATAACAGCCCCTCGGCTAATTCGGCGGTTAATATTTCTCTTGTTGGAGCCGCTGGTGTGCAATGTGTTGTTGAGGGGTGCCGTCTGCTCCCCGCGGAGAGTCCTTCTGCTCTAACCGGTACATGGTGTATCTCTGCCGAGGTCGGTTCTCACGACCTTACCGTGAAAAATTCAATTCTTGTGGCGGGCAACGGTTCAACTTCAAACGCCGGAATTGCTGTAAGTGCCGCTGTTGCTGTCTCTCTTGTTCATAATACCATTAATGGCGGCTCTGCGGGCAGTTGCCATGCCCTTTATTTTAGTGGCGATAATATTGAGGTGGTGAACAATATTCTTTTTACCACCAATGCCGGTACCGGTATCGAGTATTCTGATCCCACTGATATCAAAACCATCAGCCATAATAATATTTTTGGCTGCAGCAAACTGGTAAATGATGGTGCTGATATTACATCTATCAATACTCCTTTTACTATTGACACAGGCGAGATAACCCTCAAGGGAGAGAACAATGTTTCCATTGATCTTATTGCCGCGGGACAGATGTCAACAAATACTGATACCTACGGGCAACTGGTTAACTCTCCCCATGCCTCTGTTGCGGTAGGGGGGATTTTAACCGGTGTCACCGATGACATTACCGGTACGGGCCGCACGGCCAGTGCCAATACAAGCGGTGTATCCATGGGGGCATACGAGTATGACGGGGCCTATTCGATAAAAGAGGAAAATCTTAATGCCTTTGCCATGCTCTACGAGATGGAAAGTATTGTTAACCCGGGTGAGGTTACCCGGCCCCTGGCAAAGAACAAGACCGGTTCATTTTCTACCGATACCGGTAAATGGATGGGAGGGGTTCTTGCTCCTAATGGCAAGATATATTGTGCTCCCTATAATGCCGAAGAAATCCTTGTTATTGAGACTACTGCCGATCCGTTAAATGTAAAGACAATCAGTGCAGGACTCACTGCTGGTGGTAATAATTACTATGGAGGGTGCCTTAGCCATGATGGCTCCAGGGTCTATTTTGCGCCTTCAACTGCCTCTGAAGTGATCTATGTTGATACCACAGATGATAGCCCACACCTTCTTTCATATTCAAATGCCGCTACTGAGAAATTCCATGGTGCCGTGTGCGGTCCTGATAATAAAGTTTATTTTATACCCTATGACAGTGCTGAAGTTCTTTGTTATGATCCTTATGCGCCAGTGGCAACAGCCTTTTCTGTTCTTACCGGGCCAACTATGGCTGCGGGGGGACAGAAATGGAACGGCGGGGTCCTCGGCCCTGACGGAAAGATCTACGGTATCCCCGCTGACTCAGGGAATGTACTGGTCATTGATCCTGCTGCTGGTACCTATATGTATTTAAGTACAGGACTCGGGATCGGCACGGAAATGTGGCATGGGGGAACACTGGCCGCTAACGGTAAAATTTACTGTGCCCCCTATAATGCTGACGCTGTTTTGGAAATTATCCCCGGTTCATCGCCCAGTGTGCAGACACATTCTTTTACCGGAGATATAACTGTCAACAGCCAGACCTTTGCCGGTGCCGCTACGGGGATGAAGGGATATATCTATTTTCTACCCGCGGTGGGGGTTAATATGATGTTTTTTGATCCCGACAAGCCGACAATTTATTCTGTCGAAAGTGTGGGTACTGCCACATCAGGTGATGACTGGTCCGGGGCTGTACTGGCCCCAAACGGGATTCTTTATGGAATTCCTTCTGAGTCTGAATTTGTCCTTACAGTGAATACAAATCCTTCTGACACATGGCCTGAGTTTTTTCACCACCTGTCGTGGTTGAACAGTGGTGATTGATGGTTTGCGATAATTGAAGGCGAGGTTCGCGATAATTGAAGGCGAGGTTCGCGATAATTGAAGGCGAGGTTCGCCAACCTCGCCTTCAATTATCGTATTTTATGCTTCTTTCTTTTTCTCCGGGGCCTCGATCTGAGGTGCCTCGCCGAAATCAGGTTTTTTTGTTTCTGCCATTCCAATCTTAAAGAACTCGATCTGTTCCTGGAGCAGCTGTGCCTGTGAGCTCAGGCTTTCAGATGTTGAGGCGAGCTCTTCGGATGCTGAGGCTGTCTGCTGGGTCACCTGGTTGAGCTGGTCCATGCCCGTGTTGATCTGGTTGACCCCCGTGTCCTGTTCTTCTGATGCAACGGTAATATCCTGTACCAGCTGCGCCGTCTCCTTGATGCTGGGAACGATGACTTTCAGGAGCTCACCCGCACGTGTGGCAATGCTCACAGAACTGGTGGCGACGGTGTTGATTTCCTGTGCAGCGTTCTGGCTTCGCTCTGCGAGTTTACGGACTTCCCCCGCTACGACGGCAAATCCCTTGCCGTGGTCTCCAGCCCGGGCCGCCTCGATGGCGGCATTGAGTGCAAGAAGGTTTGTCTGGTAGGCGATATCCTCGATGATGCCGATTTTTTCAGAGATGGAGTTCATGGCGGCAACGGTTTCGTCTACTGCCTTCCCCCCCTCATCTGCCTCGCCGGCTGACTTGTTGGCCATGGAGTTTGTTCTTTTGGCATTTTCAGTGTTCTGGGTGATGGTGGCGCCAATTTCCTCGAGGGACGAGGTGATCTCCTCTACGTTGGATGCCTGTTCGTTGCTCGACTCGCTGAGGCTCATGGCAGTGGCGCTGATTTCTTCTGATGAGCTTGCCACGATCTGTGTACTGGAGAGAATTTCTCTGACGATGTCTCCTATGCGGGATACCATGTTACTGATGGCGTTGACAATGTCTCCGATTTCATCTGAGGTGATGCGGCCGGTATAGTTACGGGTAAAGTCGCCACCGGCAACATCTTTGATCAGGTTTTTTGCCTCTTCGAGAGGTTTCAGCCGGTAGGCAATAAAGAAGTATATGATGAACGCGGTGGCAACCAGTCCAAGGAGGCCGGCGAGAAACATCTGCCATCGCATGGTATGGAGTTCATCCATGTAATCGGCAACATATCCGCTTCCAAGGAGTTTCATTTTCAAGAGATCACTGTTATAGGCCGAGGCGAGTTTGTCTTTTCCCTCGAAGGTGTAATACCCGAGTTCGCCGTTTTTAAGGCTCAGCAGCCTGGGGCCAAAATCTGTTTTTGACAGGTCAAGGGAGAAAATATGTTTTTCCTCAGGATGGGCAATAACAAGACCCTTCATGTCAGAGATTAAGAAATATCCTGTTTTACCCAGGGTGATGTTTTTTACCAGGTTCTGTGCGAATTTTCCGATCTCAAGTGGCAGACCAAGTATGCCCATGACCCTGTTGCCTTTTTTTATCGGCACGTAGAGTACGATAATCCCCTTGCCGGTGACAGGCGATTTGTAGGGGGAACTGATAAAATTTTCACCGCCCAGCACCGTGTTTACCGGTTTCTGGCTGCTGATGATATGCCCCTTTGACTTAGGCAGGGCGGCGGAAAGTATAACAGATCTCTGTGCAGCCGAGGAGATAAAGATATTTTCATAGATGCCCATATTTTTCAGAATGTTGGAAAGCATCTGGTCGATTTTTTCATAGTTGCCGGTATCGGCAGCGTTGACGATAAAGGGGTCCTGGGCCAGGGTTTCAGCATACCTGATCTGGCCCTTGACAAAGTCTTCAAGTTCCTGGCCTACTTTTTGTGACATTTTAATGTATTCTGATTTATAGGTTTTTGTAAACTCTTCAGCGGAACGATTGTAAGAGAAGAGAACGAGAAAAATCAGAATACATGAGAATATGCCGATAACAATTGATGAAATGATTAATTTCAGGCTTTTAAACATGTTTTTCATAGTAATGCTCCCGTGGGACGATTATATTCTTAAGTTCAGTAAGCCTGTTTTTTTATGTTTAAATAATTATCGCATGGTTTTCGAGGTTTGTCAAAATTTTTTTCAGGCGGGGTTTGCGATAATTGAAGGCGAGGTTCGCCAACCTCGCCTTCAATTATCGTATTTTATGCTTCGTCCTTATCCTCCGGTGCCTCGATGCGGCGTGTCTCGCCGAAATCAGGTTTTTCTGCCCGGGCTACATCGATTTTAAAGAACTCGATCTGTTCCTGGAGCATCTGGGCCTGTGAGCTCAGGCTTTCAGAGGTTGAAGCAAGCTCTTCAGAGGCTGATGCTGTCTGCTGGGTTACCTGGTTGAGCTGGTCCATGCCTGTTGCGATCTGGTTGACTCCCGTATCCTGTTCTTCTGAGGCGATGGTAATGTCCTGCACCAGCTGCGCCGTCTCCTTGATACTGGGGACGATGACCTTCAGGAGCTCACCCGCTTTTGTGGCGATGCTGACTGAACTGGTGGCGACGGCGTTTATTTCCTGCGCCGCGTTCTGGCTCCGTTCGGCAAGTTTGCGAACTTCCCCCGCTACGACGGCAAATCCCTTGCCGTGGTCTCCCGCGCGGGCCGCCTCGATGGCGGCATTGAGGGCCAGGAGATTGGTCTGGTAGGCAATGTCTTCGATGATGCCGATTTTTTCAGAGATGGATGTCATTGCGGCAACGGTTTCGTCTACCGCCTTCCCCCCCTCATCTGCCTCATCGGCGGATTTGTTGGCCATGGAATTTGTCCTCCGGGCATTTTCCGTGTTCTGGGTAATGGTGGCGCCCATTTCTTCAAGGGATGAGGTTATCTCTTCAACATTGGATGCCTGCTCGTTACTGGATTCACTGAGGTTCATTGCGGTAGCGCTGATCTCCTCAGATGAACTGGCCACGGTCTGGGTGCTGGAGAGGATTCCTACAACAATTTCTTTGAGATGGGTTACCATGTTGTTAATGGCACCAACGATTTCTCCAATTTCATCACTGGTTATTCGTCCTTTATACTCCCGTGTCAGGTCTCCTTCAGAAACATACTTGACCAGTTCCCGTGCTTCTTCAAGGGGCTTGAGCCTTCTGATGACAACAAGAAAAATGATCAGGGCAGCGGCAATGATGCCGAAAAGCCCTGCGCCGAACATTTGTGCCTGCAGGGTATTGATTTCAGCCATGTAGTCAGACACGTAACCTGACCCTCCCAGCTTGAGGCGCAAATATTCGCTGTTATATACTGCGGCAATTTTTTCTTTGCCCTCGAAGTTGTAGTAAAAGACTTCTCCGTTTTTGGCTGTCATGAATTTTTTGCCCCAGTCAAATTTTGACATGTCCATCTTGTGGATATACTTTGGGTTAGGGTGATTAAAAGTAAGGCCCGTGTTATCGGTAATAAAGAAGTAACCGGTTTTACCGAGTTTTATTTTTGTGACAATTTTTTTTGTAAGCTTTCCAAGGTCGATGGGAAGTCCGAAAATTGCCCTGACTCTCCCGTTGATTATTACCGGCGTGGTGACGAGTGTTACCCCCAGGCCTGTAACCGGGGATTTTCCCGGTTTGCTCAGGTGGGTTTTGCCCTCGAGGGTGGCGGCGATGTTATCGTCATAACCGATACCGGCAAACATGACACCAACGGCCTGGGGTGTGCCAGCTGCCTTGATAACAGATCTTTTCTGTGGTGTGGAGATGAAAATGTTTTCGTAAAACCCCATGGTTTTATACATGTTTCTAAGCATCGGTGTGGCAAGGGCATAGTTGCCGGTGGCGACGGCTTTTACAACAGTGGGGTCCTTTGCCATGGCTTTGGCAAGGAGGACCTGGCGTTTTACCATGTCTTCCATTTCAGAGCCGACAACCTGTGCTGTCTTGGTATACTCGTTTTTGTATGTTTCTTCGAGCTGACTTTTTGCCCTGTTGTGGGCAAAAAAGGTGATTGCTATAATGATAACAGAGAGTACACCGACAACAACCAGTGAAATAGCGACTTTGAGACTTTTTAGTTTTACAGTCATGACTGATCCTCTTTGATTTTTTATTAATATTGTTATGCATGGTTTCGCATTATTATAACTTCGTCTGTAATTCCTAGCGCAAAATTTCTAATGCTTGTTTTGGTGTATTCCAATCTAATGTTTTTCTAGGTCTTTCATTTAAAAGTCGAGCAATACGACTAACATCTCTTTGCTTCAATTTCCTAAAATCTTTTTCCCCATTGAGCATATCACGAATTAGAAAATTTGTGTTTTCACATGTGCCCTTTTCCCAAGAAGAATTTGGATGACAAAAGTATACGCCAATATTTAAATTATGGCTGAGAATCTCATGCTCACTATTTTCTTTGCCTTGATCAAAGGTAATGGTTTTTCGGATTTCTGGATTTATTTTTTTAAACCGTTTCTCTATCGTTTTTCGTACTGACACAGCATCATATTCCAGTAAAAGATCTATCTGAACAAAACGAGTTTGTCTCTCGACTGTTACCAAAAGAGCTGACTGATGATTACTTCCAATTATTAGATCTCCTTCCCAATGACCTGGAACCTCTCTTGATTCAATTTCAGGTGGCCTCTCATCAATAAGCGTCATATTCTTGATTTTCCCTCGATTATCACTCTTATTTGATGATTTTCTAGCTTTGCCACGCCGACGAAGATCTTGTAACGCCAGTTTTTTAAGCTCTCCTTTCATATGAAAAGCAATATGATTGTAAATTGTCTTCGCACACACTGTCGTATCAAACTTTTCTTCAGCTAGATATTTTGAAATTTGTTCCGGAGACCATCTCAACGCTAGTTTGTTTTTAATTTCTTTCCATAAAAATGCGTCAATTTTCTTGTGAGGTCTTTGAGTCGTACGCTGAAGCTGATGCTTAGCTTCTGCCAATACCGGATTATATATTCCATCCTCCCAACCTTTTGCTATTTCTCTCGTTACCGTCGAAGGTCTCCGATTTAAACGAAAAGCTATTTGGCTGGCGTTGAGATTTTGGACATATAGTCCCCTAAAAATATTCATTCTTTCCTTAAAATCAATTCTTTTATATGACATTTATATATCCTAGCAGTCTGTCGGGCTCACGCCCGACCAGCCTTATCAAATTTCAGTATTGTTA
>CAZHNW010000154.1:0-7827 GCA_964534225.1 uncultured Leptospirales bacterium | reverse complement strand
AGGTTGCCTGCAAATACGAGGACAATAACCAGCAGAACTAACAGTATGGGAAGCGCACTTTCACTGCCCATATACCCGGACATGACAGCAGAAGAAACAGAATATGTCATCGAATCTGTTCTCGATGTAGCTAAAAGAAACCGGCGTTGAGACCGGCACATAATAATTAGATTTGCTGTAAAATTTGAAAAAGGTGGTTGTTCGCCCCGCCCGGGCTGAGGCGAAGGCGTGCATCCCTCCCCGTTATGCGGCAGATCGATATAAAAAGAGCGTAAACCGGAGTAATTATTAACGTATGCAAATGTTATCGATTATCGTACCCACTTACAGGGAGGCCCCGAATATTGCTCCCCTCTGTGAAGGCATTCATGCCGCCCTGGCGGATAGGCCCTACAGCTATGAGATCATCATTGTTGATGATGATTCAGGTGACGGCATCGAGGATACCGTCAGTGAATTGAAGAAACGCTATCCTGTACGTGTCTTTGTGCGAAAGGGTGAAAGGGGGCTTGCTTCGGCGGTGATAAAGGGTTTTGAACTCGCCGGTGGAGATGTACTCCTGGTTATGGACGCGGACCTTTCCCATCCCACTGAAAAGGTACCTGATGTAGCGGCGCCTGTTTTTTCTGGAGAGGCGGATTTTTGTATCGGCAGCCGTTTTGTTCCCGGGGGTAACGCTGATCACTTTAACCTTTTCCGCAGGCTCAATGCGGGGGTATCAAAACTCATGGCCCGTCCCTTTACGCGGGCGAATGACCCTATGGCGGGTTTCTTCGCCTTTCCCGCGTCGATTCTTAAGGATGCCGCCCCCCTTGACCCCATTGGTTTCAAGATAGGCCTGGAGGTCATTGTCAAGGCGGCGCCACAGCGTGTGGCGGAAGTGCCCATCCAGTTCAGGGAACGCCTTCACGGGGAGTCGAAACTCTCACTGAAAGAACAGGTCAATTACCTGCGTCATCTTCTGAAGCTTCTTCGTTTCAAGTACGAGGCGGCATACCAGTTTATCCTTTTTGCCGTCATCGGTTCTTCGGGTATGGTGGTTGACCTTTCTACTGTTTTTATCACCCGCGAATGCGCGGGGCTTTCATTCAGACTTGCCCGTGTCGCCGGTGTTCTTCTTGCCATGTCGACGAATTTTCTTTTGAACCGCAGGTTTACCTTTCCCGACGGAAGGAAGAAAAACATGGCCTGGCAGTACGCTGCCTTCCTGGTGACGTCAATGCTCGGCTTTTGTGTTAACTGGCTGATATCTGTTTATCTCGTGGAAAATATCGCTTATTTCAGCCGGGGCTATTTCTATCTTCTTGCCGCCTTCATCGGTATACTCGGGGGAATGGTTATAAATTTTATCGGGAGCCGCTACGTCGTTTTCAGGCAATAGTCCCGGCAGGAGTGCTTTAACTTCCCCCCATACTTTTTAAAAGGCACGTCGTGGGGGAAGTTTTACCGCTCCGGGGAGAGGGCCTCACCTGCAAGGGCAAAATCGACTTCCTGACCTTTTTGAATTTTTTTATTACGGAAGTAGAGGCATGTGTCAATGGCTACCATGGTAAGGTTCAGGCAGTAGAGGGCGATGACCCAGTCGAAGTGAAAGATGATCTTGTGGCAAATGCCGGAAATATACCCCGCCATGAGGATGAAGAGAAAAATGACAGATTTTCCCTCGGAAGTACGTGACGTCCAGGAACGGTAAATGGAAAAAGGCCAGGCTGCGCCGAAACAGAGGAGCATGACCGCTTCGAAAATTGACATGACGAAAACCCCTTGACGATGATCACCTTCAGGTTTTGATGGTGCCGGTGTTTATTTTTTTATGATAAAAGTTTGGATTCACCAGCTTTCACGCTGACGGTGACAGGGTGGGGGGATGTGAAGAACCCTGCAATTCTTTTTTTTTCTTTTCTCTTGCATTCTTTTGCCTTTTTCTGCAATACTGCACCTGCCTGTGAAATATGCGGGTGTACCGGTTCACGCGGTGAATCACAATCGAAGCAGAGGGGCGTAAGGGGGAAACAATGCATGAGCTTCCGGTAATCGAACGGATAAGCGGTATCGTTCTAAAACACGCGGAACAGAACGGTGTCAAACGTGTTGTTTCTGTCAGGCTTCTCGTGGGTGAATTGACAGACCTTCTCGATGAATGGATGCAGAAATATTTCGAGTACTGTACAAAGGACACCGTCGCGGAGGGGGCCCGCCTTGACATCGAAAGGGTTCCCGCGGTGACGCGCTGTTCTAACTGCGGCAGGGAGTTCCAGGTGGGAAAAAAGGATCTCGACGGATTAACATGTCCCGGCTGCGGTGAGACGAAGAATTTTACCCTTATTTCCGGTACTGACTACTTTATCAAGGAGATGGAGGCGATATGAGTGACGGGATCAGGCTGATTCAGATAAAAGAGGATATCCTCGAAGACAATACCTGCGCTGCCGGTGAAATCCGTGAGGCTATGAAACGGCGGGGGACCCTTTTGATAAACCTGATGTCTTCTCCCGGTTCAGGGAAAACGACATTCCTGAAGGCAACCATCAATGCCCTTAAGGGGAAGTACCGCATCGGTGTTATTGAGGCGGATATTGATTCTCAGGTCGACGCGGAAACCATTACCTCCCTGGGGGTGCCGGCGGTACAGCTGCAGACAGGCGGCTTCTGTCATCTCGATGCCGCCATGGTGGAAAAGGGTGTTGCCGCCTTTGGCGATGATGAGTTTGACGTGATTTTCATTGAAAACGTGGGTAATCTTGTCTGTCCCGCCGAGTTTGACACGGGGGCCACGAAAAATATTATGATACTGAGTGTGCCCGAAGGGGATGACAAGCCCCTGAAATATCCCCTGATGTTTACTGTCTCAGAGCTGCTTCTTGTCAGTAAAATCGATTATCTTTCACTCTCTGATTTCAGCATGGAGAAGCTCACGGAACGGGTAAATAAGCTTAACAGCGCCATGAAGATACTTCCCTTTTCTGCTTTGAAAAATCAGGGCATGGAGCCCTGGATCTCCTGGCTCGAGAAGGCCATAAAGGAACAGAAAGGGGAGAAGTAAAGAGATGTCTGTGGTTATGAAGCGTGATGATCGCGTTATAAGCAGAAAAATGATCAGGGAACATGCCCTCACCCTTTTCCATGAAAAGGGTGTTAAAGGTACCTCTGTCAATGATATCGTTCGTGAAGCGGGAATTGCCAAGGGCACCTTTTACCTTTATTATAAGAACAAGAATGATCTCATCGAAGAGGTCTTTGACAGCTACCGCCGCCAGTTTATCGATGAAGTGACAACAAAAATTATTGAATTTCCCAAGATCAGGCATTTTTCTCTCCCGCTCATTGATTTTTTTGATAAAAACCGTCTTTTCCTTGTGGAGCTGCGCCGGGACATGGTTAAGGACCAGAGGCTTTCTTTTTCCCACAAGACAGTGAATGATTTTGCCCGTTTTATCCAGGGATTCTTCAACGCCCGGGAGGAGTTTGTTATTACCCAGCTGGAGGTCTACTGCCGCATGATAATCGGTATGATTCTGGAAATATGCTACAAGTATTCCGTTGAAGGGAGTATCGAGAGCAGGGACGAGGCAAAAGTGATGCTGGAAGACCTTTTAAAGAGATTTTTTGACTGCGAAGAGTAATTTTTTCTTGCAATTTATGACCGCTGGTCACTAACTGTGCACAGAATGAAACAGGAAAACCGTGCCGGTTTTTTTTTAGCCTGTGGTGACCAGCGGTCATAAGCATGCGGTACGGCACTTTATGGAGGAATTATGAAACCAACATGGGATATACCCGAAGAAATGCTCGCCAATGACGATAAGTTTAAAAATGAATTTTTTGACCGCTACTCACTGCGCCACGCGCCGGAGCCGGTAAAGTTGACAGAACAGGTGAGTAAAAATTACCGTTTTCCCACCTTTTACGGTGATGTTACCTGTGCCATGGCGGTCTGTCTCTGTTCATATGACAGGGCCGCTGAACTTGTAAAAGAAAAACTGGGACCAAAGGTGGTTCCGGTAAAGATGCCAAAAAAAAGGGCCATTATTGCCTTCAGCTGCTATGAATACCGCCAGGTAATGGGGGTGCGCCCCTATAATGAGATTGCCGTGGCCATACCGGTCATGGTTAATGCCCGTTTTCGTCCCGCCATATTTCCCATGGTGGTTAAGGGCTTTTCGCATTTTGGTTACTACATTGCGGACATGCCTGTTACCTCCCATGAAAATACCCTGCGCGGCCATAATATCTGGGGCCTGCCAAAGGCAACACGGGAAATAACCATTGAAAGTTCGGGTGATATATGTACCACTACCGCCATGGAAGAGGATGGTACACCTTACCTGACGGTACGCGTTCCCGAGACAGGAAAGCCCGCCCTTTTTGATGAAACAGGGTATCTCTATTCTCGCTTCAAGGGAGAGGTGATACGGAGCCAGACTGCTTTCAATGGGACCTTTAATGTCACCAAGCATATGGACCTGCTTTTCAAGAAGGAGATTTCTTCAGAGAAGGAGTGGATTTCTCTCGGTGACGGGCCTTCTGCAGAGATGCTGAAACGTCTCGAAATAGAGGATCATCCCTTCCAGTTCAGGTTCGCACGGGGAATGAGCAGCTGTTTTGATCTTCCCGATACTAATATGCCCGGATGGGGCAGGGACCTTTAGGATATGATTAAGGAAAAAAAAATGAGCCTGTTTACAAAACCCGTTGAGGATTTAAAAATCGTTGTGTTTGGTACCGGCGCCATTGGTGGTTCCGTGGGGGCATGGTTACTTCCCCATCATGAAAATATCAGTTTTCTGGATCGGGGGGAAGTCGCAGCTGCCCTGAAAGAAAAGGGCATTACCGTTTATTTTCATGAAGAGCCTGAAAATAAATTATCCTACAGTGTTAATGTAATCGAGGATATAAAGGATGCCGCTGACGCGGATGTCATACTCCTGGGGGTAAAGAATTACAGTCTCGATGCCGTGGCAAAGAGCATAAAGGAAGTCACGGGAGACCACCCTGTCATCGTTTCCATGGCCAACGGTGCTGATAACCAGAAGATTTTACCAAAGTATTTTTCAAAGGTCATCTACTGTATCGTCAGCTATAACGCATGGATGGACCATCCTGTTAAGATCGGCTACCAGAAAAAGGGGCCCCTGATCTTCGGTACCCCCGATAACAGCAACATGGAAGACATGGAGAAACTGGCCCATTATTTTTCAAAGGGCGTTGAGACCGTGGTAACAGACCATCTACAGGACGCGGTACACAGCAAAATCATAATCAATCTCACCAATTCTCTTACCACCCTCATCGGGCATGGTTTCAGGGAGATATCCGATTTTTCACTCTTTCAGAAACTTTTGCCCAATACCCTTTACGAGGGTGTGAAAATTGTCAAGGCCGCCGGGTATAAAGAGTGCAAGCTGGGTGGTATGCCTCCGTGGATACTGCTGGCAGCGGGGGCGCTGTTGCCCCGGTTTATTACCCGCGGTATGTTCAAAAAAAATGTCGGCAAAATGGTCATGTCCAGTATGAGCCAGGATATTCTTTTGCGCCGTGGTTCTGACTCTGAAATCGAGTCATTGACAGGGTATATCCTTAAGCTGGCGGAGAAACATGATGTCCCGGCCCCCTATAACAGTGCGATATACGAGCTTTGCAGGGAGAATTTCGGTAAACCGGGATTTGTTCCCCTTGATGTAAAGGATGTCTGGGCCAGGGTCCAGGAAAAGATGTAGATTTTATCTCAGGCCCTGGAGTTTTTCGGGGCTTTTTTTTGTGTTTTAACTTCCCCTCATTAACTTCTTTGATATTTTCTTGACCCCTCAGGGTAAAGGCGAGACGCTGGTTAAAATATGTGTTATATTGTAAAATGTAGTGATTACAATAGTGTAAAGTTCACAGATTGTTGCTGGATTTTATGAAAAGAAGGCGGTCCCTTTGCCGGGGAAATCGCCGGGAGTCATAGATGTCTTCGAAACCCCTGAAACCTCTTGTAAAAACCATCAAGGAAAGATGCCGCGTATGCTATTCATGCGTGCGCGAATGCCCGGCAAAGGCCATTAAAATTTCAGGGGGGCAGGCGGAAGTTATCATCGAGAGGTGTATCGGCTGTGGTAACTGTATACGCGTCTGTACCCAGGATGCCAAGGAAATGCGCAGTTCAGTGCAGGAAGTTGAGTTTCTCCTTGCCTCTGACCGTCCCATTGCCGCCATTATTGCCCCCAGTTTTCCCGCGGAATTTCCCGATGTTCATTACAAGAATGTTGTGGGCATGGTACGGGCCCTCGGTTTTGATTACGTTATAGAAGTCGCCTTTGGCGCTGACCTTGTCTCGCGGCGCTACCAGAAACTCCTTTCTGAAAGCAGTGACAATAACTATATTGCAACATCATGCCCGGCAATCGTCTCCTACGTGGAGAGGTATCATCCGAAACTGGTGAAGAATCTTGCACCCATTGCCTCTCCCATGATAGGGGCGGCGCGGGCCATTCATGATTTCTATGGCGATGTGGATATCGTTTTTATCGGCCCCTGTCTTGCCAAGAAGGATGAGGCAATCCGGCCTGATACAAAGGGAGATGTCAGCGAGGTGCTGACCTTCAGGGAGCTTCATGAACTCCTTGAAAAGAGGGGTATCAACTCCGGCACCGTGGACCGGAGTGAATTCGACCCTCCCCTTTCAGGCAAGGGGGCGATATATCCCATAGGCAGGGGCCTCCTCCAGGCATCAGACCTCCAGGAAGACCTCCTCTCCACGGATATCATTGCTGCTGACGGGACCAAGGAATTTGTTCATGCCATACGCGAGTTCGAGACACAGGTACATAACGTGAGGCTTTTAGAACTTCTCTGCTGTAACGGCTGTATTAATGGTTCCGGGATGACATCGAAACTTCCCCACCTCACCAAGAGGGGATACGTTGCCGCCTATGCCCGCAAGAGATACGGGGAAATGGACATAGAAAAATGGGAAAAGGAGATGGAAAGCTTTGATCATCTTGATCTCTCTGTTAAGTTTAATGAAGATGCCCACCGTCTTCCCATACCGACCCGGGCGCAGCTGAAAACCATTCTTCAGCGTAAGGGGAAGTTTAATCCCCGGGATGAGCTCAACTGCGGGGCCTGCGGGTATGATACCTGTATCGAGCATGCCATTGCCATACATATGGGGCTGGCTGAAAGCGAGATGTGCCTGCCCTACATGATTGAAGAGTTGAAAAAGACCGCCGCCGAACTCTCCGATTCATATGAACAGCTGGTGAGTACCAAGAAGGCCCTTATCCAGTCTGAAAAGCTCGCCTCCCTGGGGCGCATGGCCAGCGGTATCGCCCATGAAATCAACAATCCCCTTACCGGTGTCCTTACCTACAGCAGTCTTCTAAAAGAAGATTTTGACGGCACTGAATTTACTGAAGACATTGATACCATCGTGAACGAAACAATGCGCTGCCGTAAAATCGTGCGGGGACTTCTCGATTTTGCCCGTGATACCCAGGTGGAAAAGGTAAAGGCCAACCTCAATACGGTTATTTCTGAAACCATCGGACTGTTAAAAAGGCATATGAATTTTCGCAATATCGCCTTTGAAAAGGACCTGGATGAAACCATCCCTGACATGCTTATCGATGTAAACCAGATGAGGTCTGTCTTTAACAATCTCTGTGAGAACGCGGCGCACGCCATGCCTGAGGGGGGAAGTCTTTTCCTTAAATCTGTTTACAGCAGGTCCCGCGGGGCCGTGGTGGTCACTGTCACCGATACCGGTACCGGTATCAGTAAGGAGAATATTGACAAGATTTTTGACCCCTTCTTTACCACCAAGCAGTCAGGGGAGGGGACGGGCCT
>CAZHNW010000153.1:0-8310 GCA_964534225.1 uncultured Leptospirales bacterium | reverse complement strand
TCACGGTCCGTGGGTTCATCCTCGTGAAGCTGCCTCTGGCGGATCAGGTAATCACGGTCCGTGGGTTCATCTTCATGCAATCGTCTCTCCCGGATTATTTCGTCTCTGGGGTGCAGCGAATTTTCCTCATCCTGCCCCGCGCGTATCAGGTTTTCTTTTAATTGTTGAAAACTATCCTTCCTTTTCATCCAGACACCTCCCGGTAAAATTCTCACCTCCTGCTCTTAATATACTGACCATGAGGGATAAAAACCGTTTTTTGACAGTAAAGAACCCCCCTTTGCAGTGAAAAAAGAGGAACATCACCTTTCCTCCTGTAAAAAATCGACTTAATACAACAAAAAATTTTTAAATATTACATAATATTACCAGCAGACCTTACAAAACGCCTGTTTATCCAGAACCAGGGAACAAAGATAAATAATTTTTCTATCCTGTATTATCTCCTCAAATTCCAGGTATTTAAGCAATTAATTATTAACTAATAAAGTATATTCTTAACTCCTAAATATCGCATAACGAAGGGCCGGTATTTTTTTCTAAATTTTGTTGACATTAATCATTATTCAATTTTTTTTATTTAAAGGGTTAAAGCTAGAACATATCATGGAAGGGGTTTATGGGGAAGGTAAAACTGCAGTAATCTGCTCAGGGCAGAAACTGTCCCGCACAAGAACTCTTTTCGCCTATAGCTTTTGATCCATAGCATGAAACTTAACTCAATATTTTTGCAGAAAGCAAAAATATGAAAGGAGAAATTTTGTGAGACGATCAATTCTGCTATTCATGTTGCCTTTTATCGTATTTTCATACGTAGTCTTCCTTCTTTCACAGAGTGCATGCGATTACATTCGTGCTACTGAGGCAGTGAAGGAAATCCCGTTCAATCACAAATCACATTTAACCAAGTATGGCATCGACAGCTGTGAGCAATGCCATGGTTACTATGCTGACGGCAGATTCAAGGGATTGCCAACAGTAGGACAGTGTACCGTTTGCCATGACAGAAATGGAAGCTACACAGGTGACAAGGACACACCAAAACGGAAGGCCTTTTTTGATAAATATAAGGACTCCGATAAACCATGGACTGCCTATGCAAAGCAGCCTGACCTGGTTTACTTCAGTCACAAGGTCGTAATGACAGCCCGCTACGCAGACGGAAGAAAGAAAGCCCGTTGCGGTTCCTGTCACGGCGATAAAGAGAACTCCATGACAACCAGCCGCATCAAGGGTACCATGCTCATGGGACAGTGTATGGACTGCCACACTGCACTCAAGATCAGCAATAAGTGCATGGTATGCCACGATTAAGTTGAAAATTATCAGAAGGAGTATTGGAATCCATGAAGAAAATAGAAAGGAAAGATTTTCTGAAGATGACCGGAGGGGCAGTCGTAGGTGGTCTTACGGGATATGTATTCTCCGGTGCGCCATTCCTGATGTTCCAGGAAATGGTAGAATGGTCACAGGACCAGTATGTGCCCGGAAAGGGAGAACAGAAACTACTCTCCAGTATATGCAAAGAGTGTAAAGAGCAGTGTCAGGTCACCGTCAGAATGGCAGGAGACCGGGCAGTGAAGATCGAATCTTCCAACACATGCTGCCCTCTTGGACAGTCATCTCTTCAACTCTTATATCATCCCGAAAGAATTCATAAACCCCTGAAACTTGTAGGGAAAAAAGGCTCAGGAAAATATATCCCCGTTTCCTGGGACGAGGCAGTAAAGGCAATAACCGCAAAGATCAATGAACTGGCCAAGGCCGGGAAAGTAGACGGGATTGCCTCAGTAAGTAAAAACATGAACGCCAGTGCAGACCTCCTGGGACGTCTGGTCAATGCCGCGGGCAGCAACCAGGTATACCACGAATCAGGGCTTGATACACTGACCGGTGCAGCACTGGGGGGCGTCATTCAATATGATTTCAAAAAATCTGACTATGTTCTCAGTTTCGGAGCAAAACTTTTTGAAGGATGGGGCAGTACATGGCAGATGAACGATGTCCTGGCCAACTTGAAAAAAAGCGGAACAAAACTGGTTCAGGTTGACACGAACAATTCACGAACCACTTCCCTTGCTGATGAGTGGGTACCTGTAAAGGCCGGGACCGAAGGGGCCCTTGCCCTCGGTATTGCCAACTACCTCATCAAGAAAAAAGGTAAAACATCAAGGGGTGTCGGTTTCGCAAAATGGGCACAGCTTGCCTACACCTTTGATCTGGCGACAACTGAAAAGATCACCGGTGTTCCACAGAAAAAAATTGCCGCCGTTGCAGAAGCATTCGCTTCAGCACGCACCCCCATAGCCGTAGCAGGGCGCGGTGCTTCAGGGGTCTCTTCTTCAGCAGCTGAAATTATCGCTGTCTATGCCCTTACCACCATGGTGGGCAGCAGCGGCGTTTCACTAAAAAAACGCGCAGACCTCGGACTGGCAGTAAAAGGGAAAAAAGCGGCACCCGGCCTCGATGCATTCATCAAAGAAGGCGAACTTGATCTCCTCTTTGTAAACGAAGCTGACCCGGTCTACAAGTCAGCCCTTGGTGCCGATCTTGCGAAAAAGATGGAAAAGGCCTTTGTTGTTGCCTTTATGCCGCTTATAAATGATACGGCACAGTATGCTGATTACATTCTTCCCACGGTGTGTGCCCTTGAAACACTCCAGGTACAGGGAAAGGCCATCGTAAAAGGCGCACCTTCAGTTCTGCATGCAGGCGATGCAATCATTAAAATCGCATCAGGTGTTGACTCTGCAAAGGCAAAATTTCCCTGGAAGAGCTACAAAAATGTCATCGGCAGCACAGGAGCAGTTAGAGCTGCAGGAAATTTCAACTTCAGGGTAAATGAACTGAAAGACCAGGTAGCCGCTCTCGTCAAAGGTTCTTCCGGTCTTCAGATGGTTCCTGCAGAACTTCCGTATGTGGGAGACGGTGACGGACTCGCATTCCCCTATGTTCTCAAGACTATCGATATTGACACCTATGGTCTCGGAGAAATGAAAGTCTATCTCAATAAAAAGACAGCTGAAAAGCAGGGCGTCTCAGATGGCAGCTCGATTGACATTCAATCAAGTCGTGGAGAAATCGGTTCAGTAACTGTTTGTATTACTGATCTCATCGCTCCCGATGTCATAGCTGTTCCCCTCGGTTTCGGCCACAGGGCCTACACCAAGTATGCAAAGGGAAAGGGGGTCAATCCCAGGGAAATCATGACCGCCGACATCGATCCCGTAACAGGTTCTGCCAACTGGTGGTCAACCCACGTTAAAATCAGCTAGAGGATGAGGTAACTATGAAAACGAGTAATTCAAAAATGACACGCAGATGGGGGATGGCGATTGACCTGGACAAGTGTAATGGCTGTGGCCAGTGCTCGATTTCCTGCTCCCAGGAAAACAATATGCCCATTTTCGAGGATGATTCAGATGTTCCCAAACGGGTTGCCTTCCTCGACCTGATGAAGGTCACCAATGACAGGGACGCTGAATATCCCAATGTAAACGTAACGTATATTCCCAAAATGTGCCAGCAGTGCGAGGGAAATGATCCAAAAAACCCCGTTCCCCCCTGTGTATCTGTCTGCCCCGCAGTGGCAACAGACGTGGGAGATGACGGCGTGGTTAGCCAGATCTGGTCACGATGTATCGGATGCCGGTACTGCCAGGCTGCCTGCCCCTACGAGGCACGTGTATTTAACTGGTGGAAACCTAAATACGAATCAACTTTTAAGAAATCACTTAACCCCGATGTATCAATCGCATCAAGGGGTACCGTAGTCAAGTGTACCTTCTGCAGCCATATCTGGAAGCGAGAAAGAGATAAAGCTGCCGCAAAGGGTGAACTCGATATCAATGCGGTTACCTATACACCCGCCTGTGTAGCATCCTGCCCCACCGGCGCAATGGTATTTGGTGACCTCAATGATCCGAATTCAGAAGTTTCAAAACTTGCCAGAGACAAACGGGCTTTCCGTCTTGTTCACACTATTGACGACAAGAAACCCGAAGAACAGGCAAAGCTGAAAAAAATGCGCAATTACCCGAATCCCAAGGTTTACTACCTTTCAAGTAAACAATGGGTCAAAGACATGATGACCTTTAAATAGGTTACCCCAAAACAAGGAGACAACCAGTGAGTGAAGTAAAAACAATGAGTGATAAAACGAGAAAAATCATACTCGGTGTCCTCTGGGCTCTCGTCGCAGGCTTGGCAATATTTGCCATCCAGATCCTGTTCTGGGGACTCGGTTACACCGATATGAACAATGTCTTTACATGGGGAAACTGGATTATTGGCGACCTCGGCCTGGTAGCACTGGGCGGCGGGGCCTTCTTTACCGGTTTCTTTCTCTACATATTCAGGGTAGAAAAGCTTGAGCCGATCATTAACTCAACAGTACTGATCGGTTTTATGTGCTACCTTTTTACTTTTGTCTTTCTCCTCTTCGACCTGGGCCAGCCACTCCGATTCTGGTTTGGTTTCGCCTACCCTAACTGGGGAGAACACCTGATGCCGAATTCAATGCTGACAGAGGTATTCTTCTGTCTGTCCGCATACTTCTGCATACTTTTTGTAGAGCTGATACCCGTTGCCCTCCGTCACAAATGGGCAGACGAAAAACCCGTACTCCATGCCATCGGCCATTATATGCACAAACTCATGTGGATCATGGCTGCTGCAGGCACCTTCCTCTCCTTCTTTCACCAGGGATCACTCGGTGGCGGAATGTGGGACGTTCTCTACGGCAAGGCTGCCTGGTTCAGGGAACACCACCAGCTCTTCTTTATGGCAATCATTGCTGCGACTGCAGGTGGAACTTCCTTCATGACCATCTGCCCCTACGTAGCAGGAAAACTGATGAACAAGGAAGTGGTACCGAAAGAGACCTTCTGGACCCTGACAAAAATTTCAGGCGTCATGTTCACCGTATATCTTCTCGCAAGGATATGGGACGTATACACCATGACAACAAAATTCGTACCCAGTTTCGACCGAAGCTTTCTCGACATCTGGGGCGGGTACTATGGAATCTGGATGCTGGTACTGGAATTTATCTTCCTCCTCGGACCGGTAATATTCCTGAACATTAAAAAATTTCGCGAAACAGAAAAGTTCATGGTCATTGGAGCCACTTCAGGTATCCTTGCCATAGTCATGAGCAAAATGTCCGTTCTGCTTCACGGATTTTCAGTGCCAAACTTTCCATGGAGAAAGTTTGCAGCATACAACCCCACCATCCAGGAATGGTTCATCACCCTGGGAGTATTTGCCCTGATGATTCTCATCTACACCGCTTTCGTAAAATGGTTCAGGCTTTTCCCCCACCTGGAGCATGGTGAGCACGGATCTCATGCTGCTGAAGCATCTGAAGAATAAGACGACCCTGTTTATACAGACATAATGAAAAAGCCGGCGAAAACGCCGGCTTTTTTCATTATGTGTCAAAGATTGAATATACGATTTATGGATATGATATATTCGCGCAGTGTTTATTATTTTCCGGTATTTTTCAAATGTTTATTCACAAAATTCTGAAACCCACTGCGTTCATTTGAGAGGGCATTATTGAATGTTCCGGTATTCCGGTATTCGATAAGTTCCTTTACAGTCATCATCATTTCCCGGTTTACCGATCCAATCGAAAGAGCGACCTCTTTTGTCCTTTCAATTAATTTTTCCTCCGGCACTACCTCGTTCACAAGACCGATACGCAGGGCTTCTTCCGCTGAAACAAACTGGCAGGTCAGGGAAATCTGCTTTGCCATTCTCTGCCCCACAGCCTGTTGAAGCAGCTGAGTCATACCCCATCCGGGATGAATGCCAACTTTAGAATGCGTGTCGGCAAAGGAGGCCTTTTCAGATGCAATGAGAAAATCACAGTTCAGGGCCAGCTCAAAACCGCCGGTAATGGCATGACCGTTAACTGCGCCGATTACAGGTTTTGGACAGCTGTTGAAAACATCCATCATATCCCGCCCATCACCCCTGGGATCAAAAAGATTGTCGGTGCCCAGAGTGGCCAGGTCGATTCCCGAACAGAAAGATTTCCCGTTGCCGGTTATAATGACAGCGCAGATGGAATCATCCTTTGCCACATCGTCAAGAGCGTTGTAAAGATTGACGAGAAGATCCTGATTAATAGAATTTCTCCTTTCAGGCCTGTTTAGCGTTACAAAAGCCGTTGCACCTTCTCTGGTATAGAGTACGGTTTTATCTTCCATGGTGTATATTCCTTGCTAAAAATGTATCAGTAATTTTACGCATCACTCCCTGTTCTTTTTTTGGGTACCGGAGGGGAGCATTTCCATTGTGTATGCGGCATCCCTTTTCACTTCATCATGACTCAGCAGAAACGGGCGATATTCGCCCTTAAGCCAGAGTTCCAGCTGATCATCATAGTGAGGACTCATAAAATTACCGCTTACGCCACCGGCAAAGATCCTGCTGGAATTTTTCATGTCAGAAAAATCAATAATATGTCTGAATGATGCCCCGCCTCCCTGCACTTTGTATGATTTTGAAATTTTGAAATATGTGGGATTGACAGAGAAAATGCTTCCATCTGAAGGAAAAGGTCCCAGGTTCATAAAAAAGCCCAAAAGTCTGGATTTTTTCCCAAAGGGATGGTAAATGGTCAGGGTATGAAGATCTCCCCATTGCCATTTTTGAATGTTGCTTCCTGATTTTTTCTCAAGGTATGCTACTGAATCAAGAAAGCTTTTCCTTATTACATGGTCACGCCCCTCTTTCAGGGATGTATCCGGATCATCGAACCATTCAGATTTGCCGGTGTTTATAATCTCCCGAAGAACATTGAACGGAATATTCTTGTCTCCGGTTACATAGTACTCATAGAGTTCTTTCCCCATTCTTTTCTTGAATGTATTCTCAGTAATAAAATTCATAAAAACATTGAAAATTGCCGAAGCTGCCGATTCTCTTTGTGAAATACAGTCCCACGTTTTTAGTTTTTCCTTTGCCGCTTTTTGAATATCAGTCAGCTTCCTGTCTTCAAGGGCATTGAGTATATATGGAATCCATTCCCGCGCCATAACAAGCAATGTATCATTCTGCATTTTTTTGAAATAGTCCGGCGAAATCTTTTTCTGCTTTTTAATCATCTCTTCGATGCGCATATACCGGTCAGGTGTGGCATAATATCTGGTCAATATATACGGATATCCCTGAGGTTCGACTTTGTTATTGGCATTAATGACATAACCACTTCCAGGATTTTTTACATGAGGCTGTTGGCGGGCCGTGATATAGGGGCCCCATTCATACCTGCCATCCCAGCCGGGAACGGGAATTTCCCCTGAAAAACCTTTTCGTATAGGGACACCTCCCAGAAAATAAAAACCGATATTGCCTTTGTCATCAGCATAAACCCAGTTCTGTCCAGATTTGGTATATCCTGCCGCGATTTCGATTTCTTCTATATTCCTGGCACGACAGATGAGCCAGAATCCCTTTAACAGTTCTGGAAAATCAGCCTGTGACCACTTCATGGCCCTGACATAATTTCGTTGAGCCTTGTGTCCAGTCAAATCATCTATTACCGGTCCATGGCAGGTCGATGCGATAGAAATAGTCACATCTTTGCTCCCCTTGACCTTGATTACTTCATTTTTGACCTTCATTTTTTTCCATTGATTTTTATAGAGATAGAGATGCGGATCTTTTTCATTAAGTTTTTCTATATAGAAATCAGAATCATCATAATGTGAATTTGTTGATCCCCACGCAATATGCTCATTGGCACCCCCCACATAAAATGGCATACCTGCAATCATCGATCCTGAAACATTCATTGAGGGAGTACACATATGACTTTCATAATAAAGACTGGGTGCCACCAGATTAAGGTGTGGATCTGCCGCAAAAAGGGCATGGCCTGTTTTTGAACGTTCAGGAGCTACAGCCCATGCATTACTGGCGCCCCCGCTTTCAAAGCCGAGAAGACTTCCTGCGAGTTTCAATGAGCGCAGGTGAGAGAGTCCGGAGGCGGCCATATATTTTTCTCCATCAGCGATTGTTGAGGGATAACCGGTGGGATAATCAATAAAAAGCTCGTGGGCGAATTTCTTCCCCACTTTATCAATGATGGCGGCATGGAGCAGTTCCGTTTTAAAGGCGTAATTTTGAGACCATCCCATGAACAGGACTACATAAATCGTATCTTTGATAGTCCATGTCGAAGGGGCATATCCCAGGATGGCGAACTCAGGGGGAAGATTGCATTCTCTATTCTTTAGAAAATAATTGAGGGTGGGGATTAGCACACTTGTGCACTCCCACCCATTGTTAAATTCT
>CAZHNW010000152.1:0-8426 GCA_964534225.1 uncultured Leptospirales bacterium | reverse complement strand
TCAGGCCTTTCACCTGATGGGTTTTTATCTATATACACACGCCTCGTGGCGTACCAACAGAATCTTTCAGATCATCGATATTCAGGGAGGCCCCCGCGGCCTTTATTGTCCTGACAGTATTATCAAGGCCTGCGCGGGCGGCGCGTTTTCTCAAGGTGGCAAGCATTCTTTCCTGGAGATCAACACAGTAAACCCTTCCCCCGGGGCAGGCAAGACGCGCCATGGGAAGAGAAAAATACCCCATGGCACTGCCCGCGTCAAGGCAGGTCATCCCTTCGGAAACAAGGGGGGCGAGAATCTTTTCCGGGTCCTGACGTAGTTTTCTCAGGGGAGAAAGAAGAAAGTATCCAATCCACCAGGGACATACACGATTTTCCATATTTTTTTCCTTATGCATTGTATAAAAATTTCCTGTCTTCTACAGTATACGACGCAAATGTTAAAAGAATATTGCAGGGCCGCTGCGTAAAAAAAATTCAACAGGGTACCTGTCTTTTTCCATCAGCCTTTTCTTTTTCAGGTCAGGTGCGGGGAAGTTATATCTCTCCCTTTCAGCAGGGCCTTTTTCCCGTAGGGCGGGTTTAAACTTCCCGCCCGCCCAGGCAGATGTCCCGAAAACGCCGCAAAAGAAGGGGACCCGCGTCATCATACCTCACCATCTGCAGAAGATGATCCACGTTACATCCCTCCCCTTCGAGAGACTCCCTCTGGGAGGAGAGATAGAGGCGCATCACCTCTTCGGTGAATTCAGGATGAAACTGGATGCCCCATGCCCCCTCGCCAAAGGAGAGGGCATGATGGGCGTCTCTTTCACCTTTTGCACAGCAGAGACTGGTTACCGAGGCTGATGCGACCGTCTCGCGGTGGGAGGCGTGGCCATAAAAATGTTCAGGCAAAACGGAAAAGAGTTCATCATCGGTACCTGCCGCTGTTCGGGCCATTGCCACGGTACCGATCTCTACTCCTCCATCAAGGTACGCTATACTTCCCCCGAAAAGAGAAGCCAGAACCTGGTGACCGTAGCAGATCCCGAGAATGGGCACCTTTTTTTTCAGGTACATCCCCGCCAGGGAAATGAGGCGAAAAAAAATACCCCCCCTGTCTGCCACCATCAGGCGTGCCCCGGTAATGATCACCCCTGCGGGCCTTTCAGGAACCCGGGCCTCTGTATCACCGGCAAGATCAACCACGTCTATCCCCTGCAGGGGATACTCCATGCGGCGGGCAATAAGTTCCTCGAAATCAGCGATTTGTCTGCACACCTCATCAATGGCATGCCCCGCCTTGAGTATACATATCCTGTTATTCATAACTGCTGCTATCTTTCAGGGCCGCCCTTACTGCTTCTGTTTAAGAAAATTAGGGATCTCCTTTTTCTTTATAGAAGGAACACTATCACTCTTTTCCGTTACCCCCGACCGGAGGCAAAAGGCAGAGAGTCAGGTTCTAAAGCCAAGACGCGGCAACAGGTATTGCATAACAAATATCCATGCCGCCAGTAGAAGAAAAAATCCCCCCACAGACCTCAGCCTTTCTTTCTGTTTTCGTTCCATAAAAAACCTGCCTCTTTAAACATGGAACTATAAAATACATGACACATTACTGATCGTCAACCGGCAGGGAAAATATCTTGCAAAAAAGAAAGTCCCCCGTTATCCTTGGGACATGTTCCCAGCTAATACCAGCATCTTGAAGAAAACTTTTTTCTGCGCGCTCCTTGTTATCCCGTGCGCGCTCTTCCCTGCACCGAACATACCGGTTCCGGTACGTGCCGATACTCCGCACTTTTTTCAGAGTATCGAGAAAAAAAATATTCTCTATAAAGAAAACAGGGGATCACCCCTCTCCTTCGACCATATCGAAAAAACAGATAACGGATGGAATCATCCCCCCGGTGATATACTCAACTTCAGTTTTTCTGATTCTACCTTCTGGTTGACCTTTCCTGTTGAGAAAAAAATTGAATCATCATGCCCGCTTATACTGAGACTTCCCTATCCCCTCATTGATTCGATTCATCTCTATTACCGGGACAGAGGGAAAAAACTGCACACCATGGCAACCGGCGACCATCGTCCCTTCATGGAAAGGCCCCTTGAAAACAGAAATTTTATCTTCCCCCTTAATCTCGAAAAGGGCATAACACGTATTTACCTGAAAATCAGATCCACCAGTTCCCTGAGGCTTCCCCTTGAGTTGATAAGCCTGGAACGTTTCATTGCCGTCGACGGCCATGAACTTGCTCTCCTCTGGATTTTTTACGGCCTCATGATCATGCTCTGTCTCCACAATATCTACCTCTTTCTCACCGTGAAAGAAAAAATGTATGGCATCTTTTCTCTTTTCATCGTTTCATGGATTCTCTATGAAGCGGCCCATAACGGTATCGGGTTCCAGTACCTCTGGCCTGGTTCAGTTTTCATTCAGGACAAAATACTTCCCCTTTCCATTGCCCTGTGTCTTCTCCTCATCGCCCTTTTCTTCATTACCTATCTCCAGGCCCGGGACAGGTTCCCCTTCTTTTCAAAGGCACTGACGATCCTCTTTATAATACCCGGCTCAATCATGATCCCCCTCTCCCTGGTCCTGTCATATTCATTGTCGATAAAGATTCTCCTCCTCCTTGGCCTTATCGCCTCGCCCCTTCTTTTTATCATGACCCTGCGTGCCATCTACAAAAAAAGCCGCCAGGCAAAATTTCTCCTTGCGGGGACTCTCTTCATGCTGGCGGGACAGATGATGTCAAATCTTCTCTCATGGGGAATCCTTCCCTATAACACCCTGACCAGTTCAGGGGTACAGGCGGGTTCAGTCGTTATGATCCTGGTTTTTTCCATGGGCCTTTCCGACAGGCTCAACAGCATCAAAAAAAACCTCGAAGAATCACAGCTGTCCCTTCAGTTTAAAAACCAGGAACTCACCTCGGCCAATGAACAGCTCCAGGCAGCCATGGAAGAACTCGAGGCAACCAACGAGGAATTCGAGGCACAGAATGAAGAACTCATTGCCTCCCAGATGGATATCGAACAGAACGAGGCAAAACTCCGCATAATCCTCGACCGCCTGCCCATACCAGTTATTGTCGAATCAAACGACATCATCACTCTTACCAACCAGGCCTTCATTGACACCCTTGGATATCAAACAATGACAGGCATGACCCCGAAGGCAGTGCAAAAATTATTTTTCCCTGATGATGCCTACCGCCATGTCCTGGAAGAAGAATACTGGCAAAAACTGGAAAACGCCGTGGATGGAGACATTGTTGACCTGGGGCAGCAATCCGTGACCACCGCCTCAGGAGGATCCCTTATCATGGAGATACGTATCACCATTGCAGCCCCCCTTATTCTGGTAATTTTCCATGATATCACTGAACAGCAGAAATCCCGGGAGATAATGATACAGACGGAAAAAATGATGACCCTGGGGGGACTTGCCGCGGGCATGGCCCATGAGATCAACAATCCCCTGGGGATTATCTCCCAGGGCGTGCAGACAACCCTTAAGCGACTTGACGCTGAAGGTAAAAAAAACAGGGAAACCGCGGCATGTCTCGGCCTTGACCTTTCCCTTCTTGAAAAATACCTTGAGGAAAGAAACATTTACGAATACCTTAAGGGGATATCCGAAGCAGGATCACGGGCCGCCGCTACTGTTTCCAGCATGCTTGATTTCAGTAGAAAGGAAAGCACACAATGGGAAAAAGAAGATATCAACCGCATTATCGATGAAACCATTAACATTGCATCAAAAGACTATAATCTTGAAAAAGGTTATGACTTCCGCAAGACCGTTATTAAAAAAGAATACCAGAAAACCCTGCCCCCGGTACACTGCCTCAAGAGTGAAATACAGCAGGTGGTTCTAAACCTTCTGCGCAATGCCTCCCAGGCCATGGCATCGGCAAAGACAATTGACGAGGCAGAAATCATCATTGTCACATCAGAAGCCCCGGAGGGAGTGAATATCACCATTAAAGATAAAGGGCCAGGTATTGACCCGAAAAAAATCAGCAATATTTTTGATCCCTTTTTTACCACAAAGGAAAAGGGAGAAGGAACCGGCCTCGGTCTTTCTGTTTCCAGGTTCATAATCAATGAAAGACATAACGGCTCACTTTCCGCCGAGAACCTTCGCGGGGGAGGTGTAGCTTTTACCATTTTCCTTCCCCTGAACAGAGAAAAAAACAAAACACTGTCGTAAAAATATCAGAGAGAAAAAAATAATTTTAACAGGGAGATGCATTATGCGTTTTGTAATAATCGGCGGTGATGCCGCCGGCATGAGCGCCGCCAGCAGGGCAGGCAGGTTAAAACCTGACACTGAAATCATTGTTTTTGAACAGGGCCACGATGTTTCCTACAGTGCATGCGGGATGCCCTACAATATTGCCGAGACCGACAGGGAAATAGATGACCTTGTCGTGCGGAGCGCCGATGTCTTTCGGGAAAAACAGGGAGTCGACCTGCGCCTTGGCCACCGGGTTCTCGCCATAGACAGGAAAGAAAAAAAAGTCTCGGGAAAAACTGAAAAAGGCGAATCCTTTGAGCAGTCCTATGATAAACTCCTCATCGCAACCGGGGCCTCTCCCCTTGTGCCTGATATACCCGGTATTGACAGCGAAGGCGTTCTTCCCCTGAAAAGCCTTCACGACGGACGCCTCATTAAGAACTACCTCGCCAATAAAAATGTTTCACGTGCCGCCATTATCGGCATGGGATATATTGCCCTTGAAATGGCTGAATCCCTGAAAAAACGGGGCATCCATGTCTCCATGGTCAAGCCGAGAAAACGTTTTCTCCCCTGGATGCATGAAAAACTGGCAGAGGTGGTATATTCAGAAATTGAAAAAAACGGCATCGAGGCCTTTCCAGGGCATACCATAAAGGCTGTTGAGAAAACTGAATCAGGCCTGCGCCTCCAGTGCGAGGGCCTCTCCATTGACTGCCAGCTGGTACTTCCCGCCATCGGGGTAAAGCCCAACAGCGAACTTGCTGTCGAGGCGGGACTCGAAACAGGCCCGGGGGGATCAATATCCACGGACAGGCAGACCCGCACCAGTGATCCCGATATCTATGCCGCGGGGGACTGCGCCGATGCCTGCAACGTTATCACCGGCCAAAAGGACTGGCTCCCCCTTGCGGTGCGTGCAAACCGCGCAGGATGGGCCGTGGCAGCCAACATCTTCGGTGACGGCCTCATCCTCCAGGGAATAGCCGGCTCAGCAATGTTCAAGGTATTCGACCTCCAGGTGGCCCGTTCAGGACTGAATCCTGATGAGGCACGGGAACATGGCTTTGATCCCGTCGAAATCGTTGTCACCACGCGCAGCAGGGCCCATTCCCATCCCGGGAACCAGAGCATACATATCGCCATGGTGGGTGATAAAAAAAGCGGCCGTCTTCTCGGGGCACAGATGGTGGGTCCTGAAGGTGTTGCCCATCGCATTCACGGTGTCGCTGTTGCCCTTCACAACAAGATGAGGGTCGACGACTTCTGGCAGACAGACATGGCCTATGCCCCGCCCTTCAGCCCCGTGTGGGACCCGCTGCTGACTGCAGCAAACCAGCTGATGAAAAAACTGTAAAAAATGATGGGGGGAAGTTTTCAAACTGAATATATTGCGTAATAAGCCGGCCACCGGCTTATTACGCAACAACCAGCTGACCCTACCGGGGGATACATTCCCTGGCAGAATCAAGAAGTTCACCAAGGGTATCCAGGGCATTGCCCTGTTTCACCATAACATGGGACTCCTCGTAGAGGGAGTTGTCCACACCGGAATAACCCGGTTTCGTATCCAGGTTGTAGACAAGGACCTGGCGGGCCTCATGAACATTCAGTATGGGCATTCCGTATATAGGGGTTCCCTCCGCGGTTATTGCCGCGGGATTGACCACATCACAGGCCCCTACTATAATAACCAGGTCTGTCTCACCGAAAAGGGGATTGATATCATCAATATCAAAAAGCCTGTCATAGGGGATATCAACCTCTGCGAGAAGCACATTCATATGCCCCGGCATCCTGCCCGCAACAGGGTGTATGGCAAACTTTACATCCTTTCCTTCTAAGGTAAGAAGTTCAAAGAGCTCCTTTACCTTTTCCTGCGCCTGGGAAAGGGCCATACCGTAACCGGGTACAATAATGACAGACTCCGCGGCAAGAAGCATCTCTGATGGAGAAAGAGATTCTTCCGCGGGCATTTCATCCCTCACCGGGGATTCGTCCTCAGCTGTATCGTCAGCGGGGGCCTCTTCCGCCTTTAAAGGCGCGGCCCCTGCTACAGAAGTTTTCCCCATGAGAATATCGATAAGAGACCGGTTCATGGACCGGCACATGATCCGTGTAAGGATAAGGCCCGCGGCACCGACAATGGCACCGATGGCGATGAGAAGAGGGTCTGAAATGGAAAAACCGCAGATTGATGCAGCAATACCTGAATAGGAATTCAAAAGCGAAATCGCTATGGGCATATCGGCGCCGCCAATTCTTATGGTAAAGAAAGAGCCCAGGAGAAGGGCAAGAACGACTTCCCCGTACACAAAATAAATACCGTAGGGTTTTTGCACCAGGAACGAGGCAACCAGTAAAGAAATGATTACCACCAGAGTCAAAAAACTGATACCATTGTGCCCCTTCAGGATCACAGGTTTCTGGTCAATTTTTTTGTCCAGTTTGCCTGCCGCTATCATGCTCCCGCTGAAGGTGACCGCCCCGATAATAACAGCAAGCTGACCGGCAGCATTGCTGAAAAGGGTGAGCTCTCCCTGCTGGTCATTGAGCACGATCAGTGCAACAAGAAGCGAGGCGAGACCGCCAAAGCCGTTAAAGAGGGCAACCATCTGTGGAATGCGAATCATCGTGATCCGCCGCGCCATGATCAATCCCGTAAAACCACCTGCGATGAGCGAAGCAATCACCAGGGGGGCATCCAGCACCTTGTTGTGAACAAGGACCACAACAAGGGCTGCAAGCATTGCCACGGAGGCTGCGCGGTTCCCCAGAATAGCCGTCTTTGGGGAATTCATTTTCCTGATACCGAAAAGGGTGAGAAGAACAACCACCGCTGCTGTTATTTCATAGAATCCGATATTCATTGTTCCCTACCTGTCTGATTTAAACATTTTAAGCATGCGCCCGGTTACGGCAAAGCCCCCGACAACATTTATGGTGGCAAAGAAAACCGCCAGAGCACCGAGAATTTTACTCGCAAGAATTATGGATGCTGAAGCTGCCACAACAGCGCCCACGACAGTTACCCCCGAAAGGGCGTTCATTCCCGACATCAAAGGCGTATGCAGAAGTGAAGGAACATCCGAGATAACCTTGTATCCCACCAGCGTGGAAAAGATAAAAATGCCAATAAAGATCAGTGTCGTTACCATGTCAGCCTCCCTTTACTTCCTCGATGGCTTCAAGGGCCCCTTCATGAACAAGTTTCCCGTCAATGGTTACAAGGGCTGACTTGATGATTTCATCACCCTGGTCAATATTGATCTTTCCGTCTTTGACCAGTATTTTTACAAAGTTGAGAATATTCTTGGCGAACATATGGGTTGCTGTCACCGGTACAGAACCGGGAATATTCTTGGTGCCGTTTATTGTCACATCATACTTTTTAATCACCTTGCCTGATTCGGTGAGGGCGCAGTTTCCTCCCTGGTCGATGGAGATATCCTCAATGATTGCCCCGTGGTTCATACTCTTGACCATTTCCTCGCTGACAAGGATAGGGGCGAGTTTCCCCGGAACAAGGGCGGAAAGAACGACAACATCAACTTCTTTGATAATATCCTTAAATGCATTTCTATCGATCTCGACAATGTCCTCCTCAAGCTGCATGTCGTAACCGCCTTCCCCCCCGGCCTTTTCCGGAGGAATCCCCGTCTCAATAATCTTCGCACCGAGACTTTTTGCCTGCTCCACCGCGTCCGGCCTGACATCAGCAGCATAGGAAACGGCGCCCAGCCTTTTCGCCGTTGCCAGGGCCTGAAGTCCCGCTACCCCGGCACCAACAACAAAAACCTTCGCAGGCTGAATCATTCCCGCGGCGGTCCCAATCATGGGGAAAAATTTCGGCAGCATGGTGCTTGCTGATATCACCGCCTTGTATCCTGCAACGGTACTCATGGATGTCAGGGCGTCCATTGACTGGGCCCGTGAGATGCGTGGTATAGAATCAAGGGAGAGACTAATGATCCCCTTTGCTGCAATATCCTGCACCATCTTGTGGTTAAGTGGATTTGCGGGATGGAGAAATGTCACAAGCAACTGTCCCTTGTGCAACAGGTCCACTTCATGTTTATTAAGAGCCTCATTCATCACCGGCTCTTTAACCTTCATTATTATATCAGATGAATCGTAAAGTTTTTCTACATCACTCTCGATTTGAGCACCGGCCCTGCTGTATTCATCGTCCT
>CAZHNW010000151.1:5700-8573 GCA_964534225.1 uncultured Leptospirales bacterium | reverse complement strand
AGCGTTTCATATTTTCCCCCTGTGATATATAAATCTGTTCTATGATAAAAATAAATGTCTTTATGAAGGGGAAATCAAATGAAAATGCCGGTATAAACAGTTTATGGTGTGGTTCAGGTTTTCAGGGATACAATTCCCCGGTGATTTTTTTAATTAATTACTTGCCATGATATTTATTATTTAAGAATGTACTTAATTAATGATAAACAATATCATAACCATGCTTGACAGATGGGATATGTATATTAGGAAAGTATAAGAGCCTCCTGGGAGCGTTTCTGGCTCTATTATTCTGCAGTAAGGGGCAGGGTCCGGGTTGCCATAAGAGTCGGAAATAGTTGCGTTTTCCCTTCGAAACAGGTATAATGTGAAAGTTTTTACAGAATGTATAAACAGGATAGAGAGATGACCAGTGTATCCGATATCGCCGTCATAGGATTTAATCACAAATCCGCACCCGTGGAGAAAAGAGAGTGTTTTTCTCTTCATTATGATATGCTTCCTGAATTCTACAAAAAGATAAAAGCATCATCGGTGTGTGAATCGGTCTACATGGCCACCTGTAACCGTGTTGAGACATATATTGCCGCGGAAAAAATTCGTGACGGTGTTGAAACAGTCCTGAAGATTTATGAAGAAATATCCGGCCTTGATTATGAAGATTTTAAGGATTGTCTCTACGTTAAGTATTCCCGGGATGCGGTAAAGCATCTCCTGATGGTCATTTCATCCCTTGATTCAATGGTGCTGGGTGAAAACGAAATTGTCGGACAGGTAAAGGATGCCTTCACCCATGCTGTACACAACAAGACAGCAGGGCCTGTACTGAACAAACTTTTTCACCAGGCCTTTCGCACGGCAAAGCAGGTGCGCACCGAAACCGAAATAGCCCAGAATCCCCTTTCCGTTGCCTTTATCGCTACTGACCTGGCACGTAATATTTTTACCGATTTTTCTGAAAGAAAGGCACTTCTCATCGGTGCCGGGGAAATGGGTGAATTGATACTGAAATATTTTAACAAGTATAATATTGGCGAGATAACCGTTGCCAACCGGTCCCTTCATAATTCAGAACGTATTGCCGCGGAAATCGACCGTGATGTTAACGTGGTCCTTCTCGATGAAATCGAGGAGGTAGCCTGTGAAGTCGATATTGTCATATCCTCTGTTTCCGCTCCTCACTACATGGTCACAGCCGGAATGGCCCGTGAGATAATGCAGGTGAGACAGGAAAAGCCTATTTTTCTCATCGATATTGCCGTGCCCCGCAATATCGATCCCAACGTGGGAGATGTTGAGAATATCCATCTTTATAACGTGGACGACCTGCAGAGTATTGCCGATGATAATCTGAAAAACCGTATAAGCGAGGCTGAACTTGCCACCGAGTTCATAGAGGCAAATGCCAGGGAATTCTATGAATGGTACAACGAACTCTCCGTGGCGCCCACCATCGTTTCAATCCAGAACAAGTTCGATGAGATCAGGCTGAACGAACTCGACCGCTACAGAAAAAAGAAACTGAAACATCTCTCCGAGGATGATTTCGCATTGATAGAAGACTTAACGAAGCAGATAATGACAAAGACACTGCATAATCCCATTATCAACCTTAAGAAACAGCACCGTACCAGTGAATGTCATGAAGAAGAAAGAAAACACCTTCACCTGCAGAGAAAATTTGTAGAGGAGCTTTTTGTAGAAAAATGAAAATGCCTGATATACCGCGCCTTATTTTCTGGGAGCTGACAAAACGCTGCAATCTCACCTGCAAACATTGCCGGGCAGAAGCAGAAGACATTGATTACAGCGGCGAACTCTCACAGGGACAGATCGAATCCGTCATCAACGATATTGCCTCCTTCGCTTCCCCCATACTTGTTCTTACCGGCGGGGAGCCCCTGTACCGTAAAGATGTTTTTTCTCTCGCCCGATACGCGGTTGAAAAGGGACTGCGTGTTGCCCTTGCCAGTAACGGAACCCTCATCAATGAGGAAATCGCCCGTAAGATCAGAGAGGCGGGCATTAACCGGGTGGCCATATCCATTGACGGGAGCTCTGCCGAGAGCCATGACAGCTTCAGGGGCATAGAGGGCGCCTTTGATAATGCTGTCAGGGGGGCACGCCTTCTGAAAGAGGCGGGGGTGGAGTTTCAGTTCAATACGACTGTGACAAAGAGAAATGTTGACGAGATCAACGACATTCTTGCCTTTGCCGAGGCAGAAGGTGCGGTGGCGCTGCATATATTCATGCTGGTCCCCGTGGGATGCGGTATCGAAATTGCTGAAACAGACATGATCTCATCTGAAAAATACGAGGAGGTACTGAACTGGTTCTATGACCGGTCGAAAGAGACCTCCATGGAGTTCAAGGCAACCTGCGCCCCCCATTACTACCGGGTGATACGACAGCGGGCAAAAGAAGAAGGAAGAAAACTCAGTTTTGAAACAGACGGTATGGCAGCCATGACACGGGGATGCCTTGCCGGGAGCGGTGTCTGCTTTATTTCCCACAGGGGAGACGTTCAGCCCTGCGGGTATCTCCCTCTGGTGGCGGGTAACGTGCTGAAGACAACTTTTCAAAAGATATGGGAAGAGTCACCCCTTTTCCTGGAACTGCGCGATGTAAACCGCCTCGAGGGAAAGTGCGGCGCCTGCGAATACCGGATGGTCTGCGGGGGATGCCGCGCCAGGGCCTACTATGAAACAGGGAACCACCTGGACGCAGAGCCCTACTGCATGTATGAACCGAAGGGATACAGTGAATGTCACGATTCACCGGCGTTGAAGCAGAAATCCTGAACCACCTGCAGAAAGCCTTCCCCCTTGACCCGTGTCCCTTTGCCCGCATCGGTGAGAAAGCCGGTGTTCCCG
>CAZHNW010000151.1:0-5690 GCA_964534225.1 uncultured Leptospirales bacterium | reverse complement strand
ATTGTACGCGGGTGGAGAATGTCGGCAGAATAGGGACAGTACAATTTAGCTTTAGGGAGATATTTTAGTTATGAACCGCCCTGGGGTACCACCTGAGCCTGGTGGCCCTTCAGGTCCCTGATAATGACATCGAAAAGGCGGCGGATATTATCAATTCCCATCCCGGGGTGAGCCACAATTACCTGAGAGACCATCGCTATAATATATGGTTCACCCTTGCGGAGGAGACGCCTGAGAGCTTTGAAAAAAGCGCCGCCCTCCTGGCGCGCCGCGCCGGTGCCCAGGACATGCTGATGCTGCGTAACGAAAAGCTCTACAAGATTGGATTTACCCTCTCCATCGGTAACGGGGGAGAGACAAAAGATAAAGAAATAAAGGGGGGGGAAGTAGAAGCGCCGGCGGGGCTTGACGCTTCACTGCGGCAGTCTGTTGCTGTCCTCCAGAGAGACCTTCCCCTCGAGAGTCGTCCCTTTGATAGACTGGCAGGTGATGCCGGTATCAAAAGCGGCGCGGCACTTTTGAGTGCAGCGGGGAAGTTAAAGGAAGGCGGTTTCATGCGCCGCTACGCGGCGGTTCTCCGTCACCGGCAGGCGGGATATACCAGTAACGCCATGACAGCATGGCGCATCCCTGATGGTGATCCGGCAGATGAACTGGTAAAGCCCTTCGTGGAAGAGAAGGCCATTACCCATCTCTACCTGCGTACCCTCTACCCCGGGAGGTGGGAACACCGCCTCTTTGCCATGATCCATGCCCGGAGCGAAGGCGAACTCGGGGGTATACTGAAAGGCCTCGAAGAGAAAACAGGCCTTCATGATCGTCTTGTATTGAAGTCACTGAGGGAGTTCAAGAAACAGAAGGTGATCTATTTTTCACCAGAATTTTCACAATGGAAGGAGAGATTCTATGATTGATATAGGCAAACTCTATTGCGGCGGAACATCCACGGGTGACGGCCTTCGTTATGGTACCAAATCCGGCCCTGACTGTCACGGCAACAGCCCCCACCAGGTGGTGAAACTTGCAAGTGAGAGGCGCCCCATTATTGTCTGGAGTGTCAGCCGAACCTGTAACCTTCGCTGTGTTCACTGCTATACCGATTCTGAAAACAAAAAGTATGATGGTGAACTCGACACCAAGGAAGGATTGAAACTCATTGATGAGCTGGCTGATTTTGGCACTCCTTCTCTTCTTTTTTCCGGTGGCGAGCCCCTGATGAGAAAAGACATTCTTCAGCTTATTGAATATGCCGCGAAAAAGAATGTACGTCCTGTAATTTCTACAAACGGGACCCTTATCGATGCACAGATGGCCCGTGATATACGAAACGCCGGTGTTGTCTATGTAGGCATCAGTCTCGACGGCATGGAAAAGGTAAACGATAAATTTCGCGGCGTCGACGGGGCCTTTAAAAAGGCCATGGCGGGTTTTGAAAACTGCCGCAGCGCGGAACAGCGGGTGGGCCTGCGCCTGACTTTGACACGGCATAATTATTCTGATCTTGAAGAGATATTTGATTTCATTGAACATGAGGGCATTAACCGTGCCTGTTTTTATCACCTTGTCTATTCAGGGCGCGGTAAGAATATGTTCAAGGATGACCTGACCTACCGTGAATCTCGTGACGCCATAGATATCATCATGAGGCGCACAAAGGATTTTTTTGACCGCAATCTCGATATCAATATACTTACCGTTGATAACCATGTTGACGGGGTGTACATGTATCTTAAATTAAAAGAGGAAAACCCCGAAAAGGCCGAAGAGGTTCACCGGCTCCTTTCATGGAATGGGGGCGGCGCCCATTCAAGCGGTGTTGGCATTGGCAACATTGATTTTAACGGTTATGTTCATCCCGACCAGTTCTGGCAGGATTATGATCTTGGCAACGTGCGTGAGAGACGTTTCGGCGATATCTGGCTCGACGAGAGTGAACCCCTGATGAAGGGCCTGAAAAACAAGGTCGATTATATCAAGGGGCGTTGCCGTCTCTGCCGCTATCGTGATCTCTGTACCGGTGCCATGAGGGTGCGGGCCTATCGTACCTATGATGATCCCTGGGGGCCGGATCCCGCCTGTTACCTCACTGACGAGGAGATTGGCCTTGATGATGAAAAAAAGAAAGAACTCAAGGCGGCAGGGGAATATTTTGAGCAGCCTAAGGAGCTTCTTGCATGATGAATCTTTATCCGATAATGATAAACCTCCAGGGCCGTCCCGTGGTAGTCATCGGCGCCGGGGAAGTGGCATTTCGAAAAACGAGTGATCTTTTGGACGCAGGGGCGGAGGTGCGTGTCATCTCTCCTGAATTCTATTCAGGATTCGATGCCCTTGCCGCCGATAACCCGGGGCAGCTTCGACTGGTGAGGCGTGCCTACATGCCTGGTGATTGTGAGGGGGCGATACTGGTTTTTTCCGCCACCAATGATCCCGGTGTTAACAGGGAAGTTTTTGAAGAGGCATCAGAGAGAAATATTCTCATTAACGCCGTGGATGATCCCCCCAACTGCAGTTTTTATATTCCTTCGATGTATCGCAAGGGTGACCTGTTGATGACACTTTCCACCAGCGGCGCCTCCCCTTCCATGGCGGGACGTTTGAGGCGCAGGCTCCAGGAACATATCCCTGAGGACATCGACGTGATCCTCACCGCATTGCGGGAGGCGCGGGAACTCTTGAAAAGTTCGACTTCCTTTAACGGGCTTACCTTTGATGAGCGGGGGGCCATTTTGAAAGAAATCGTTAACAATGAAGACCTGCTTTGTTCTCTATGTGATTCATGCCGGGATAAAAGCCTTGAGGATTTTCTCAGGTCACGGGTCAGCGAAAATGAGTCCCTGTAGCGGTGCGTTAACTTCCTCACCCCGCCTGAAAAAACCTGAAAATTTTACCACCATGGAACGATAATGGAATTAGAAACCTGTCGTGGAGGTGCAACGTGAGAAAAATTCTGGTTATGGTGATGGTTCTTTTCTTTTCAGTGGTGGTCCTTGCTGACATGACTGCTCAAAAGAGGGCTTCTGAAACGCCGAAGAAAAAGAAATTTGTTCATACCTTTGCTGCGCGGGACTGCAAGGGTATTTCGATGAATTCTAAAAACCGCTGTCTCGCCAACTACTGCACACAGGCGGATGGGGTGGAAGTCTATCTTATTATCGGGAAAAAAGAATACCGTGATGCCGTAGCCTGTTTTAAGAATGTTTTCGAACCCTGTAACGCCACATGCAGTGCCGGCTCTGCTGACACTGTTTCACGCCGGTGCAACCGCCTTCTCAACCGCTGCATCAGGAACAGGTAATCCTTCCCGTCTGCCGGTGCAAAGTGATTGACGCCACCGGTTCCCCCTGTTACTATTATTTTTCGTCATCTTTGACGCTTATTTTATATTCAGGATAGAAACCAATGAAAAAAATTATTTATGTTGTTGCTGTTATTCTTATTTCTTCCGGCTCGCTTTTTGCCGACTGCATTGCCGGTAACTGTACCGATGGTAAGGGGACCTATACCTTCCCCAGCGGGAGCCGTTACGTGGGTGAATTCAAAGGGGGGACGTTTCACGGCAAAGGGAAACTCTTTTTCTATAATGGCAGCAGGTACGAGGGGACATGGGAAAAGGGAAAGATGTCCGGTCCCGGTACCTGGATATATTCCAACGGTATGACGATGAAGGCGGACTATGCTGACGGAAAGATCAAGGGTGACCCCACTCCGGAACCGGTAAAAGTCTACGATGATTTTTATTACATTTCGTCACTTGTTCCCGGCGGGACTGATATGGTTTTTGTCATGAAATCCATTGATGATTTTTTTACCCAGTTTCCCGTTACCGAAACGACTTTTTTTGGCAATGAAATCAAAAATGTTGACCGGATGAAAAAACAGATCGGTTTTAATCCCTTTTCAAAGAAAGATCTTGCAGACCAGGGTATCGATCTTTCCCGGGAGGTGGGGATTGCCATTTCTGATATAAATCTCAGTAATGCACGGCAACCTTCAATGAATTTTGTTCTCTGTATTCCCATAAAGAAAGATCCCGTTATTATCAATACGATAAAAATGGTTATGAAAAAGGTGAGCCGAAATACGGTGCGCTACGAGCGTGATGGCGGCGTGGTGAAGTTTCTTCCCCGAGACACCAAAAGATACAGGAAAGTGAGAAAGACATTTGGTATGGCCATGCGTAACGGCTATCTTTTCCTGGGGCATAATCCCGACGGGGACGTTGTTCCCTACATGAAAAAAATTATGGAGCGGAAAAATCCCCTGGGGGATACGGATATTTATAAAGACGTAGTAAAGAATATCGATATATCAGAGGAAGCATATCTCTATTTTGATGGAAGTAAACTTTTCGAAATTTACGGTATGGCGATGAACCAGGCGATGCACGGCCCGGGCCTCGATTACCGGAGCCGTATGATGATGAGCCTTTACGGCGGCATGATGAAGAACGCACTCAAGGCAATGAAGGATTATCGCGGTCTCGGCCTTTCTCTCGATTACAGCAGGGGTGACCTTGTCATGGAAAGTGTTGCTAACCTTAAGGCTGATTCTGACCTTCTGAAAATTTATCGCGGCGTTACCTATGATAAAAAAAATATTCTTGGCATGAGGGGTAAACCTGTCGCCCTGTTTTCCATGGGTATAAATTTTAAAGAATACGTTGCATTTATCATGAAAAGCCTGCCCCCCTTTATAGGGATGTCGATGCAGAGTAAAATGAACCAGCTGAAAAAAAAGGAAAACATTGACCTGCAGGCAGAGCTCATTGACAATCTTGCGGGAAACATCAACGGGGGCTTTTTCGATGGTGGAACCTTTACCCCTGAAAAGATGGGGATCTTTTTTACCGCAAATATTAAAAACCGTGCTGTCATGGAAGGGCTTTTGAAAAAGCTGATTGCAAAGGCCCCGAAGCAAAAGATAAAGCCCTTCAGGCTGGGGCGTATAAAGGGGCATGTCGTGACAGTTAAAAAGACAAAGGTCTTTTTTGCCATGTCCGGTAAAAGCCTTGTGGTGGCCCTTTCAAAACCTGTTTTTATATCCGCCATGCGGCCCCGTATGAGACGAACTTTTCTGTATAAGATTGATCCTGAAGCGGCGCGTGTGCTGAAAAAGAAAAATAATGTGATCTATATCGATGCAGCGGAGACGGTTAAGGCGGTAAAATCCTTTTCACGTTACCAGGCGAAGAGGAGGGCCCTTTCAAAAAAGAAAATAAAGGTGAAGAAAAAAAGCGACAGCAGAGTTTTTGAAACGGTTATGAAGGATTTTTATTATTTTTATATTAATTCATATAACCGCGATAATATCTTTTTTTCAAAGATGATTTTAAAAACGAAGTATCAGAAACCTTTTTTTCGCGGGCTCTCTGATCTCATCAAGCGTGTCGAAAAGATGAATAAAAAGAAGAAAAATTAAATCATATAACTGGCAGGCGGGGTTGGCCAACCTCGCCTGCCAGTTATGCCTGTGCCGGAGTATTGTCTCACTCAACATTATAAATAAATGCCACGCCCGGAGTATCTGAATCGTCACCTGTACCCACAATTACATTATAACCGTCAGCGGATACGGCTCCCCCGAATTCTGTGTAAACATTGCCGTCAAGCGGGAAAAGCCTGAATATGGTGTCCCATAAACCGTTTTGATCAAGCTCAAAGACATAAGCGGACCCTGCATCTGTGCCC
>CAZHNW010000150.1:0-8875 GCA_964534225.1 uncultured Leptospirales bacterium | reverse complement strand
CATGGTTGAATCAAAATTAATAGTCTTTTTCTACCCCCAAAATTAATTTGCTACCTTTTTCTGGTGCGGACTATTCTATGAAAATGAATTGACAAACTTTGTAATCTGACTAGACTGACTAGTCATGATATTTACAAAGGGAGTGGATACATGAAATATATATGGAAGCTTCAGGACGCTAAAAGTAAGTTCAGCCAGGTGGTAGAGGATGCCCTTAAAAAAGGCCCCCAGTTTGTGACCCGGCGGGGAAAGGAAACTGCCGTGATTCTTTCTTCAGAGGAATATAGAAAACTAAAAGGAGAAAAAGTTGACTTTAAAGATTTTCTTCTTAATACACCCTCCACAAAACGTGGTCTTCACATTGAAAGGGATAAAACCACGAACAGGGATATCAAGCTATGAGATATCTTCTTGATACCTGTATTCTTTCAGAATTGACAAAACCGTTACCCGATAAAAATGTTTTACACTGGATCAAAACCCGGCATTCTGATAACCTGTATATAAGCATCATTACCCCCGGCGAACTGAAAAGAGGCATAGACAAACTGCCAAAGGGAAAGAAAAAAGAAAAACTGGAATTCTGGCTTGAATCAATACTAACCGATTATAAAGAAAAAATAATCCCCCTTGAATTGGAATGCCTTCTTTACCGGGGTACTATGACAGCTTTATGTGAAAAAGCCGGCAAACCTCTTTCCGCAATAGACAGCCTCATTGCAGCCCAGGGACTGCATTACGGTTTTACTGTTGTTACTCTGAACAAAAAGGATTTTACACCTTCCGGAGTATCGGTAATAGATCCGTCAGATGACGAATAGCCGCTTTTCCCTCTTGATTGCTCATCCTGAGAAACAGTCCCCGTATTTTCAATAAGCCTGTTATTTCCTTGACAGACTTTCCTTCATGGCTATCATTTTTTAATGAAAATCATTTTCAACAAGAACAGCCCCGTTTTTTTTGGGGGGGAAGTAAAAGCCCTGCAGCCATAACTGCCGGCAGTGAGAACCGTAAGGGAGAATGTAACATGAAAATAGATATACTGTACGATAATTCATCATCACGAAATGACATTCAGTCTGGATGGGGCTTTTCCTGTCTCATTGATGAAAGAATCCTCTTTGATACCGGGGAAGAACCGGTTTCGCTTCTGCAGAATTTTGAAAAAATGGAACGGGAAGTTTCACGTATTGAAGCAATAGTTATATCCCATGAGCACTGGGACCATATCGGCGGCTCGCAGGGTGTTTTGAAAAAGCGCCGGGGCATCCCGGTGTATGTATGCCCTGGTTTTTCTGACGGCTTTATCAATGAAATAAAAATCAGTGGAGGAAAGCCTGTAACCGCCGGGGATCCTCTCGCCCTGGGAAATGATTTTTTTCTCACCGGGGAAATACCGTCTGTCTACAAGGGCATACCCATGCCTGAACAGGCCCTTGTTATAAACAGGCCAGAAGGTCTTGTGGTGATAACAGGTTGTTCCCATCCGGGAATCGTTACCATGGTGGAAAAGGCAGGGCAGGCATGTCCCGGCAAAGGAATACATATTGTCCTCGGGGGATTCCACCTGATGAACAGTGGAGAAGAAGAGGTCCGCGGCATAGCAGATAACCTTAAGGCGCGAGGGGTGGAGAAGGTTGCCCCCACGCACTGCACGGGAGAGGATGCGGAAAAGATTTTCGCTGAAATTTATGGTGATGATTTTATCGCTGTTGCGGCAGGTACAACTATTGATGTATAGTGTTATAAACGCGTTGTTCTCTGTAGAAATATGAAAAAAGAAAATGAATGCAAATGGAAATACTGCTGTCCCGTATACTTTCGTGCTCAAAGGGGAGAAATTGATTATTTCTGGGTGGACAGGTACTGTTCCGTAAATAATAACTCCTGCGTACGCTACCAGATGGAGGAGGATGGAATCCCCCATTCGGACCTGATGCTTCCTGACGGTACAATTGTTGAGTAAAAATTTTCATGGATAAAAAGATTTTAACCGGAGTCCGTCCCTGACGGACTCCGGTTAAACAGTCAGGAGGGCCCTTGCGGACCTTTAAAAGGGTTTTGGGGGTAAGGTATGAATTTTATAATTCTCCACAGGCAAATGAGGCATCGTGGATATGCATCATTGACATGTCTTCTGTCTTGATGCTCTCCGCCATTGACTTTGCCCGGGGCAGAATATTACGTGCAAAAAAGGAAGCACCAAAGATTTTTCCCTGGTAAAAGGCAACTTCCTTATCATCAGCAGCGAGGGCCTTGAGTGCCTTCTTGTCAGAAGTGTCAACGCCCTTCTGCCCGTATATTTCTTCGAGTTTTTCTGATGCGATTCCCGCCATCCAGAGGTGCATCCAGCCGCAGAGAATCGTTCCCATCATGTTGAGGAAGGTGAAGGCTCCGGATATGGGAACCATGAATTTTCCTTCCTTGCCGCATTTAGCAAAGTACATGGCCATTCCCGCGAGAAGGTCAATGTTTTCTTTGACTATCGCAGCGGTGCTGGTCAGGTCTTCGTAGCCCTTGTACTTTTCTACCGTGGCATTCATTTCAGCCAGGAAATTCATCAGAACCTGTCCTTTTTTCATGCCCAGCTTTCGGCCCACCAGGTCGAGTGCCTGGATGCCGTTTGTCCCCTCATAGAGGGAGGCAATTTTCAGGTCACGCATGAACTGTTCCATGGGATAGTCCTGACAGTATCCGTAGCCGCCGAAAATCTGGATGCCAAGTTCAGTTACACGGAAACCTTCGTCGGTTCCGTATGATTTTACAACAGGTACCAGGAGTTCAAGGATGCCTTTCCATTTTTCAGCTTCCTCTCCGTCTAAGGCATGTGATCTGTCAAGGGCATGGGCACAGTAGTAAACAAGTCCCCTGAGTCCTTCAACAGTTGTTTTCATGTTCATCAGCATGCGGCGCACGTCGGGATGCTTGATGATGGAAACTGATTTGGCGTCAGGATTCATCATGTCCTTGATATGTTTTCCCTGTATACGGTCCTTGGCGTATTGCAGGGCATGCATGTATGAAATAGAGCCTGTTGACAGGCCCTGGAGTCCCATGCCGATACGGGCCTCATTCATCATCTGGAACATGATTTTCATGCCCTTTCTCTCTTCGCCGAGAAGTTCACCGTAGCATTCATCGTTGTCGCCAAAGCTCATGCTGCAGGTGGCAGAACCCTTGAGTCCCATCTTGTGCTCGATGCCGGTGCAGACAACATCGTTTCTTTCGCCCAGGCTTCCGTCTTCGTTGAGATGATATTTAGAAACGAGAAAGATAGAAATGCCTTTTGTTCCTTCGGGGTCACCTTCGATGCGGGCAAGTACGGGGTGGACAATGTTTTCGAAAAGGTCATTTTCTCCAGCGGTAATGAAGATTTTGCTACCCTTTATCTTGTAACGTCCGTCAGGCATTTTTACCGCGGTTGTTTTCAGGGCGCCTACATCAGAACCGGCATCAGGTTCGGTGAGTACCATGTCGCCGCCCCAGATACCTGCATACATTTTATCCATGTATTTTCTTTTTTGTTCTTCTGTTCCGAAGACGTCAATGAGGTGGGCCGCCCCTATGGCTGCTTCAGGATAAAGAAAAAATCCCATGTGGAATGAGTAATATTCCTTGGCGGCCATATCGATGATGTAGGGAAATCCCTGCCCGCCTGATTCCTGGCTGATGCCCATGGTAAAAAGGCCTGCATCGTTCATGATTTTGTGAAGATTCTTGTACTTTTCGGAGACATAGACTTCCCCGTTATCAAATTTTACACCTTCTTTGTCTACTTCCTGGTAGCAGCCGAGAACGTGTTCCTCAGAAATGTCTTTAGACAGGCTTACTGCCATATCAAACATTTCCTGATCATATTCCTGGTATTGAGGGACCTGCAGAAGGTCTTCAACTTTAAGCATCTCGTAGAGAACAAAATCCTGGTCGCGTTTATCAACTATCGTATCCATAAAAAACTCCTCACACATATTTTCAGGCGCGCCTGAAGCGGCATTCTACCGAGGTAGAACACCATATTAGGAATGAATGTTCATTCCTGTGTTTCACACACAAAAATTTAATACTGATTCCCCTGCGGGATTTCAGTGTTACGCCCCCTGAGCCTTGATGCCGTCCCAGAAGATGGAAAAAATTTCATCAACCTGGTCCGGTGTCAGTTTCAGGGTCCGGCTGCGGTGTCTCTCCGCAAGCTGTTGAATGGCCCCCCACATGAGAACGGTGATCGAACTGTAGTGGACACTGCGGATTACTTTTTCCGTAATGGCCCGCTTGATCAGTTCATCATAGTGGCTGAACCGTTTTCTGTTTTTTTTCACCACGGAACTGCTGACAAAGGGGGAGGATGCATACTGGTCAAGGAATTTAGCCTTGCAGGGATTTTCCATGTAGAAATTCAATATGTTTTTCCACTTGATATAGATTTCATCCCGTATGCTGATCCCTGCAGGGATACCTTTAAGGATTGCCTGGTTTAGTTCCTCCTGGACAATGTCATAAAGCTCGGTGATTATTGCTTCTTTGTTGGTGAAGTACCTGTAGATGGTGCCGGAACCGACCTGCGCCTCATCGGCGATCATCGATACCGGTGTGCCGTGAAAACCGTTCTCGGTTATGAGCTTCAGGGTTGCCTGAAGAATACGGTCTTTTTTGTCACTTTTCACTGCAGGCTCCAATTAAGGAATGATCATTCATTCCGTTTTTGACATCTTCACTTTTCAGGCAAGTCTGTCAATATTAATCCCGAGTATGGGGGGAATTAATTGAATTATTTTTGGGGGCCATATTTGAAGGCGAGGTTAGCTACCTCGCCTTCAAATATGGCCATTGATTAAAAAGAAAAAATTCTTGAAAAAAAAGACTACCAGCCGGATTATGGAAATAAGTATGGCGTACGACAATGACATACAAATGATAATCAAGCGAACATTGAGGGAAGATGAAAACAATTGCCTATTTTGACGCGTCTCATGATATGCCCGTGGAGATAATTTCTGCAGCAGGTTTTTTACCGTATAAAATACTCGGCGATGTACACAGGGGTACTGATGCGGCTGACCGCTACCTTGCGAAATTTTTCTGCCCTGCCGCCCGCAGCTGGCTCTCCGAGGCCCTTGAATTTTCTCAGCAGTGGCAGGGTATTATTTTTGCCCACGGCTGTGATGCCACGAACCGTCATTTCGATGTCTGGAAGCGTCACGTGGAGACTCCTTTTCTTCACTGGTTCAATTCTCCCCTGAAGAATAACGGGGCGGCAAAGCGTTTTTTCGTTGTTGAATTAAAGAGAATGATCGAGGCGATACAGAAGCAATACGGTATTACCATTACTGATAGTGATCTGAATAATGCCATTCTCGCCTCGAACCGAGTCAGGGTTCTCCTGTCGGATATTTCTTCCCTGCGCAGTATAAGGGACATCCCCAACAGGGAATATTTTTCTCTCATTCGATCGGTACTGCAGCCGGGTGAGAATCTCGAAGATGAGCTCAGGGCACTCTATGATGACTGGAAGGATAGGGAAAACTTCCCCGCAAATAAAACACGAATTTACCTCACCGGTTCGGACACGACCTACGCGGAATGGATGGACCTTCTCGAAGAATGCAGCATGCGCGTTGTACGTGACGATCTCTCCACGGGAGAGAGAATGTTCGCACGGCTGGTTCCCGAGGACGAGGCGCCTCTCGAGGCACTGGCCACTTATTACCTGGGGATTCCCCGTCCCGCAACAAAGGTGGGCATCCAGGGACGCATCGACTTCCTCCTTGAAAGCCTTAAAGAGACCCCTGTCGACGGGGTGCTGTCGCAGAACCTGAAGTTTTGTGAGCCCTTTGCCTATGATTGCGTGGAAGTCAACAAGGCCCTGAAAGAGAAGGGCTACCGGGTCATGCACTTTGAGCGTGAGTTTACCCCCCTTATGGACCAGCAGCTGACGAACCGTCTTTCCGCTTTCGCGGAAACACTTTAATCCGGGAGAAAAAAATGAACCAGAAAAAACTGGAAACACATCTTGAAGAAATAGAAGAGAAGATACGCATCAATCCACTTCCCCATGCGGGTGATCTGAAAGGGGTCATACTCTGGTACCTGATAAAGGGCAAACTCGCCACGTTACTTCCATGGAAGAAGACCGCCTGGACATGCGCGGGTTTTCCCGTGGAACTCCTCTGGGCATGCGATGTTTTCCCCCATCACCCTGAGAACATGGCTACGGTTGCGGCGGCGCGTAAACAGTCTCAGCGTCTCATCGAGTATACTGAAAGCTGTGGCTATTCACGGGACCTCTGCTCCTACTGCAAGACAAGCCTTGCCGCCTATGATACAAATATCAAGACGACCCTTGGCGGTCTTGATAAACCTGACATTATCACCTGCACCAACACAATATGCGACACCCACTGGAAATGGTTTCAGATTCAGGCGCATCGACTGAAGGTCCCCTATTTCGCCTTTGATATTCCCAGCGTTGTCGCGGGAACATCTGAAAAGGCCATGGATGGGTATATCGACTACGTGGTGGAACAGTTTTTTGATTTTGCTGACTTTATGAAAAAATACACGGGTAAGACCTACAGCGAAAAGAAAATGCGCCGTGTTCTTGAAAAATCAGAGCGCCTCTGCAGCCTCTGGTCTGAGATATACCAGTACCGAAAAAATGTTCCCTCTCCCTACAGCGGCGCCGAAACCTCAGCGGCTTTCTTTCCCCTGGTGGTAATGCCCGGCGTGGACAAAGGAATTAAGTTTTATGAAAAGATCCTTGCCGACATAAAGGAAATGGCCGCGAAGGGTGAGGGTACCATCACGCAGGGTAAAGAAAAGTTTCGCCTCATGTACGAGGGGATTCCCTTCTGGTACCGGATGCGTTTCATGTATGACCTGGCTCAATACGGCGCCGTGGTAACCTATGAGCCCTACACATGGTCATTCGCGCCGCGCAAGACCCTGGATCTTCCCATGGAAGATTCATTGAGGGAAGTTGCCCGTATCATCATGAATCTTCCCTATGCCTATAACCTGGAAACCCGTAGCAAGTATTTTGTTGATAATGTCAGGGAATATAAAATCGACGGCGTGGTTCTTCACGAAAACATGTCATGTCGTCCCTCAAGCACGGGTATGACTGACCTGAAAGAGGAGATCCAGAAACAGACAGGGGTTCCTGTCTTGATTCTCCAGTGTGACATGAATGATCCCCGCGCTTTTTCCGAGGGCCCCATGAAGACCCGTATCGAGTCTTTTGTCGAGCTCATGGAGGCAAACAGGGGATAGGTTAAAAAATCTGACTATTTTTTCATGAAACTCCTGCCCATCGTTGAAAGTGGCACATATACAAACAGAAAAAGAAATGTAAAACCAAGGTGTGTAAAGTCAATGGCGGTAATAAAACCGGCGGGAAATGTTACACCTTTCAAATTTGAGACAACATGCAAAAGACCTGAAACAACAAGGGTTGAAAGAATCACAACCCTTACAGTTCCTGATGTAGACAGTGATTTATTTTTTTCAAAAATAAAAAAAGCTGCTTTGTATGCAAGCCACAACAGGAGAACTGTTGCGGAAATATAATGCACATAGTGGCTTATAAAATAATCACCGGTCCAGGATAATCCGGGAATTTTAACGACACTGTATCTTTTTGCCAGGGGGAGGTGGACAAAACCAGTAAAGGATGTAATGGCCAGGAGTAATCCAAATAAGATTCTTTCTTTATTCATTGCTAAACTTCTCCTTAAAAAAATTCCGGGCTTTGAGTATTCCTGCGGCAATACCCACAAAGGGAGCCATCAGAACAGCAATAGAAAGATTTTGAGCTGTTGCCATCGTATCAGCTACACTGTCAAAGTGGAGTTTACCTTTGCCCTTTTCGATACTGCTGTTGATTTGATCAAAAGGTACTTCAGATATATATACGGTATTGGTTCCCCCGTTTTCATCTATTCCATAGAGGTAACAGTTTTCTTCTTCTGCTATTTTTCTGGCTTCGTTAATGATTTCATCACGGGGACCAATCTTTTGTACATTTTGCGGGCAGGCTTCAATACATGCAGGTAACTGACCCTGATCAATTCTGTCGTAGCACCTGTCGCATTTGTACATGGTGCCATTTCCGCCATATTCCGGTAAAATATTTAGATACAGGCCAACTCCGGTCTGTCGTTGTGGGACATCCCAGGGGCATACATCACGACATTTAGCTCCACCCATGCAGAGTTCATCATTGATCTTTGAGATTCCTTTATCATTTTTTGAAAGAGCTCCAAAAGGACAAAGGTTTACACATGGAGGATTTTCACAGTGCATGCATCTCCGGGGAATATATATTTCATGTTTTTTGCCGTCTTTCTCAACTGTCGCTGTCTGAATATACAACCAGTTGTAAGGAGTAAGCCTGTCAGTTACATCTCTCTTATCTGACCAGTCTTCAACTTTTACTTTTGAAGGGAACATTTTCGGGAAAGGCTTTTTGGGTTCAGGAAATTTTGCCTTGTTTGTTTCACGACAGGCATAAACACATGCCTCACAGCCGATACATTTTCTGAGATCGAGAAGCGTTGCAAGCTCACCGTTTTTGAGACTGTTTGCAAAAACAGGAGCAGAAACCACAGACGATGAAAAAATGCCCGCCCCGAGAGCAGTATTTTTGATAAAATCTTTTCTTGAAACTTTTTTCACTTTACTATCTCCTGAGTATTTAATTATTTCAACAAATAATTAAATACTCTACAGGTCAAGTATTTTTACATCCAGATTAAGATTATAATAAAAAAATACGTTGTTTTGGATACATTTATTTCATGGGAACCGCTAAAATTAATTTTTTCGAATTTCCCTGTTTTATAACTACTGGCAAACTCAGCAGTTATGTTTTCCGCCCGCC
>CAZHNW010000149.1:0-8925 GCA_964534225.1 uncultured Leptospirales bacterium | reverse complement strand
CCCATATCAACGGGACTGCCCTGGGCAGCGTTGAGTTCATCAATAATCTTTGATTCATTTTCCTTGAGGGCAGCAGTCACTTCTTTAAAACGTTGCTGGAGTTCCGCATCCTTTGTCTGTTCAGCCAGGGCCTGTGCCCAGTAAAGGGCAAGGTAGAAGTTACTGCCCCGGTTATCCAGTTCTCCCACCTTTCGGGAAGGTGATTTTCCATTTTCGAGAAAATCCGCTATAGCCCTGTCAAGGGTCTCGGAGAGCACTCCTGCTCTTTTATTGCCAGAGGTCGCTGCAATATGCTCAAAGGACGCCATGAGTGCTGAATATTCCCCCAGGGAATCCCACCGGGTATGCCCCTCTTTCACAAACTGCTGAACATGTTTCGGAGCGGAACCTCCGGCGCCTGTTTCAAAGAGACCCCCACCGTTGAGAAGGGGCACAACAGAAAGCATCTTGGCGCTGGTTCCCAGTTCTATGATGGGAAAAAGGTCTGTCAGATAATCCCGCAGCACATTTCCTGTCACGGAGATTGTGTCTTCACCCTTTCTGATGCGTTCAAGTGAAAATTTCATGGCATCAACAGGGGCCATGATGTGATACTCCAGTCCTGTTGTGTCATGATCTTTGATGTATACATTGACCTTCTTTATCAGCTCTGCGTCATGAGCGCGGTTCTCATCGAGCCAGAAAACAGCAGGCACCCCCGTTGCCTTCATTCGTGACACGGCAAGTTTTACCCAGTCCCGTACCGGGATATCACGTACCCGGGACATTCTCCAGATATCTCCTTCTTCTACTTTATGTTCCATCAATACTGAACCGGAAGAATCGAGAACCTTAATGGTGCCGTTACCGGGGGCTTCAAAGGTCGTGGCATGAGAGCCGTATTCTTCAGCCTTCTGCGCCATGAGACCCACGTTGGGTACCGATCCCAGGCCGGCACGGTCAAAGGCGCCGTTAGCTTTGCAGTCTTCAATAACCTGCTTGTAGATGGTGGCATAACACCGGTCCGGGATAACCGCCTTGGTGTCGTGAAGCTGGTCATCAGCGCCCCACATTTTACCCCCGTCCCGGACAACAACGGGCATGGAGGCATCTATAATTATATCACTGGGCACGTGAAGATTGGTAATACCCCGGGAGGAATCAACCATGGCCAGGCCGGCCTGCTTTTGATAAAGTGCCTGGATGTCAGACTCAATTTCCTTACGCTTATCGTCAGGCAGTTTCTCAAGCCTGGCATAAAGGTCACCAATACCGTTGTTTACATTAACGCCCAGTTCTGTAAGAACCTCTTTATGTTTTTCAAAAATCTCCCGGTAATAGACGGATACACAGTGGCCGAATATGACAGGGTCGGAAACCTTCATCATTGTCGCCTTCATGTGTAATGAAAAAAGAAGGTCTTTCTCCTTCGCGTCCCTTATCTGTTCTTCAAAAAAGGCGCAGAGGGCACTTTTACTCATAAAGGTTCCGCTGACAATTTCACCGGCCAGGACTTCCACCCCGTCTTTTAATGTTTCTGTGGATCCGTCGGTTCCGGTGAACTCAATGGTCAGGGAGTCATTCGTTTCGGTGACAATAGATTTCTCATTGCCGTAGAAATCACCCACGGTCATGTGGGAAACATGTGATTGCGAATCAGGGTCCCATTCACGCAGGGGCAGGCCCATCGATTTGGGATACTTCTTTGCATATTCCTTTACTGATACGGGGGCCCTTCTGTCAGAGTTACCCTGCCGCAGTACAGGGTTCACCGCGCTGCCCAGTACCTTTGCGTATCGGTTATGGATCTCCTTTTCCTTATCCCCCTGCGGCTCTTCAGGATAATCGGGAATGTTATATCCCTGGGATTGCAGTTCCATAATAGCCGCCTTGAGTTGGGGAACTGACGCACTTATGTTTGGCAGTTTAATTATGTTGGCTTCAGGTTTCAGGGTAAGCTCTCCCAGTTCTTCCAGGTGATCGGGGATTTTCTGGTCTTCGGTAAGGTTTTCAGGGAAATGTGCAATTATTCTTCCTGCAAGGGATATATCCCTTGTCTCAATGGCAATACCTGTTCCCTTTACATATGCTTCGATAACAGGCAGCAGGGACCAGGTGGCAAGTGCGGGTGCTTCGTCAGTAATAGTGTAGGTAATGGTTGCGGTTGTCATAGGAGTCTCCCTGTGAGCAGGTTTTATGCAACCATTTTAAGAAACGTGAGTGATGTAAAGTTTTTTTTGACACAAAAATATTTATTGCGATAAAAAACTCACAGGAAAAAAATCTCGGGAGAGGCAGTGTCATAAAAACCGTAACTATGTAGCGATATGATTTTACCTGTCTGTTAGAAAGATTGACCTCTCTGCCATGAAGAGTTATCACGGGATACTCATCACGGCAGAGACATACAGGCAGAAAACCAAAATAATGTTAAACTGATAAGATTGGTTATTATTTTGCAGTCACATCAGTTTTTCCCGAAAATATAGGTGACTCCAACCTTAATTATTACATTCTGTACATCCGCTGTAGTTATCCCCCAGCTTGCCATGGTATAATATGCTCCTATACCAGCAAAAATTCCAAAGTTTGAACCTTCAAAGTCATGGCCCACTCTCAGGTCGGCACCGACTCCCATGGGAACACTGCCCATAAAGTCATCCTCTCCTGCAGTGGAAAAAACAGCGAAGCCAAAGGCAAAGGCAAAAAATGAATTTTTGCTGAAATTATATTGAAGAAAGGGTGCAATAAGTATGTCATAATAGACTGCATTCCAGTCAGATACTTCCGTACCATTGACATTCACATAGGGGGGATTAACCATGAACTGCCAGCTCAGCATTCCACCGGCAGTCAAGGTGGAACTCAGCTGGTTGCCTACCGATACATCAAATCCAAAATCAACACCGATCATGTCATACTCGTCTTTTCCGTAATTTTTTACATCAAAAAAAGTAAGATTAACTCCCAGATCAAGAGAAACACGGGTTTCTATTGAACTTCCCCGCGCCTCTGCATTTGAAGACAGCAGGAGAACACACATGAACATTAAAAAGAAAATACCGGAAAATAATTTTTGAAATTTCTTAACCATGCCTTCACCTCATTCTTGTGTTTGTTTCGCACTATTACAGGTAACCTGTTAAAAGTCAATATATTTTCAAAAATAAAATATTACTGTAAATGATTGAAAAATTTTTCTCACAACAGGTCAGGTAAGATATGTTTCTTTTGAGAAAAATCATTTTACAAAAAATTATTTTGCTTTATGAAACTATTTTCAGTCACTTCCCATCCATCAATAAATATTATGAACCTTTAATACTGTAATTGACTCTGTTAATTTTATAATCATAAATCAGGATTCAGCCCGATTTAAAGGATATAAGTAATTTTCTAAAATTTATACCTGATCAAACAGCGTAAATAGATTTTTTATTTCAAATTATCCTGTTGACAAACAACTTCCGACATGAAATGATTTTTTAAATTATTTTTATCATAAAAGTAATTATCCTTAAATATAATGCTACCCATTCTGGCCTCAGGACTGCACAATGCAGGATTTTATAAAATGTTTTAATATTTATTGCATTCCACCGATTCTTTTTCTTCTAACGGGTGTTTCTCTTGGTGTTTTTTCTCTACTAAAGAGCAGAAGACAATATGAAAATACCCTGTTTGCTCTCATCTGTTTCTGGTATTCACTTATCATGCCGGCATTTATTGCCCATCATATATTTAAGGGAAATATTTCTCTTATAATGAAGATTGAACGATCGTTGCATTTTTTCTATGTTTACGGTCCTGCGATTCTAATTCTTTTTGCACACTCTATAACGAATAAAAAAAACAGGCTCCTTGAAACAGGTGCATTTGCCATAAGCTTTTTAATATCACTTTTCGTTTTTACTGATTATTACTTTTATGGATTATGGGAGTATAACTGGGGATATATTGCAAAGGGAGGTGTTGTCCTTCAAATTTTTGGTTTGTGGGCCATGATTTCACTTCTTTATACCTTTATTCTCTCTGCAAAAAGGCTGCGCAATGAAAAAGACATCTACACTCGCCTTAAAATTAAATACATTATTTTCGCGATTCTGGTAATTGGTATTTTAACACTGGGAAACCTGGCGGCACTGAATGGTATAGACATATATCCTCCGGGAAACTTTGCTTTTTTCCCTATTCTTTTTATGGCCTGGGGCATTTACCGACACGATGTAATAAAAATTAATATGCATACAAAGCGGCGCATTGCTGTAACCGCTGCAAGAATATTTGTAATAATTATTTTAATCCTGTCGTTACCGGTAATCTGGTGGGCTTTAAAGAGTTATAACATTAACTTTATAATAAAAAAATTAGATATCTACAGCCTGCCTCCACTCATTTCTATCATCAGTTCTATTTTTCTTACATTTTTATCTTTACGAGTGGGGGAAAACCGAAAGGAATCAATTATTTTCAGTATCATAATGCTTTCATATACCCTGTTAAGTATTGACATTTTTTTGAACAGCATTATCGATCTTCCTGAAACCGGGCTTACAATAAGCCGCCTGAGCCATCTATTTATTGTTTTTCTGCCCCCTGTCGGCATACAGCTCATGAGGACTGTAGCAAAACGCAACACTGAAAAATGGGTTCCAGTAACAGCCTTTATAACATCATTTATACTCCTGTTTCTCACTCAATCACCATTATATTTACAGGGAATGTATATTTATTCATGGGGGCTTTTTGCAAAAAAGGGGATACTTTTTGACGTCATGGCGGTTCTCTCTGTTCTCGCAATCATCTACAATTTCATAATACTCTCTATCGCCCACAGAAAATGCAACAATGATTATGACAGGCACAGGCTGTTATTTCTGCTGATAGGTTCTGCCAGTTCAGCCATACTGATGATTGGAAATTTTCCCGCCATGAACGGGTATAATGTTTATCCACCGGGCAATTTTGTATTTATCACAACATCATTCTTTGCAATTGCACTGTTCAGGTATAACCGTAATGAAATGATCCGATTATTCGGGACCTTTCTGTACTACAGCGCCACTGTTGTGATTATTTCAACTGGAGTATATTTAATAAATATCAGCAGCACAAGCGAATATTTCTTAAGTATTTCTGTTTTCACTATTTTAATAATTCTTACTCTTAACTTTATCCTGAGACAACTGAAAGATCACTTTATCGGAAAACATGAAAAACAATTGGAAAATGATTTTGAAAGCCTGGTAGATGTTATTGCAAAATCGAAAAACATTTGTGAAATCTCAAATAATCTTTCCGTTTCGTTTTATAAATATTTACTCTGTTCGGATTCTTCTGTCTTATTTTTTGAAAATGAATTTAATCAATACCGGGGAGAACGCACAATTATTAAGGACCTGGTTTCTAATAATCCAGACAAAACAGTTACGGAAACTATATCCATTGATTCAAATCACCCGTTAATAATGCATATTGATTCAAAATATTCTTTTGTAAGCTCGGATGAAATAGAATCAATTATTCTCAATTTCGAGCTGAATGTGCCGACTAATGATCCGATACGGTCGTCAAAAATTTTCCTGCCGGTTTTTTTCGAAAATTTCATGATAGCCATCATTCTTCTTGGCATGAAAACAGATACATCAGCTTATACTCCCAGTGAATTAAAATTTCTTTACCATCTAAGTATCAGCCTCGGCCCCTACATTGAAAATGCAAAAATTCAACAGAATCTTGAAGAAACCTTAAAAAACAGAACCCGGGAACTTGTTTATTCAGAAAAAAAATACCGTAACCTGATTGAAAATACAAATGAGGTGATTTATAAAACAAACTGGAAAGGCGATATCATCTATGCTAATCCTGCTTTTCAAAAAAAATTTGGCTATACTGATGAGGAACTGAAAAAATTAAATTATCGTGATCTTATCAGAAAGGATTATCGCGAAAATGAATACAGGTACTATAAACGTTACCTAAAAGAAGAAATAGACGTATCGAAACATGAACTGCCCGCTGTTACAAAATATGGCGAAATAATCTGGCTGGTTCAGGATATTAAAACAGTAAGGGATAAAAAGGGACGAATCAAAGAATTTGATTGTATTGTTCATGATATAACGAAAAAAAAGATTGCCGAAAATGCTTTGCGCGAAAGCGAAAACAATTATCAGCAATTAATGACCAACTTGACGGACTGTGTCTTTATATGCAAACCAGACGGTCATTTTAAATATGTGAACACAGCAATCACAAGAATGACCGGCATTCCCCGGGAAAAATTTATTGGGACACACTTTTTGTCACTTATCCACCCTGACTACAAAGACAAACTGCTCGAACTTTATAAAAGACAGATTGAAGAAAACATCGAAACCACCTATTGTGAATTCCCCATCATCACATATAATAATGATACAATCTGGTCGGGACAGACAGTAAGAATGACCAGAAACAGTTCTGGAGAAATTGAATTCTACGGGATAGCAAGAGATATCTCAGACAAAAAAATGGAAGAAAAAGCAAGAAGAGATCTTGAAAATGCAAAAACACGTTTTTTTTCTAATATATCTCATGAGATCCGTACACCCCTTACTCTTATGCTTGGTCCGATAGAATCAGTTCTTCGCGGGGATTATATAGATGAGATAGATGAAGATTTTTTCGCCAATCTTCATAAAAACACCTTAAGCCTCTTGAAACTCGTAAATAACCTTCTTGATTTTTCAAAAATCGAAGCAGGTAAAATGACCTTAGAGGTTCAGGAAAATAATATAGTTGAATTTGCCTCAAGATATATTTCACAAATTAAATTTGCAGGCAAAACAAAAGATATAAATACCGAAATTAACTCCGAATCATCATTAATTAATTTGTTTTTTGATCCAGAAAAAATGGATAAAATTTTCATGAACATGCTTTCTAATTCATTAAAATTTACTCAGACTGGCGGAAAAATTTCTATCGATATAACAAAACAGAATGGATTCTGCAAAATTAAGTTTTCAGATACAGGAGAAGGAATAAGTGAAGATGATATCCTTTTGATATTTGATCGATTCAGCCAGGTAAATTCACAATCATCAAAAAGACATGGAGGTACCGGCATTGGACTCGCTCTTGTCAAAGAACTGGTTGAATCTCATGGCGGCATAATTGAAGTAGAAAGCCGAGATATAAACTCATTCCCCCAAAATCATGGTACTGAATTTACAATAACATTGCCTATGGGGAAAAAACATTTAGAGGGAATGAAAAATATAATCATTACCGATGGCAACAATCTCAATGATTATATCAGAGATTACAGGATGACAAAAATCAGTCAATCAGACATATTTCATGATGTATCCCCCGGGCAGGAGAACACTAATGAGACCCCACTGAAAGAAGATAATAAGGATAAAAAATCCATTCTTGTTGTAGATGATAACCAGGACATGCGAAATTTCATAAAAGCACTACTTAAAGATCAATATCATATTATGCAGGCTGAAGAAGGAGAAAGCGGTTTAAAGACAGCAAAAAATTTTCAACCCGATTTAATTATATCCGATGTCATGATGCCCGGCATGGATGGTTTTGAAATGACTAGCAAAATAAAAGCAGACAGCACTTTAAACATGATCCCTGTTATCCTCTTAACTGCAGATACTGATATGATGAAAAAAATCACGGGATTTAAAACAGGAGCTGATGATTATCTGCATAAACCCTTTAATTCTCTTGAATTAAAAACACGTATATCTTCATTGCTCAAAAACTATGAGAACCAGAAAATCATCGCAATGAGAAATCAAGAAATTGAAAAGGAACTTGAAGTAGCACGAATGTTACAGCAGCGCCTTCTACCCCGGGAAAACACGATTATTCCCGGATATAATAACTATGCAGTATATATGCCCATGGATAAGGTGGGGGGAGATTTTTATACCATAGAACTCAAAGATGGACTTTTAAATGTTGTCATGGCTGATGTATCAGGCCATGGTCTACCAGGGGCATTCCTCGCAACTGTTACCAAGATAGCACTGGAGAACATCTCTGACAAAAAAAGCCCGGCAAAAACACTTTCCCTGTTAAATAAGGTTATACTGAATCATACCGTTAACAGTAATTTTGTTACTGTCTTTTTTGCATCCATAGATACAGAATCCAGAACAATGCTTTATTCTTCAGCAGGACACTTACCGCCCTATCTTTATGAAAAAGAAAGGAACCGCTCTTCAGAATTATCAGCGAAAGGTATTCCCCTCGGTTGGGAGGAGGATATTCAATTCGAAGAAAAAATGGTTCAGCTCGAAAGCGGCAACAGAATTGTTTTATATACCGACGGAATTATCGAAGCAGAAAACAGAAAAGGTGAGCTCTACGGTGAAAAGAGACTTCAAAAAAGTATAGATGAGTATGCAAATCTATCGCCAGAAAAATTTACTCAAAACCTTATAGATCAACTTAAACATTTCAATGAAGACAGGGATTTTAATGATGATATTACAATGCTTGTTGTTGATGTTGAGTAATTGTTTAATATAAATAATATTAAAATCAGTAGACACCTTAAATTTTCAAATCAACACCAAAAGTTATAGTGTTCAACAAAGTTGCAGTTCCCTCTTCAATCTCTACATAGGACTGCATATTCAGAGCTATGGAGACAAAACGGTTCAGACGGTAAGAAAAATCAACACCAAAACCGGTAAAGGGAAATGAATTCCCAATATCACTTTTTATTTCACCAGTTACCCTGGAATTCTGCAGGATATAGCCTCCACCAATTTTTGGGTGAACCCCAAAGTTATTAAAAAAATAAAAATCAAGAACAACAAAAAAACCAAAGAAAAAATTATCTGTTTCCGCGGTTAAATCAGCAATGAGGGGGTTATTTTTTTTTTCGGGACATGCCTCAAGTATGAAAATTCTGTCTGAAATGCGAGCTTTTCC
>CAZHNW010000148.1:0-9133 GCA_964534225.1 uncultured Leptospirales bacterium | reverse complement strand
CGCAACGGAGACGGGTCGCGGTGACGAGCGGGACCTGACGCTGGAGGTGCTCACCTCGATTTTTCGTGCCGGTGCGGACATGGTCATATCCTATCACACGAGGGAAGTTTTAAAGAATAAGTGGTTGTAAGCTGTTACCTCAAGGGCGATATTGGCGAATGTTGTTTTCTGGGTAACGGCATGGCAGGGAGAGCAGTGGTTTGAATTCTGTTTATGATAGTATCATTCGTAACGCTGAAATCATCGATGGCAGCGGGTCTGCCCCCTTTGCCGCCGATATCGGCATCAAAAAAGACCGCATCGAGAAAATCGGCAGTCTCCAGGGTGCCGCAGCAAAAGTTGAAATCAAGGGGGCGGGGAAAATCACCTGCCCCGGTTTTATTGACCCCCACACCCACTGTGACCTCACCTTTATCCGTGCCGGGTACAGGAGGCACTACGCCCGTTTCATGCCGTCTTTCAAGGGTAACTATAATTTTATCACCCAGGGGGTTACCACGGTTATAACCGGCAACTGCGGCGAAGGTTACGCGGACATTGACCGGTGGCGGCGTATTATTGAAAAAATCGGTTTCGGTACCAATGTCTATCACCTCGTTCCCCACGGCCAGGCGCGCCTCGATCTTTTTGGCCCCGCCCGCGAAGGTAGTCTCTCCGCGGGGGAGATGGCGCGGATGAAGGATTTTTTTAATGCCATGATGCGCCGCGGGGCAAGGGGATTTTCCAGCGGCATCGAGTATTTCCCCGGTTTTTCTGCCCCCACGGAAGAATTTATTGAACTGGCGAAAGTTGTTGCTGAACATAACGGGGTGTATGCGACACACACCCGTGAGAACAGCGGCAGAATAAATGAGACGGGTGAGTATGGCGTGGTCGCCGCGGCCCGTGAGGCCCTCGAGATCGGCCGTACCGGTGGCGTGCCGGTTCACCTTTCGCATATCAAGATCAACCGGCCCTTCGGGGAGATGACGCCGGCAGACCTTCTCGCCCCTGTTGAGGAAGCGCGTTCCCGTGGCCAGTTAGTCACCTGCGATGTCTACCCTTACGCGGCGGGGAGTTCGACCCTTACCCTTCTGCTGCCGAAAGAATTCATTGCCTCAGGGGGTGTGAAAGACGAGTTTAAAAGAGGCGGGGGGAAGAAAAAGCTTCAACGTGCCGCCGCCGATATCTTCTCATGGATGGGGCCTGAAAGGATTCTCATCAGTGTTATCTACCGTGGAAACAAAAGCTACCAGGGCAAAACAATTGCTGATATCGCGAAAGAGGAAGACAGGGCACCGGAGGATGTCTATACCTCCCTGCTGACGGAAACTTCCGGCAGGGTCCCCACGGTGCTCTACTTCAGGCAGGAGATGAAATTCGTGGGTGAATTCATTGCCCGTGATTACATCATTCCCGGGTCAGACGCCCTGACAGTACCGCAGGGATGGGCGCGCCCTCATCCGCGTGCCTTTGGTACATTCCCCAGGATGATTCGTGAATTCGTTCTCGATAAAGAAGTTAAATCCCTGCCGGCAATGATTTCTGCCATGACCTCACGGCCCGCGGAGATTTTTCACCTCCAGGGGCGGGGGCGAATCGCAGAGGGTAACTTCGCGGACATTACCATGTTCGACCCCGCAACGATCAGGGACCATGCTACTTACAGCGACCCGCACCGGTATTCAGAAGGCATCGACACGGTACTGGTAAACGGGACCATCGCTCTTGCGGGAGGGCGCCCCACGGGAAAATGCGGGGGAATTTTCGGCGGGTGAAAGGGCGCTTCTACTTCCCCCCCTGTCATGAAACATTGAGGGGGAGAATGGTCACGGTTTTTGACCTGTCACTTTGCCGGTGAAGACTGCTCATCATTTGTCATCGAAAGGATTTTTATCTCCACGCGCCGGTTCACGGACATTTCTTTTTTTGTCCCTTTCTTGAGAATGAGCTGCTCGAAGCCGTAACCGATGGCGGTCATGCGGTCTTTGTCGATTCCCTTTTCTACGAGATGCTTTCGCACCGCCTCAGCCCTTTTGCGGGAGAGCTTCTTGTTGTAGCGTGCGGAACCGACATTGTCGGTGTGGCCTGAAATCTCGATTCTCATTTCGGGATTCTTTTTCATCAGGTCAAGGAGCCTCTGCAGTTCCTGGTCAGCCTCGGGAAGAATTTTATCGCTCTGGTATTTAAAGTAGATGTTTTTCAGGATCATGCGTGTTCCCGTCACGATGGGGGCAAGCTTGATGCAACGATAGACCGCGTTGGATGCGGCCAGTTTCCTCAGGTCGAATTTTTCTGAGTAGAAGGTGTAGCCCCTTTTCTTTACGGCAACATCGTATGTTTTTCCTTTGCGGAGGATGAAGAAGTATTTGCCGTCATGTTCATTGCTCCTGGTGGTGTGGGTAAAACCGTCTTCAATATTGGTCACTGTTATTTTTGCATCGGTGATTATTTTATCGCTTTCGGCCTCCTGGACCACTCCCTCTACGGTCACCACCGAAGACTGTCTCAACTTTTCCGGTATTTTTACTGCCTTAATGCGGTACATTTCACCTTTCTCTGTTGAGGGGCTGGATATATAGATAATGTTCCCCGTTGCCGGTATCGACGCCATGCGGTCGTCAAAGGATGTGTTGATGGTGGGGCCCAGGTTTACCGGTTCTGTCCATTTACCACCGCTGAGCATTTCTGTTTTGTAAAGGTCGTATCCTCCGTAGCCCCCGGGACGTGCTGAGCTGAAGAGAAGGCTTCTTCCGTCGGCAAGTATGATGGGCCCGAATTCTGATGTGGACGAGTTGACCGGTTCCGGGATCATTTCAGGCTCGGTCCACTTCCCCCCGACTTTGCGTGATACGAATATGCCGAAGATATGGTCTTTGTACCCCTTTTTTTTTGGGCACTCGCGAATGAAAAAGAGTGATTTGCCGTCAGGCGAAATCGAGGCAAAGCCGTCATAGCCCTTTGAGTTGACCGGGGCGCCGAGGTTTTCAGGTTTGCTGAAGGTGAGTTCTCCCATTCTGCGGGATATCCAGATGTCAACATCCCCCAGTCCGCTTTCGTTATCAGAACTGATGAGAAGGGAATTCTGGTCGTAGGTCATAAATGGCGCCGCAATGTTACCGGTAAACTCTTTTGCCAGGAGAAGTTCCTGCGGGGGGAGCCATTGTTTGCCTGATTTTTTTTTAACATAGATTTTATAGGCTCCTTTTGAGATCCTGTTTGACTGGTAGATGATAATCTTCCCGTCAGGGGAGACAGAGGGGCTGTGGTCTGAATATTTCTGGTTGTGGGCACAGGCCATGGTAAGACTCACCATGCCGGTGATTAAGAGCAGAAGAATTTTATTCATAGCTTGCCTGATGTGATGAAACATATCTTTTTTTCTCCTTGTAAGGATCAATCATGCGGTGATTTTTACCCGTCAGGATGTTCATTTGTAGAACAGGAGGAGTGTGATGTCAAATAGTATATCCTCAGGAAAATCCTTAGACAAAAAAAGTAAAAAAAAATATACTGGATTTTTAATATCAGCAGAGAGATTCTTGCCCTGCATTTATATAAAGAATCAACCGGCAGCGACACCTGCCTTTTGGTAAGGGCCCTCAAAACAGTATTTCAGGAGAAAATAACATGAAACAGGACCAGTCAGAAAAATTATATAACGAAGCACTTGAATATCTTCCCGGGGGAGTCGATTCTCCCGTGCGTGCCTTTCGCTCAGTGGGGGGCACGCCCCTTTTTATCGAAAAGGGAAAGGGGAGCCGCTTTACCGACGCCGACGGCAATGAGTATATCGACTACTGCATGTCCTGGGGCCCTTTGATCCTGGGCCATGCTGATGATGACGTGGTTGCTGCCGTGCGGGAGTCGGCCCTTTCAGGGACCAGTTTTGGTACCCCCCACCGTTACGAGGTGGAACTGGCAAAGCTGGTGACCGGTGCCTGTAAGCCAATCGAAAAGGTGCGTTTCGTCAACTCCGGAACCGAGGCGACCATGAGCGCCATCCGCCTTGCACGGGGTTTTACCGGGCGTGACCGCTTTGTCAAGTTCGAGGGATGCTATCACGGCCACGCGGACCATCTCCTGGTGGCGGCGGGTTCGGGGCTTGCCACCTTTGGCATGCCTGACAGCGCCGGTGTTACCGAAGGAAACGCCCGGGACACGCTGGTGGTTCCCTTCAACGATATCGATGCATTGAGTGCCCTCTGTGAAAAAGAGGGTGACACTATCGCCGCCATCATCATGGAGGCGGTTCCCTGTAACAACGGCCTCATCATACCTAAAGAGGGGTATCTGCAGGAAGTAAGGGCCCTCTGTGACCGGCACGGTATTGTCCTCATCTTCGATGAGGTAATAACGGGATTTCGCCTGGCACCGGGTGGCGCCGGTGAACGTTTTGGCGTTAAGCCTGATCTCGCTACACTGGGGAAGGTCATCGGCGGTGGACTTCCCGTGGGTGCCTATGGCGGAAGAAAAGATATCATGGAAAAAATCGCCCCCGACGGCCCTGTCTACCAGGCGGGGACACTTTCAGGCAACCCCCTTGCCATGGCTGCGGGTGTTGCCACGTTGAAAAAACTTCTCAAGGGAAATATCTACCAGGAACTCGAAAAGAAAGCCGCCCTGATGAAAGAACTGCTTTCTCCCGCCCTTGAAAAGTACCGGGGTAAACTTCTCTTTACGCAGATCGGTTCTATTTTTACTTTCAGCTTTACCGACCTGCCTGCCATTACCTCGGTGGATGATGTGCATAAGGGTGACATGAAAAAGTATGCCGCCTTTCACCGGGCAATGCTGGAGCGCGGTGTCTACCTTGCCCCGTCAGGATACGAGGTGGCCTTTCTCTCGGCACAGCACAGTGAAGAAGATATTAAGAAAACTGTTGATGCCGCTGTTGAGTCACTGGCGGAGATACTGGGGTAGGGGGGAAGGTATAACAAAGGGGGCCCCCTTTTCTGCCGGTCCTTGCGCGCAGCCTCACTGCCGACCCTCCCGGTCGGCGAAAGTGAAATGTGCAATCCGTCTGGTTGGGTTGAAAATCTGAAATCCATTAAAAAAAAGAAAATGGTTTGACCTGTCATATATTTATTGTTATGTCATCTCCAGTCTTACTGTTTGCCGGGAAATTGTTGAGGGGGCCAAAATGTTAAACCTAACTAAAAGTATATTTTCTCTTGTTTTTCTTTTTTCTATTATTGTAACAGGTTGTTTCAGTTCTCCTTCTACCGGAGATAAAGCGACCCTTATTATAAAAACATCAGGTTCACGTGCCATTAATGCTCCTGACGGAGTAAATCTAATCGAAGTCAGGGTCGAGGCGGCGGGAATGGCCGCGGTAACTGCTGAGATAACAGACCTTTCAGGTGACCTTGTTGTGGAAAATATTTCGGCAGGTCAAAACCGGCTCATATCAATTTTTGCCTATGATATAAATTCTTTAAGGTATACCGGGAGCGCCACCGCTGATTTGAATATTGGCAGCAATGTTGTCACGGTAGAGATGCAGAATCTTTTGGAAATGGTGGCAGACATCTATCCGGGTGACGCCTCATCTAACTCCTATCCTTCTGATTTTTTTCTTTATGATAATATGATTTATTTCTCAGCAACTGATGGCACCAGTGGTCAGGAACTCTTTGTATATAATGAAAATACCGGCTCTGCCAGAATGGTTGAGGAGATCAATTTGAGTGGAGCTGCCACGCCAATAGGTTTTGCGATTTTTAATTCAACTCTTTATTTTAGTGCTAATGATGGCAACGGTAGAGAGCTTTGGTCGTTTGATGGTCAGGTGGTAACTCAATTTGATTTGACCGGGGATGATATATATGCATCAACCCCTCAGTATCTTACTCCCTGGAATGGTAAACTCTATTTTTCTGCTTTAGTAGATGTTGAATTAACCGGAACGGAACTCTATTCATTTAATGGCTCAGTGCCTGAACTGGTAGAGGATATCCGACCAGATGAATTATCATCTTACCCTGAATATATAACTGTATATAATGACAGACTCTATTTTTCTGCTACAAAAACGGGGGGAGATGTAGAACTCTGGAGTTTTGATGGGGTATCGACCAGCGAAATAAATACATCCCCGGTGTCTTCCTATCCTTCTGAATTGACTGTATACAATAACAGATTATTTTTCAGTGCAGCATCAGATGGCACTACATATGAATTATGGTCATATGATGGTTCTAACGCTCTTGCTGAAACAGCTCTGGGGGCAGGTAATCCTCTGGAAAATTTTTGTGTTTATAATGACCGTCTCTATTTTACCATGGGAGATGGAATCGCAGACGGAAGTGATTACCTCAAGGCTTACAACTATGCAGATGATTCAGTTGAAGCAATTTTTGATCTTTCCAGTATTACCGATCAGTGGTCAGAAGTGAGTGATCTTGTTGTTCTCGACGGTAGACTCTATTTTTCTGCCGGAACAGACGCGAATCATGATCTCTATGTCTATGATTCATCACTTGCCACTGACCCGGTGAATTCTGATTACCGACTGCGTAATCCTAAAAAGATTTCTGTAGGCGGTCCCTCCAATGTCAACAATCTTGCGGTGATAAACAACCGTCTCTATTTCAGCGCCGATGATGGTGTGCATGGTGTTGAAATGTGGACAATGAACCATTGATAAATTTTGAGAGGGGAAAGAATTCCCCTCTCAAAATAAAAGTTTAACATTACCCGGCTAGTTCCCCACGCAGTCGTTCGCCCGCTCCAGAATTTCTGCCGCCCCTGCTGCGACATCCTCAAGAGCAACTGCACCGCCCCGGTCAAGGTTTGAGAGCGGCCTGTGGAACAGGCTCGCCTTTGTCATTAAAACATCCTGTCTATGCCGAAGGTATGAGTGAACACTGGTCCCGCCTGGCCGGGACACAGGAAGTTTTATTATGGTGCTTTAAGAAGAATAAATATCGAGTAAAAAGTGTAGAAGTAAAAAAATCCTGCCATTTTGAATAAAAATACTTTTGAGTTTCACGGGATTCGGGGTATACTGATGCGACATTGATGGTTTGCTGCATAAAAGTTATCCTGAAGTGTCTGTGTCAGGGAGGAGGGGAGACCACTTGATTTTACAGTTATTTAAGGAGAAACCGTTATGATGTTTTTTCGCAACCTGTCTTTAAAGACAAAAATTTTTACACCCTGTATTACCATCCTGGTTTTTTTTCTGCTTTTTATTTCATTCTATTTTCTGCCCCTGATGAAGGCGAATCTTATTGCCGAAAAGAAAGTGAAGATAAAAGAAATTGTCACTACGGCTCATGGTATCACCGAAGCCTATTACCAGATGTTTAAAAATGGAAAAATATCTGAAGATGAGGCAAAGTCGCGTATCTTTACAGCGATGAAGGGAATGCGTTTTGAGAAAGGCCTCAAGAATTATGTCTTCATCAACAGTTTTGATAAAAAATCAGTTTATCATGCCAACCCGAAGGTAATAGGTAAAGATTTCAGTTCAGTCAAAGACGAAAAGGGGAAGGTCTTTGTTGCTGAAATGGTAAAGGTGTGTAAAACCGATGGAGAAGGGTATGTCGATTATTACTGGAAGGCGAAGGCATACAATAACAGGTCAGTACGAAAAATCAGTTTTGTCAAGGCTTTCAAACCCTGGGAATGGGTCATCGCCACGGCAATTTTTATTGAAGATGTTAATATTCAGATCAGGCAGCTTTATATAAAAATAATTGGCATTACTCTTTTTGTTTCCCTGGTTTTTCTTGTTTTGATATTTTTTATTATCAGGCAGATCATGATTCCGGTGAACCAGTGCCTGGAGATTTCCAGCAGCATCAAAAATGGCGATCTTGCCATTGATTCAGCTCAGTCTTTTTCCGGTGATGAAATCGGGGTACTCGCTTCAAATCTCATTGTCATGAAAGAGAAACTACATGAGATTATTGAAAAAATTGCGGAGAGTGCTTCAACCCTTGCTCATTCGTCTGGTGAAATAAGCGCCACCTCTGAATCTTTAAGCCAGACCGCCAGCGAGGAGGCATCAAACGTAGAAGAGATCACTTCATCAATGGAAGAGATAAACTCATCGATTGCGGCAAATACTGATAATTCAAAAAGAACAAATGAAATGGCCCAGCAGACGGTGCGTAAAGCCGATGAGGGGGGAAAGGCGGTAAGTGATACCGTGGAAGCCATCAATGAAATTTCTGATAAGATTGGTATGGTCGAAGAAATCGCCTACCAGACAAACCTTCTCGCCCTCAATGCCGCTATCGAGGCAGCCCGGGCGGGTGAGCATGGTAAGGGATTTGCCGTTGTCGCTGCCGAGGTAAGAAAACTTGCAGAAAAGAGCCAGCTGACATCCCAGGAAATCAGCGCTCTCGCCCATAAAAATGTTGATGCCGCCAACCATGCTGGAGACCTTCTTAATGATATAATTCCCAGCATGGAAAAAACAGCGGAGCTCATTGACGAGATAACAAATGCATCTGAAGAGCAGGCGATGGGGGCTGATCAGATTGCCAGTGGAATGAACCAGCTCAGTATTGTGACCCAGCAGACAGCTTCTTCTGCAGAGGAGCTCTCCTCTACCTCTGAAATGCTTAACAGTCAGTCCAATGAACTCAAGAGGCTTATAGCCTTTTTCAGATTGAAAAAATAGTTAAGTAAAAAATGGCCTGCTGAAAGTGCAATGTTTTCGCAGGCCATTTTTATTATGATACTTGAATTTATCGCAGGGACCATATCGCGGCGCTGCCGCAGAAGTGACTTCTCGCGGGGCCTTTACTTCCCCCCATAAATTTCAGTGAGATGGCCTGTTTATGGAGATTTTAATCAAAAAAGAAAAAGGTCATGAAAAGATCACCATCGGGATCACAGTTGTACTTCATTCCCCTTCCGTCAAAAAGGGTTACTCCCAGGTCGTTGTATGAGGTTCTGCCGGTATAATCTTCGGGGATATCCCATTCAACACGTATATCATATTCTCCGGGATCAAAGCGGTACATCATGTATCCGTATCCTTGAAGAATTTCATAATTGTTAAGGATATTGGCTCCCCAGTTTCCACTGCTTCCCTGTGGGCTTTCAACGACATAGAGGGCGGTAAAATAGTTAGGGTAATCCTCTTCGAGATAGATACGGCATTCTTTGCCGCCGCCTGTCTCGCATGAAAGTGTCA